>JBGTDM010000399.1:0-27997 GCA_041748315.1 Pirellulaceae bacterium
ACGCGGCGATTCCCGAACTCAAAGAAATCATGGAAGCTGACGATTCCGTCAATCGCTTGATTGCACTTGCCGAGTTGTTACAATGACGACGTTGACTTGAAGAATTTGGCATCGTGGGAATCGAGTTCGAGGGCCAACCAAGTCTTTCGACACCGGACCTCGTTGCGCAGCGAACGAAGCGACTTTGCGGCAGATGGAAACGGTACAATTGGACAAGTAACGGCCGATTAACGATCCCTGTCAATAATCTCTGTCAACAATCATGGCGATGATCTACTGATCATTGCGGCGGAGCAGGTGAATGAGGTGGGGCGAGTTTGTTGCCGAGGCGTCCCGCTTCGGCGACGGGGAAGATGAAGTCAATCGATTGGATCAATGTCGACCTAATTTGCTTTAGCGTCCAGTTTTTGCCCAGTGTTGTCCGAGTACCTTTTTGGTAAGTTGGGTTTATCTCGAAACGGAAGTGTTTATGCCTCGAACCCGGACTCGGAAGCACCACCGGCCAAAAACGCCGCGAATTCGTAGGCGGCATTTTCCTGGTGCATCGCCGGGAATTGTCGTCGCTCCGGATGATGCCCTCGGACCGTCGATTGCTGTCATTCAATTTTCTGAATCGGTACTGATTGAACAAGTGATCACGGATGTCTCGCTGGTCGGTGATTTTTTAGCTGACGATTCGGTAACCTGGATCAATATCGATGGTCTCGGTGACGCGGCGACATTCCATACGTTAGCTCAGGTGTTTGGACTGCATCGATTAGCAATGGAAGATGTCGTGAATGTCCATCAACGCGCCAAAGTCGAAGACTATGACGACTACTTATTCATTGTCATGCGAATGGTCACGATGCGGGGCCACCTCGATAATGAACAGGTCAGCATGTTTCTCGGGAAGAATTTTGTGCTGACGGTCCAAGAGCGGCCAGGTGATTGTTTTGATCCGGTTCGAGGACGCTTGCGCCATTCTAAAGGACGCATCCGAAAAGCGGGGGCTGACTACCTGGCGTATGCATTGATTGACGCACTGATTGACGGATATTTTCCCGTTGTTGATTCCTATGGAGAGCGCATGGAACAGTTGGATGAGCAGATTTCAACGGGTCGTTCCGTTCATACCATGGACGCCATTCATGGTTTAAGAAGTGATTTAATGGCGCTAAGGCGCGCCATTCGACCTTTGAGGGATGAGCTAAATCATTTGCACGCGAATGCAGATGGGTTTTTTACAAAGGATACAACCGTTTACTTGCGCGATTGCTATGATCATACGAATCAGATAATTGACTTGCTGGACTCCTACCGCGAGCTCTGTGCGAACCTCCGCGACTACTATATGTCGATTATCAGTAATCGGATGAATGAAGTGATGAAGATGCTGACCATCATCGGTACAATCTTCATTCCACTCAGTTTTATTGCTGGCGTTTATGGCATGAATTTCAACAACGAAATGCCGTGGAATATGCCCGAACTGAATTGGCCATTTGGATACGTGTTTGCATTGGTGCTAATGCTTGGCGTCGGATTAGGCTTGCTTGGTTTGCTTTGGCACAAAGGTTGGTTGCAGTCTCATGAATCGTAACCCCGTGAATCGGTCGATCGGACTTAAGCATGAATGGACTGTACCGGTGAATAGTTGGGATACGGATACCGCGTTGCACTGTTACGAACTGACATGAATCTATCTCGCGCATTCCTGATATCTTTCTGGTCGCTGGTTTGTTGCGGCTTTTTTGGTTTGTGCTTGACGCTTGAGCCAGCAGAGACGGAATCGTTTGTTCAAGATGATATCGATGTACGGTCGGTGAAACAGGAGAGCGAATTTCAGGACCACGACAAGATCCGACGTTTGATTCAACAGTTTAATTCGGATCGCTATAGCGTTCGTATTCGCGCTTTAAATGATGTTGTGAACTTTGGTCACGTAGCGATCGAGCCGTTACGAGATGCAGCGCTTCGTACTGATCCGGAAACTCGACTGCGCGCATTGGAAGCACTTAAAGAAATTGCCAAACGGAATGACGCCTCCGTGATTTTGCGCATTGAAACCCTGCTCAACGAAATGGCGTTGGAACAACCCCCCGCGATTGCGCAACCAGCGGCGACAACATTGCGGCAGCTTCAGGTCGAGATTCAGTCGGTTGTCGTCACGAGATTCCGGAGCCTTGGCGCAGAGTTGGACGTTTATGAGGATTCTCGAAATCGAAGTATGGTCTATCAGATGAGAATTGGAGAGCAATGGAAGGGAAGCAAATTAGATCTGATGCTATTACGGCGTTGCGAGGGTTTGCGTTTACTTGAAATTGTCTCTGATCAAGTTGATGATGAGATATTGGAATTGATTGCGACCTTAAACGAATTGACTTCGCTGGAATTGGAAGGCGCGTCAATTGACAACAACTCAGTCATCTGGTTTCGTGAGATGCCAAAGCTACAAAATCTGGAATTGCGTTACCTGTCGATCGACGACGATTCCATTCCGTTGCTCGCGCGAATTGGTGGTTTAAGTCGCTTGGGACTGATTGGAACTCGTATCAGCGACGAAGGACGAGCAGCACTGGAACAGGAATTTCGCGATCATCGCCTGGATTATCGCCGTGGTGGTTTTTTTGGTGTGCGCTATGCCGTTGGAACGGGACCCTGCATTCTAACGGATGTCATTGCAGAAACAGCCGCAGCAAATGCCGGTCTGAAGACCGGCGACAAAATCCTCACGTTTAACGGAAACGAAGTCGCAAACGGAGATGACTTCCGAAACAATGTCTCAACGTTCTTTGTCGGTGATACAGTAACGATTGAAGTACTCCGCGACGGTGAGGTCATCAGTGTTCGTGTTCAACTCGGTAAATGGAAAATGTAAACATCTCGAATCATAATGGGCTAGTCCGAGTCCGTCGCCAACGTCGGAATAACCTCAAATCGTAGCCATAGCGCATGACAAGGCTGGACAGGATCAGGCCAGCGCCAAACCAAGTGGACCAGTCAGGCGACTGGTAGGATTCGACGTGACGCCATGCCAAAAATACCCATATCGGTACCAGGATCGGTTCGAGTAACAGTAGGCCAGACGCTTCGTGACTGATCACCGATCGGACGCCTCGTGCAAACAGCACGTATGGAATTCCCATTTGCAATACTCCAAACGCGATCAGATACAACCACTGTTCGTCGACCGGAAAGTAAACGTCCTTCCGAAAGAACACGAATGGAGCCATCACAATTGCAGAGCTGAATTGATTCACAAAAACCAACCACGCTATATCCAAATCTCTTAGCGAGCGAATCAACAACACGACGAAGGCGAAAAAAAAACCGGATGCCAAGCCAAACCATAAGCCAACATTCCCAGGTTCAACCAATTGGAATGCAATCATCCAGCCGACCCCAGTCAACGCGATGGTCAAGAATACGATATCGATTCGTTTAGCCGGTTCTCGAAATATCCATGTTCCCGCCAACAATACCCAAATCGGTGCCGTGTATTGCAACCAGATGGCCAAGGTCGCTTCGGCATAGACCATCGCACTCATATAAGTTGCGCTCATTGAGGCAAACGCAACCACCATTGGGATCAGGCGCCAAGTGAACGTGATTCTGCGCACAAACAGCAGTAAAAACGCGCTTGCGAACAGCGCTCGCCAAAATGTCAGCAAGAAAGGGCGTTGTTCAAGGGGCCAACTTTCGAATATAGGCGCCTTCGCAAAAAATCCGCTGGCACTCCAAAGAATTGTTGCACCGACTATCAGGCTTCGCCCAAACCATACATGAGTTTGAGGCGAGCGAAACTGGTCCGGCTCGGTACTTACTGTTGCAAGCTCGGCTTCCAGACGACTCGGCGAAATGGGATCAGCCTGGTGCATAAACAAATGGAGTGGATACCGTCACACCCCACCTTCAAATTAGCGTCCTAGAGATAGCCCGATTGGCGCGCTGCGTCGTCGCAAGCGATTATTTCTTTCGATGCCTAATCTTGGCGCGCATTCGACGTTTTTTACGACCGATTTTTCGTCGACCTTTACCTGTTCTTTTTGTTCCCACGTGTAAGAGTTCTCCATAAATTAAAAATTGTGATTGATTGGGTCAGGACGAAACAAATTTTAAACACGGTGCTTAGCCCGCATGTCTTCGACTGAATCTAGCGATTCCACTCGCGCGACAACGCACCCCAATTGCAAAACATCAACGGGCACAGAATCGCAGCTCGATCATTGATGCATAATCTGCGCGAATGGTTAGCGGCAACTTGTATCTCGATTCTCAATCCCCAAACAAAGCGGAACCCCTAAACAAGCAACGACGTTGCACAATTTGGGGTGGGATGAATCCGATCAACTTGCCGACTGGACATTCAAGAATACTCGACATTTTGCAGCAAGGTGCCGAAAATCGCTGCAATAAGGTGTCGACTACTTAGCGTGATTCAGGCCGATTAACCATTGTAATAGAAGTTAACCCGCTTCGTCAATCGAACTCCAGCGCGAACTGCGTCGGGACCGTTGAGCCAATCAGGCATTGAATTGCGTTGAATTGTGGACCGGCGGACAGACGATTGGCAATCCGGACCTGCGGAACCCCAGCGGGTTGGGTGCGACATCGGGTTTAAATGGTCACGAATCGAACGACCCCAAACACGTTTACGGGGGCAATTGCACTGGGTCTTCTGTTCTCGCAGCCACCGGATATGCTTAAATAAGAGGGAGGGGTTGATGTCAACAAATTGACGATCATCGTGTTCTCGTGTTGTATTCCTGGAATAGTAAGCAAATGACTAAACGCCGTTCGGTCGATCGAAATCACGAAGGTCCTTCGGAAACCCTTAGCGATTTGTACACCCAACATATCGAATTACCTCCGGTTCACACGCGACCTGCTCGTCAATCGATTCATGTCAGTTCGGTGCAGATTTGTGAAGGCACCACGCAAGCCGATCAATTGCTTGGAAAACAACTTGAGGGGTTTGCCTATCAGCGTGATGGGCACGCCAATGAGTATCTCTTGGCCGAGCGATGTCGACAACTTCATCAAGCCGATTTCGCCGCCATCACGCCCAACGGTATGTCCGCCCTGGCGTTGGCATTGTTGTCAATCGCTCGTACGGGGGATCAAGTCCTGGTAAGTCATCAGGTCTTCGGAAAAACCAAATTTCTGTTTGGAAGTGAGTCTGCTCGATTGGGAATTCGAACTGAATATTTTGATGTCTTTGACATTGATGCGCTTCAGTCGACCGTCTCTCGGGAAACTAGTTTAATCGTGGTTGAAACGATTTCAAATCCGTTAATGCGCGTTGCGGATATTCGAAAACTGAGTGAGATCGCCGATGCGCACCAGGCCGTCCTGCTTGTTGACAACACGTTTGCTTCGCCGGTATTGTGCCGACCCTTGGCGCTGGGAGCCCATTTAGTCATGGAAAGTCTAACCAAAATCATGAATGGACACAGTGATTTGGTGTTAGGCGTGCTGTGTGGTCGTGAATCGTTTCGGCAACGCGTCCATGAAGCCCAAAGGACCTGGGGATTGGTTGGCGCTCCGTTTGAATGCTGGTTGGCTGACCGTGGCATTGGGACCGCGAACTTGAGAGTCCAGCAAGCTTCCCGATCCGCGTTGCAAATTGCAAATTTCCTTCTTGGGCATCGATCGGTGCAACGAGTCTTCTACCCCGGGTTGGTCGAGGCCGTGGAATTTGAACTGGCGAAGACGCAGTTTCAACGCCATGCGGGTTGCCTTGAGGGAGAGCCTGACTTCCAGTTCGGCCATATGCTCAGTTTTGACGTCGGATCCCGGGGAAACGTCGATCATTTTATCAGGAACAGCGGTCTGCTCTTCTGTCCGTCGCTCGGTGATTTGAGTACCACAGTCAGCTATCCAACTGTCACAAGCCACCGAGGGCTTAGCCTATCCGAGCGACTCAATCAGGGAATATCCGAGGGGCTGTTACGCGTCTCGATCGGGATTGAACCGGTGGATTTGTTGTTCGCAAGATTTGATGCTGGTCTGGCTAGTCTGGACGAAGCTTAAGTTTTCGATATGATAAGAACTGGCGACCGATGTACAGAGGTCGCGTCACGCGCGGCAGTTCGTATTTGAGTTTCTGCAAGAACCATTTTATTTTCGAGTTTTTAAGTTGGAGGATTCATGTCAAAAGAAGAAGCGTTAGCTGTAAACGGTACAGTAACGCAGGCGTTGGCCAATACACGATTTCGCGTGCTGTTGGAAACTGGTAACGAAGTGATGGCCCACGTTGCGGGCAAAATGCGGAAGAATTTCATTAGAATCGTTCCCGGTGATAAGGTTCGAGTTGAACTATCTCCCTATGATCTGACCAAAGGTCGCATTGTCTTTCGGGAAAAATAGCGGTCGTTCGGGAAAAATAGGGCCTATCGCGACAATTCAATGCTCTTCTCCAGGGAAAGCAAACGCGGGCATCGCGGGCTATGTGCAAGGTATCCCTTCCCGTCGCAACGGCTAAAGTGCGACGCCAAAAAAGCAACCCATCTAGTCCTACAGCGCAAGGTATGTACGTCAGCCTTTCCAGGCTGACCCAATCCTCCCGGTTTGGCACAAACCAGGTAAACGGCGTCAGCCTGGAAAGGCTGGCCCACAGCTTTTCATCGAGCCGGCGCTGTAGAACTAAGCGACGTCCCCCGAGCAATTGCTATTTTCGGTCAGTGTGATCTTCAGCGGAAAAACTCAGCTTGGTTTTCTCGCTCAATGGTCGTCGGGTTCATCGTCCGGACTGCTTTCACTTTCTTCGATCCTCACAATCCGGCCGAACAGGTGCCCACCCTTTTCGCCGTGGGACCACGTGCCAGAATACTTGCCATCGTGAAATAGTACTCGTGCGCTAAATGTCCCTAGTGTGGGAATGGTAAGGTTGGTTAACGAGATTACCGGAGTGTCTCCCGCCCACAGGACATCCAACGGAAGGGGTGCGGCGAAATCGTATTCGTCGAACTTGATTCGAGCATGAATGATCCATTGATCTCCGTCCTCGGCTTTGCTGACCTTTTCGATCGTGTACTCTTCTTCTTTTAGCTCGGTGGTAGAACGACTCAGCTCGGTGAAGCTTCCAACCAGCTTGACGTTCGTCAGTTGTCGTTCAAAGTTCTCGTAATTTCGTTTCTGCTCAACGGTGAGTTCAACGTCCTGTCCAAAGGAGCTTCCTGGACCACTGACGAACAGGGACAGAGTTCCCAAGGGTACGATCAATAGCATAATGATTTTGAGAGAACCTAAACAACAGCTAAGTCCCGGACGAGTCAAAACCGTAGGCAAGGTAATTGAAGAAATGGATTGGATTTGAAACATCGTTTTGCCTCATGACAAGATCTTAAAAAGGAGTTGATTGAACGAACGCAATTGAATTTGGACACGCTCGAAAACTTCCGGCACTGCGCCTGGAAAATGCCAGTGAACCGCGAGCAATTCAATACCCCGTGCCCAGCGCAAACGCCAGCAATTGCTCGCGAACAAGCGAGCTTTCGCCGCGTCGATATTGTAACCCGTACGGTCCGTTTCGTCACTTCTTGGTGAGAATTGTGAGCCAATGTTGTTTTTGAAACTCCGGAGCGGCTGTGAACTGGATTGCGATTCACTATAAATTATTGTTCGTTATTCGCATTGGTGTTGTCAAATGGTTAATCGGACAATAAGCTAGTGATCAAGCGAAACCGCTTGTGTGCAGCTCGAGCGAACAATTGTGACGTGAGTCCATTTGACTCAAAGCGCTGGTGCTGGTTATCACTCAGGGCCATGTTTGGTTAGAACAAGTCTGTACGTAGCCTTACATCACGCGTTCGCTTTGTAATTAATATCCGAATAAATCTTGCCCGTTTTTTCAAACGCCCAGAACGGAGTCGCTCTAGTGTTTGTTGCCGTTTCTAGTACCTGTTTCCCAGCATTGAGCTTGACGGAAGCAGTTGAAAAGATATTTGATATGGAATTCACGGCGATCGAAATTGGGATCAGTGAGGGAGCCGAGTTAAATCCGAAACTGCCGCTCGAGAATATGAATCGTGCGATCGATCTGTGTCACGCCACGCGTCGAATGAATGTTTGTTCCTACCTCTTCGATTCAAAAGCGAAAGGTCAGGAGTTTTTTGATCAGTTTGAAGCTTGCTGCAAGCTGGCGAAAGCAACCCGCGTTGTAACGATTGTCGTTCCCTCATCTGAACTGGGAACGCCATTCAACGAAGAAGTGGAACGCTTTAAAGATATGGTCGCGATTGCGACAACCCAAGGTGTTCGTGTCTGTATGCGAAGCGAGTACAACTGTCTTTCCGGTGACCCGGATACGGTGAAAGTGATTTGCGACCATATCAATGGCTTGGGATTGGCTTATGATCCCAGCCAATACATCTATCAAGGCACGGGTAAAATCGAACACGAAAAATTGCTCAAGTATGCGCATCACATCTACCTGCGAGATACGACGACCACCACGTTGCAGGTACAGGTCGGACAGGGTGTCGTCGATTACGGGAAACTCATCAATCTTTTGACCAAACTTAGTTATAATCGCGCGCTATGTATACAGATTACTCCGCAGGAAGGTGTGGATCACTTAGCCGAGATTCGCAAACTTCGTTTGTTATTGGAAAGTCAATTGGTTTGAACTGCCTGGCTCATTGGCATTCCGGCTACAGCGTGATTGGACGGCGACGGATCACAGCTTTCACCGGTTATTTCTCATAACCATTTGGATGGGATCGATGCCAGCGCCATGCCGTTTCCACGATAGGCGCGATCTCACAATAGTTCGGCTGCCATCCAAGCTCTTGAAGGGCGAGACTGGCATCCGCAATCAACTCCGGCGGGTCCCCTTCGCGACGGTCACCCTCCAGCACTTGAATCGGTTGTCCCGTAATTTCTCGACATGTTTCGATCACTTCGCGTACGCTAAATCCAACTCCCGTACCTAGATTCAGTTTGATTTGCGAACCAAAATCGAGCTTCTCCATTGCCAGCAGGTGGGCGGCGGCCAAATCATCTACGTGGATATAGTCACGAACGCATGTGCCGTCCTGAGTTGGATAATCCGTCCCAAAAATCGTAACGTGAGGCCGTTTTCCCATCGCTGCTTGCAAGACAATTGGAATCAAGTGCGTTTCGGGGTCATGATCCTCTCCGATGTCGCCGACAGGCGAGGCTCCAGCGGCATTAAAATAGCGGAGAGCGGCGAATCCAAACCCGTAGGCATGGGCATAGTCACTTAGTGCGTGTTCGAACACGAGCTTGGTAAATCCGTAGGGATTGATCGGTGTCTGTTTCTCGGTTTCTCGGATCGGAACCTCCTCGGGGATTCCATAGGTCGCACAGGTGCTGGAAAAGACGATTTTGCGCACCTCATTTTGGCGCATCGTTTCCAACAATGTCAACGCATCGATCACATTGTTGCGATAATACTTGTGTGGATCGGTGACCGATTCATTGACCAGAGCACAGGCCGCAAAGTGCATCACGGCATCAATTCGATGATCACGCAAAAGTCGACCGACCAGTGATTGGTCTCTCAGCTCGCCTTCGACAAAATTCCCGGCTGTCACGGCCGCTCGAAAGCCGGTCGAAAGATTGTCCAGCACGACGACTTGATGGCCGTGCTGGTCCAGGTATCGAACCATATGCGAGCCAATATAGCCCGCGCCGCCTACAACTAATACGTTCATATCCATCAATCGATCGAAACAGGGTAACTTAAACGTCGTCCACAAGGGCGAGAGCATCTAATGCCACAGCCGATGCCAGCCTGAACGCATTTTGGAATCCATCACCCAGACGATTGTTACATGACTCGGCATCGCGTGCAATTGTGGGAGCGAGCCCCTGTTCGGCAAGGATTTCTCAATCTTCCAATTGCGCGTTGGCGTCTCCAGCCCAGCCATTCGAGCCGACTCAATCATCCAAGCCGACTCAGTCATCCAAGCCGACAATGCGCAACAGTTCCAAAGCGTTGGTGGTCGTTGCAACGCCTTGCCTCATGCGATAGTCAAAAGTCATTTTGCGCACTCCGGCTTCAGTCGTAATGGTCTCACGAAAATGCACTGGCTGAAAGGATTTCGCCAATTTTTCAGCAGTCGCCAATTCCAAGTCGTGTGTGGAAATGGCTCCGATCGCCCGTGAATCAACCAAGTGTTCCAAGACTTTGCTGACCGCGATTTGTCGCTCGCGCGAATTCGTTCCCTGAAGTATCTCGTCGAGCAGGTAAAGCAATACGTGGGTTTGATCATGCTCCCGAGTTCTGGCCGCCGAGACAACCTGCTTCAATCGTTTCAATTCCGCAAAATAATACGAGACTCCGTCGGCTAGCGAATCCTGGATTCGAATGCTCGTTTGCAAGTCGATACAAGGCATCGTTAATTCACGAGCACACACGACCGTCCCCATTTGAGCCAATACAATATTTAAACCGATCGATCGCAAAAGCGTGCTCTTACCCGACATGTTCGAACCGGTAACGAGAAGGATGGAACCCGGAGGTCCGACATTTACGTCGTTGGAAACTCGAAGGTCATCGCGAAGCAGCGGGTGGCCGAGCTGGCTCGCTCGAAATGTCGCCTCGGACTTAGGAGTTTCACCTATTACAGGAAAGGTCCATGTCGGGTGGTCAGCGGCAATTTTTCCCAACGACGCGATGGCTTCCCATTGCGCGACAGCGGCAAACCATTGTGGGACATATTTTCCAAAACGGGCTCGCCAATTCCGCAATAGTACCAAGGCGTGCACATCCCACAGAAAAAGAAATTGTACAGCCAAATAAACAAAATAGAACAAACCATTACGTCGTAGATTTGCCAGCCATGTACGCCGTTCCAAACTGGTGAATGCCGACAATGCCGAGATCGTATCGGCAATCAATTCAGTCTGTTGCGCGCGAAGAAATTCACTTTGCGGCTTCGCTTCGCTAATCAATTTGAATAAAGTCAAATAGTGGCGAGCATCCTGCTGCTGAGCTGCGACTTGATTGAAGACATCATGAATGCGACCGGCAATCACGACCGTCAATAGAAAATTGAGCGCCAATCCAACGATTAACCCTATCGTAAATGCAGCAAGCGGAATCAACTGAACGGCCAGAAGCATCAGCAGCGTCAAATGGTAGACCGTGATACCTCGAGCAAACCAGATCATCGCCGCGCCGGCAACACCATCGTGGCCACGAGTGGCCCATTCCATGA
Organism: Pirellulaceae bacterium; assembly: GCA_041748315.1. GTDB lineage: Bacteria > Planctomycetota > Planctomycetia > Pirellulales > Pirellulaceae > CALMEE01. The sequence continues at coordinate 11,172 of JBGTDM010000399.1, forward strand.
ATTTTGAAGGGTCCGAATGCTGGGTTGTGATCAACCTTCCAAGCAAACGAAGCTGGTCACGATGTTGATGCCAACCTCCCATTTCGCGGGCGGCCTGCTGTCGCTCACGAATCTGATCGATTTCCGAGAGCTCGAGCATCCATGCTACGAATTGTTGCTGGCCGATCGGGGTCTCCGCAGAGCAAGTTAACTGTAACAACGAAGCGGTCCCTACCAGGTCCAAATCAATCGCCAACGGTGAGTTTTGGAACTCGCTGTTGACTTTGATGATTGGCATGTGTTTCCAATTTCGTTCGAGCTGAGCGATTGACGTTCGTGTGAATTCGATTTCCAACCGTTTACGAAACAGCTCCTCCTCGATCCGGACATGGATGAAAGCCACAACCAAAAACGCCAACAATAAAATTCCGCTGGCGATAAACCAGGTGGTGTTGATTCCTGAATAGCCGACAAAGCCCAATGCGAACAGACAAAGCGAACACAGAAACAGGCTACCCCGGATGGTTCCTCCCAGTTTCCATTGACGCAATTTGTGGGCTGCGATGTCTTCGTACGATTTGAGCTGTTGCTGATAGATCGCGAGTGGCTCACGTCTAGGAACATCAGATTGATCTGACTCGTTCATGCTGGGATCGTACGTGATATCTAAAATCCAGGTTGCGAGAGGTGAAATCCGAATTGGAAACCACCGTTAAACGTGAAGTTCAGCGGGAGGCGTCCGTTGAATCGCCAATTGATATCGTGATCGAATCGGTTCGATGTGTTCCCTAATGAAATTGACGACCTGTTCGGGTGCACGGCCAATGAATTCAGCCGGCTGCATGACCTCCTCGAAATTCACGTGCGTAAACATCGGATCAATCGCCAATCGCTCAAGCAGGTCATTTGGTTTTCCTTCGTATTTTACCACCGCCGCAGCAGCTTGGCTGTGTTGTCGAATTGCCTCGTGCAGGGCTTGCCGGTCACCACCCGCAGACACAGCGGCCATCAAGATATTCTCGCTTGCCATGAAAGGAAGTTCTTCTTCAAGATTGCGTTTGACGACCTGGTCGTAAACGACAAGCCCGTTTGAAATGTTTTGAAGCAGGATCAGGATCGCATCGATCGCCAGAAATGCCTGGGGAATGACCAAACGGCGATTCGCACTATCATCCAGGGTTCGCTCCATCCACTGTGTTGCCTGGGTCATGGCGGGAGAACTCTGAAGACTCATCACAAATCGGGCAAGGGAACAAATTCGCTCGCTGCGCATCGGATTGCGTTTGTAGGGCATTGCGGACGAACCGATTTGGTCTGGTTCAAACGGTTCTTCTAATTCCTTGCGATGGGCGAGAATGCGAATGTCGGTCGCCATCTTGTGTGCCGATTGAGCGATACCAGAAAGCACATCCAGAAACTGACTGTCTATTTTTCGGGTATACGTCTGCCCTGTAACCGGCAACGTCGTCGCGAACCCCATCTTATCCGCGACCAGTTGATTCAGGCGGACGACCTTTCCGTGATCGCCATCAAATAGTTTAAGAAAACTGGCCTGCGTCCCCGTGGTTCCAACGACGCCTCGAAATGCCAATGTCTGCAAACGATGCTCGAGTTCGATCATGTCAAGCACAAAGTCGAATGCCCAGAGTGACGCTCGTTTCCCCACGGTCGTGGGTTGGGCGGGCTGAAGATGAGTGAGTCCCAAAGTTGGGAGACCTCGGTAATCAAACGCGAACTTGGCAATCTGATCGATCACGACTGCCAATTTGTCTGCAATGTATTGAGAGGCTGTGCGAAGCAGGATTAGATCGCAGTTGTCAGTCACGTAGCAACTCGTCGCCCCCAGATGGATGATTGGATGCGCATCGGGGCAAATGTCACCAAAGGTATGAACATGTGCCATGACATCGTGCCGCAGCTTTTTCTCGTAGTCGGCCGCAATTTTCCAGTCAATTTGATCGAGGTTGGCCCTCATTTGATCGAGTTGAGCGAGTGTAATTGGCAGGCCAAGTTCATATTGGGCTTCGGCGAGGGCCAACCACAAGCGTCGCCAGGTGCCAAATTTCGTTTGCGCACCGAATAATCGGCCCATTTCCGGCGACGAATACCGTGAAATCAACGGGTTTTCGTATAAATCAGTCGTCATATTCCATCGCATCTCGATAGCAACAAAAGGTTTGAGTCTTAACAGATTAGCATTGTTGAGGGTTGGCTTCTAGGTCGTGACAGCCAATGTTTTCCCAAGCCGATAACATTTACGAATGTCGGTATTTGCACAAAACTTTAGCCGATTACAACTTTACGAATGCTCTAGCTTTCCATTACGATGAAGCTTGTTGAAATTTGCGGAATGGGCAAGATAGACGAATCGAAAAACTTGCATTCCCCTTAATTGAAACTATCGGACGATAAGCGATAAAAGCGCAACAGGAAGTGTATCTTGATAGTGTCATCCGCACGCCGACGCACCCTGCGGTCGTTCCATTCAGGTCGAGACTTATCCGAAATTATTTCGGTCAAAAATTGAAGTTAAAATCGGGCGAGTTGCGATGGCAATCCCGGCAAGTCAGGCGCATCCATGGAGATTTCGCGTGCTTCAACGATTCCAAATCGGTAGTGCAATAGTTTTTGCAATTCTCTTCCAGTGTGTTGCGGTTTCGCAAGAAAAGCTGTTGAGCGAATATTTGCTCCCGCCAAATACGAAAGCATGGCTGTCGATCCCTGATGTCGACGCGCTTGTGAAAGCTGTGGAGCAAACCTCTTTTGGCCGAATGTTGGAAGACGAGAAGATTGCGCCGTTCGTCCAAGATTTGACCGAACAGATTCGTGGATGGCTTGACGAAAAGAATGTGCAATTCGGTTTGGAGATCGCCGACTTTGAAGGGGTTCCATCTGGCGAAGTTTGTGTCGCTGGAATCTTGATTGTCGGCGCGCCAGGTGCGGATGATGTTCGAAAACCGGATCACGCAACGTTGCTACTGGTGGATATTACTGACACCAAAGAAAAAGCATTAAAATTGCTCGCAACAATCGAACAAAATCTCGACACGTCGGACGCTGAAAAAGAGGAGCTGATAATCGACGATGTCAAAGTATCAAAATGGAGCATCGATAAGCCCCGTGGTTTACCAGGTAAGGTTTATGCGTTTCATGGAATCGTCGGTGACTGGTTATTTACATGCGACAACGAACGTGTCGTTCGCGATATCATTCGCCGGATTAAGCTGGAAACGCATGATGCGGCCAATTTGGCAAGCATGCCAACGTTTCAAAAAATACAGGAAAAATGTGGATTCGACCAACCTGATCGCCACGTGCGATGGTTTGTCGAACCGTTCGGCTACCTCGAACTCGCACAAGCCGTTGCATTAGACAAGGACCCAAAAGCGGTTGAAGGAAATGATATTGCCAAGATTTTTCGCCGCGAGGGGTTTGATGCAATCAAAGGGGTGGGTGGAACGGTTCGCGTCTTCGATGGAAAACATGAAGCCGTTCATCGAACGTTTATCTACGCGCCACCGGTTGCCGAGGCGGGAGAAGAGCGATACCTGAGAGCCGCTGCGATGTTGGATTTTAACGGCGGTGGTGATTCCAATCTCAACAACTTATCGCCTCCCGACTGGGTCCCCGCGGATTCCGCCACCTACATTTCGTTTAACTGGAATTTAAAAAAAGCCCTTAAGAAAGTTGGTTATATTGTTGAATCCCTTGGGGCCCGGGAAGGGTCGTGGCAAAAAACCTTGGATCAGCTCCGAGATGCTCCCGATGGGTATCAAATCGATGTACCATTATTGATCGAACAGCTGGAAGGGAGAATTTCGATTATTTCGGCCACCGAAAAGCCGATCGGCGAAGCAAGTGAGCGAGTCGTGTTCGGGTTCAATATTCTGGGTGATCCCGAGATTGTCCGAATCCATGCTTCCAAATTAATTTTGCACCTGGAAAAAGGGGCTAAGACCAGCATCGTTGAACACGGTGATCTCGAATTATGGGTGATGGATACGACAGATCCACTTGACGATATCGAATTCGATCCTCTCTACCTCCCTTCGCTTGACGAGGATACCGAACCAGATCGAGGCGAGATGGAAAAGCCAAAGCCGCTGTTCGAACGACGAGTGGCAACGGTTGTCGGCAATGTGTTGCTTGTCGGAAATGACGTTGAGTATCTAAAGAAAATTATCGATCAATTCGAATCGAAACCCGGTCGCGTTTTGGCAGCAGCCAATGACTATGTCCGAATCGCTGATGCACTAACTGAACTTTCTCTAGAATTTGAGGGGGATTCACTGGTACGGCATTTTGGGAGACTTGATGCAGCGCTGGAAACCAATTACGAAATGCTCCGTCAAGGCAAAATGGGAACCTCGAAAACAATCTTGGCACAGATTCTTAATCAATCGATCGACGCCGACAGGGTGGATGAACCCCGAACTCAGAAAATAAACCCGGAGAAAATGCCTGCCGATTACCAAAACGACATTGCCCCATACCTTGGCCCCAACGGCATGATCGTGAAGGGAATCGATGAGGGCTGGATCTTGTTGGGCTGTGTGTTACCGAGAAACGAAACGGTTGCATCGATCGCCGAGGATGATGAGGCATCGATCGAAGGCGAGTCTAAAATTCGAGACAAAACCGAAGCCGATCAAGCTCGCAAAAAAGACGATCCCGACCAACGCGACGACGACGACCAGGACAAAAAAGAAGTTGATGACGACGAGGGAGACGACAAGGGAGACGACCAAGGAGACGACGACGATGACGACGATGAGAATACCGACGATACGGACGACAATTGAGTTCCAACCCAAAGCGTTCTATTGAATTTCAGTTATTGCCTTTACACTTCGTCTTGACGTTCATTTCCATTCCCTTCTTAAGCGCGAACGTTTCGCCTGCCATCGAAATCGTGTGGCGGGCAATATTCTGAACGTCGATCTCTCTCATTTCGTCGCGAAACATGGCGATCTACCGCGACATCTTTAATCAGGATTGCTGAAAATCCGGGATTTTCAAGTTCGGCTGCTGGCGAATTTTAACCGTTGCGACCTCAATGGGTTACCCCCTGTTGATTGGGGAATCCACAACATCTTTGTTCGTTACTGCAACCCGAGCTCCGAGCGCTCAAGTCCGTACGAGTGATTTCGATCGATTGTTCTGTTAATAGACTCTTGCGAGGTTGTTTGTTTACGGGCCTTATTCTAGAATCAAAGCAGCGTAAACTGGCCAATGGTCGGCGGTGTTTGATACGGTCGCTCGCATGACCTACTAAGATACCGATGGTTGCTTGATCAAAAGGAGAGACGATAATGCGCGACAAATTATTTCTTCAAGTTGGCTGCTTGAGACTATACCTCAGTTGCTTCATTATTTTTGCGATGTTTTTCAGCGATCATAGGGTGATCGCTTGGCAGGAAGGGGATACGTCTGCCGCAGTCAATCAAGAGAATGCTAACGGCGAGGTTGTCGCGGTACCAGCCTTAAAATTGCTTCCGGCTGTGGTGGCCACTCAGGACACTGCTGAGTCCAAACAAGATGCAACAGAGATTCAACAGGAGCAGCGATCCGATTCCGAGTTGAATCAAGAATTGGAAGCGAGTCATACCGAGATTGACTCGTTGACACCGCAGCGCGATGGTCGCGACGGGCAGCTTCACACTTTTAAACTTGACCATTCGGGGAATATAGTTGCTGGTGTAAGTTTTGGAACATCTAGAGCAATCCAGGTGCGAAAAACGGATGATGATTCAGCCGAGGAGCCGGACGCTGATTTCCCGAAGCCGGCCAAAGATGTCTTACAGGTCTACTCACCAGAGCGGCAATTACTTCGAGAGATTCCGCTCAGTTTTCCAGCCACGGCGATCGCCATCGATGCAGATGGAAACTATGTTGTGGGTGGTAGTGGCAAGATCGTTCGTTTGTCAGCGGATGGAAATATTATCTGCGAGGCCGTGGCACCCAATCTGGCGGGGGAATCGGCGGAAGAGGCAAAGAAGAAAATCATCGAGCAACACCAGGAACAGATGGTACAGATTCGCGAAGTCTATACCAAACAAATTGAGACTTTTTTGGCCCAGATTGAACAACTGGAATCGAAACAAGAGGAACAGGGTGAGGAGTTCTCAAAGCGAGATCAGAGTCGATTGACTGCCTTGAAGCGTCAACATGACCAATTTACGTCGATGCTGGAAAATCAATTTTCAGCCGAGATTAGTGAACAACAACTGAGTTACATGCTCAGTAGTCGATCACGCATCCCCTCGATTGCCGTCAGCGGTGACGACGTGTTCGTTGCAACGTCCGGTGGCCGCGGGTTCGAAGTTTGGCGAGTTAACTCGGAATTATCCGATCCTGAACGGGTTCTTGATGGCCTTTCAGGATGTTGCGGGCAATTTGACGTATTCGCCTTTGATGGCCAAATGTATTTGGCTGAGAATACCAAGTTTCAAGTCGGTATTTATGATCGAGACGGCAATACCGTATCCAGCTTTGGCAGTCGAGCCAGTGGGGACAATGACGGTTTCGGCAGTTGTTGCAATCCGATGAATGTAATTTGCACAAGCGCCGGGGAGATTCTCACCGCCGAATCAAGTATCGGCAAGATCAAACGATTCAATCAGGCTGGAGAGTTTATCGGCTATGTCGGCAAGGCAAGGATTGGTGCCGGTTGCAAGCACGTTGCGCTGGGATTCGACGCCGTTCGAGATCGCTACTACATTCAATATCAGGACAAAAACAAAATTTGTATTCTGGTTCCAAATGCTGAGGCGGAAGACACATCGAGTGTCAGCTCCGCAAAAGTTCAGGCCCAGGAAGAATTCGCTCGACTTCAGGGTCGCTGGGAACGGATCACCGAATCGGAATCACAACCGACGGCCGATGAGAATAAGCAATTAGCCTCGGTAGCAGTCGAGAGGAGCCTGCCCTTGACGACAAAGGTTGATGCTCCTTCAGATCGGGAAGCCAGTAGCCAAGAATCCATAGTCGTTGACAACAACGATGGCGACATGACAATGGCTAGGTATTTGGCGAAGAAAACGAACTTTTCCAGCATCGAGTTTGATACCGAATCAAGATATATGCAAGCTGAAATGACCCGTTCAAAACGAGCGGCTAAAGGAAGCGATATCGACGACGGAGAGCTGGAGATGATGATCGTACGTGGGGACGCAGATCCACGGTATCGTGTCGTTCCGCAGAGCCTGGAAGCTGGAACGTTGACGATGGATCTCGAAGATCGCTCTGGATTGATCGAATTTGTCGTAACGGCAAGGCTCGACGGGGATCGACTGACGATTTGGATTGCTGATGATTATTCCAAATTGCCTAAGCCACTTGTTTTTGAAAAAGTCTGCTGCGACGAGGCGAGTGAGGTTTGCCCGCCAACCGCTGATGCCAATTCGTCAACTTCAGGAGATGAACAATGATGCGTCCGTTTTGTTTGTTGGTGGGTACGATATGCTGTTGGAGTCTCTTGGTTTTTTCTGTCGAGGCTCAACTTGGTGATTCCAATGCCCATAATACATCACCGCTGGTGGTCGTCGTGATGGACCCGTTGAGTGATCGTTTGGCTTGTGATTGTGTTGAAGGATATGCACAGCGCAAATATGAATACCTGGGTGAATACCTGGAGTCACGGTTGGATCGTAAGGTTGAAGTGTATTGGGGGAATTCGATCGCTTTGGCACTTAAAGACGTCAAGGCCGACCCCGAGAGTGTTGTGCGAGCTGATTTGGTGATTGGAAAACACTCGGTCATTGCCGATGAGTCGAAAAGGTCCAATCTTGCCCTGGAACCTTTTGCTCATTTAACCGACTTAAATGGTTCAACTCAACAAACTGGCTTGGTCGTCGTTCGCGGATTGGATCCTGCGCTGATGGTTGAGGACTTGGTCGGCTACCGCGTTATTTTTGGACCTGCGAATTGTGATGAAAAGTCAGCCGCACCTGAAAAGTTGTTTCGCGATGCCGAAGTCCAATTGCCAGAAAAATTGGAAACTGCTGACGCCTGTAGCGTTGCGGCTCAACAAATACTTGAATCCCCTGCCGAGGAAAAGATTGCGGCTGTTATTTCCAGTTACGCTGCACCGCTTTTGGAAGGCTGTGGCACAATCAACAAAGGTGACTTGCGAGTCGTTGGCGAATCTGAGCCAGTCCCTTTCATCACTGCCTTTGTCAATCGTCAATTGTCCGCCGGAGCACAAGCCGAGTTGTTGGAGATTTTATTGGCCGTTGAACAGGATCAGGACTTGCTAAAGGTTCTCGAAACCAAAAATGGATTCGTCAGGGTTGCTTCCGAATCCAGCAAGCCAGATTTGGATCGGGATCAAGGTTCCGCTCTTGACCCCTCATCGTTGTCACGCGATTCGGCGACTCAAAAAAAAACAAGATAAGCGATTGGTCTGGCTGGCGCGGTCAGAATCGCGATGGCGTTGTTCCATGGCTTCCCGATTCACTTCCAACTCGGGCTGATCTTGCATGGACATATCAGTCAGTCGATGACTCGATGGGGGGCTTGGCGGCAACGGAATTGTATGTCGTCTTCGGTTCTCGTGATGCACTCGATAGTAGTGATGTGTTCATCTGTCTGGATGCACATACCGGTCGCGAGCTTTGGCGGCATCAATATCCTGCCTTACCCCCTCCTGATGCGGAGACGCGCGATGGTCGTCTCGACTTTGGAAATTCCCCCCGCGCGACCCCCCTGATTACTGATGACCGAGTGATCACGCTGGGTGCCTTCGGTGACTTGAATTGCCTGGACCTGGCGACTGGCAAACCGATTTGGACGAGCAATCTGTTGATCGATTTTGCAGGTCAGCTTCCTTTGTGGGGATATTGTGGGTCGCCGCTGTTGATCGGGCACCGAATTATCGTGCAACCGGGAGCGGATGAAGCCTCATTGGTTTGTATCAATCTTTTTGATGGCGAAGTGCTATGGGAATCGCCAGGACGCGCCGCAAGTTACTCGTCCTTTATCGTGGGGTCGTTTGCTGGACGTTTACAGATCGTTGGAATGGATGCAACAACATTAGGGGGCTGGGACCTGGAAACAGGCGAACGGATTTGGGAGCTTGAGCCACCCGTTCGCGGTGAGTTTCAGGTACCCACGCCCGTTCGTGTTGGCGAACGACTGTTGGTCGTCGGTGAAAACAATGGGGCTCGACTAATCGAATTTGACAATGAGGGCCAGCCTCTAACTAAATTGGCTGGACATCGCCCAGAATTCAGGCCGGACACGCATACTCCTGTGATTGTGGGAACCTCGTTACTGGGGCTCCATGATAATCTCTATTCAATGTCCACAGAGAACTTGGAATTGAAGCAAGAGATTTTCGACGACGTTCTGACGCACTTCGGGAGCTTGATCTCCAACGGGCGAGATCGACTGTTGATCTTGACCGATGATGGCAAGTTGCTCCTGTATTCGGTCGATTCGGATTCGATGCCGGTACGATTAGGGACGCTCAATTTGGTTGACGATCAACGGGTTCACATTTACTCCCATCCGGCATTAGTAGGTTCTCGCTTCTATTTCCGTACCGGAAGCCAAGTAAATTGTCTGGTTTTCCCTTGAATAGTTGATACCTTGAAGTCGACGGAGGCACTTGGTTCAGCGGAGGGAATTTCGGGGGGTGCTACTGCCCGATATTGAACGGGCTCAACGGCAAAGAAATACGTCTGAGGACCTAAATTATCGTGGTGGGCTAGTTTTTTTCTCGAATTGAAAGAACTATACTCATGCAGCTAAGTTGTAACAAAATATCCATTTCTTGCCTTTAACGCTTTACCGAGTTGCCATGACCAAGACACTTGATCAACCAGCTATCAGTGGACCACCTCCATCACCTTTGGTTTTTTGGGGTTGCTTTATCGCATTGATCACAACGGCGTTCGCGTTTATCTCTCGCGCGTTCATGATCAACATTCAAGAGATGTGGCCCAGTGATTTTTCTTTGGATAAGGTCGAGCAGCAAGTGTTATTCGGTCATGGAATTTGGCCATTTGCCATCAGTATCATCGTTTTCAGTTTAATTATTGATAAAATCGGCTACCGAGTTGCGATGATCTTCAGTTTTGTTTGCTACGCCGTCTACGCTGCCCTCGCATTGATTGCGTACAGTTACGTGAATCAATCTGGTCTGGAGGGTTCGGCCCTGCTGCAAGCACAGAAGAGCGGATTGCAGTTCTTGACGATCGGTTCCATCGTGCTGGGGCTGGGAAATGGGACTGTGGAAGCGTTTATCAATCCGGTCATTGCCACAATGTACAGTCGTGAAAAAACCAAGTGGTTAAACATCTTGCACGCTGGTTGGCCAGGTGGTCTGGTTTTGGGAGGTCTGATCACGTTGTTGGTGGGGAATGCCGCTTTGGAAGATTGGCGATTGTTGATTTATATCATCGCTATTCCGGCTGTCGTCTACCTGTTGATGTTACTTCCCGTCACATTTCCGGTTAACGAACGAGTTACCTCTGGAGCAACCTATCGAGAGATGTTGGCCGAGTTCGGAGTGATCGGTGCGGCGATCGCTGGATTTTTGATCTTTAAGCAACTCGGGATGACATTCGGGATTCCAGATTTGATTGTCTACGGCTTAATGGCGGTTTCCGTAATTGCCTATGGCGTGTATTGCCAGTCGTTGGGCCGGCCGATGATGATATTCCTCTGCCTGATCATGATGCCGTTGGCGACGACCGAACTGGGAACCGACGCCGCGATTACCGGGATCATGGAAGGACCGATGAAGGAACTCAAACAAAGTCCCCTATGGGTACTGATTTATACCTCGGCGATCATGATGGTATTGCGGTTCTTTGCCGGACCCATGGTCAAGATTTTTTCACCGTTGGGATTGCTGGCGATTTGTTCTGTTCTGGCAATAATTGGCTTATTTTGTCTGTCGTTCGTACAGGCCTTTTGGACGATTTTTGCAGCAGCAACGCTGTACGGTATCGGCAAGACTTACTTCTGGCCGACGATGTTAGGGGTTGTTGCAGAGCAGTATCCCAAAGGGGGAGCGCTGACCCTGAACGCGATCGCGGGGATTGGGATGTTGTCTGTGGGGATCATTGGTGGGCCGCTGATCGGACACATGCAGGAAACCTCCGCACAGGCCGCGTTGGACGAAAAAAAACCTGGGGTTTACGAGACCATCGCAAAAGAAGATAAATATTTGTTGGCCAAATATGAGGCTGTCGACGACGACAAAATTAAATTGTTGCCCGCGGCTGAGCAGAAGGAAATCAATGCCATTGTAACGACGGCCAAGCAACGTGCGCTCGCGAAGGTGACCGTGTTCCCTGCAATTATGCTTGTTTGCTATTTAATACTGATCGCCTACTTCCGAGCTCGGGGTGGGTATCGGCCAATGGGTGCCGGAGCTCATTAACCGACAGCGGTCAAATTGTCGGCTAGCGTTCAACGAATGCTGTCACATGGGAAATAGGCAAGTTTTTTCCTGCTTGACGGGATAAAAATTAAACTTTCACCTAAACCGTATTGCCGTTTAGGGGTCGATTCGCTAATTACCGCTTGGCAGGCCTTGGTTAATGCTATCGATGCGAACCAACGGTTGTTTCGTTGCGTACTTACGCCGCCTGGAAATTCCACTAAATAGGGCCTAAGTGTGATTCGATTTCGTTTCGAATCAATCTTGTGAAGTCCTCAATTGAAGAAAAACTGAAAGATTACAATCAAGGATGAGGGTAATCCGTTGGAACATTTTGCGACGATATTGAACCGCGGAAACGCGTCGAAATTTCAAAACCGACGATTGAGAATTATCGGATGGCAAAGACTGGTGATGACGTTTTGGATGTTGTCGCTCGGTATTGGCTGCGCGCTCGATCGTCCTGGCGGCAAAGGATTGGAACTTTCCAATTTTCGTTTTCAAGATCCGAATTCTGAGCGTTATGTTCAGGAACGCCAAACTGGCGAGCCGGATCTCTACAACTCAGGCCATTCCCCTCGCAATGCCGATGCCGGGCTGGATGCCCAAGAGACTGCGCCCTCTTCCGACGTTCACGATCAATCACAACGGGTGCTTGAAGTGCGGATTACTGGCAATCAACGTCTGGCAGACCACCAGGTTTTACGCCACGTGCGGACGCGCCCAGGTCGCTATTTTGATCCCGATCTGTTGCAACAGGATGTCGATCAACTGTGGCGGCAGGACAGTATTCGTCGAATTAACGGTCCGTTTTTGGAACGAACGGGCGAGGGAATCATCGTGACCATTGAGATTGTCGAGCGACAATATGTCGAGTCGGTTCGATTTGTTGGTAATCGAGCGATAACCGATCGCAAGTTACGTGAGGAAACCGGAATTGAACCGGGGCAACCCTTGGATATGCATGCATTGCAAATGGCAAGACAGCGCATCACCGACTTGTACCGTGAAAAAGGTTTTGCCAACACGCAAGTTGAGGTCATCGAAGGAAGTGAAACCGGGGAAACGCAAGATCAAAGCCTCGTATTTTTGATTCACGAAGACCAGCAACAGAAAATTTTTCGCGTTACGTTTGAGGGAAATACGGTTGCTTCTGATGCTCGATTGGGAAAACTCGTCAAATCAAAGGCGGGAATTCTCTGGTTGTTCGGTGGCGACTTGGATCGTCGCGCCATTGATGAAGATGTGATGCGGCTGACCTCCTACTACCGGAACCTCGGTTATTTTAATGCGCGCATCGGTCGGCAACTTAAAACCAATCAGGATGGTGGCTGGGTGACAGTGCATTATGTGGTTGATGAAGGTCCGCGTTATCGAGTTCGCAATGTTTCGTTCATCGGCAATCAAAATTTTGGAGAAGAGCAATTGCTCCACGCCCTTGAGTTGAAACCGAAGGAAGGTGAGTATCCATATTTTAATGCTGCAATCATGAATCAAGATGTTCAGCAACTGGTTGACGCCTATGGCACACAGGGGTATGTATTTGCCGATGTTCAGGCTGAAACACTTTTTCTGGAAGAACCAGGGTTGATCGACCTGGTTTACAAAATTTCCGAAGGTGATCCCTATCGAATTGGCAAAATCAATGTCGTCATCACCGGCGATTATGGAGTTACCAAGCGGCAAGTTGTGCTTAACCGGCTCGGGTTGCGACCGGGGGATCTCATTGACACTCGCCAATTGCGAGCGGCCGAGTCACGTTTGCGTCGCAGTCAGTTGTTCTCCGACGGGAGCGGCAGTGCCCCAGGACCTCCTCCGCAGGTTTCTGTTCGGCCCCCCGAACAGAATAAGCACGGCTCGACATATCGTTGAAAACAATTCACTCATCGAATTCCAGATAATGAACAGTAACGATCCTAAATTTGTCATCCTGCTGGTTGTACCGATTGTCATCGGGTTGCTCTCTGGTTGTGCCATCAATCAGCAGGGTGCACAACATCGCGGCTGGAATGGTCAAGGTGTCTTTAGCAAAAACCGGACAAGGTCAAACTTGATGTTGGCGGACGCTCGACGACAAGCCGATGCGACCTTGCAGATGCCGCAAGTTGAAATCGCTTTGGATGAGTACGATGAAGTGAACGAGGATCCGATATCAGCCAACGCTATGGTCGAATTGAGTTCGGGCCCGGATTCTGAGATTGCCTTCGTAAACTCGACCTCGAAATCGATGGTTGTCAAACAAGAGGGCCAACCGATCGTGCGCGCCCAGGATCCAGGGTATGGCTACGGACCACCTGTTACGCTGGGTAGCCCCCAGCCGAATGAGGGGCAATACATTCAACCGTATGAACAAAATCCATTATTTCCGGGAACGACAACGGTTCCGCGAACCGGTTCTCCCAACGAGGCTCCGCAAGGTGTTTTTCCCTATGCGCCTGTCGGTAATTACACGACCCCTGGTATCACTGACATCGATGTGATTCTCAATGAAGCCCAGACCGGTCGGATTACCTTCGGTGCTGCATTTAACTCGGACAGCGGTATCGTGGGACAAATCATCGTTGATGAACGGAATTTTGACATCATGCGATTCCCTCGCAGTTTTGGTGAGATCGTCGATGGAACCGCATGGCGCGGCGCCGGCCAGGGTTTCCGCATGGAATTAGTTCCGGGCTCGCAAGTGCAACGATATCTGGTCAGTTTTACGGAGCCGTATCTTTTTAACACCGACGTAAGTTTTTCGGCGAGTGGATACCTATTTGACCGTCGATTTTTTGATTGGGATGAACAGCGATTGGGTGGAAGGCTGGCGTTGGGTTACAACTTGACCCCCGAACTGAGTGTCAGCGTCGGTGTACGCATGGAGGACGTCAACATCAGAAATCCACGCGTGAATACTTCGCCTGCTTTGAATAGCGTCGTCGGTGACAGCGATCTATACGTTGGCAACGTCAGCTTGACACACGATACACGCAATCATCCATTTATGGCAAGTGAAGGACATTATATGCAGCTGTCCTACCATCAGGGGTTTGGCGATTTTGATTTCCCTCGCGGGGACCTGGATTATCGTCGGTATTTCCTGATTTACGAGCGACCGGATTTTTCGGGGCGACATACATTGAGCCTAGGCACGCGATTGGGTTTTTCTGGTTCCAATACTCCCGTGTATGAAAATTATTTCGCAGGCGGGTTCTCGACGATGCGAGGATTCGACTTTCGGGGCGCGTCACCAGTTCAAGGAGACGTCAGGATTGGTGGACAATTCCAATGGTTGAACACAATCGAATACACGTTTCCAATCACGGCGGACGATATGATCAAGGGGGTATTGTTCACGGACTTTGGAACGGTGGAAGAGAATATTACGATTAACAGCAATAATTTCCGAGTCGCGCCAGGTTTTGGATTCCGCATTCATCTGCCTATGGGAGGGGCTGGCGGGGCTCCGTTAGCGTTTGATTTCGCGTTCCCAGTTGCAAAGGCTAGTACGGACGATACGCAAATCTTCAGTTTCTACTTGGGTGTGCTGCGTTAAAGAAAACTCTGAAGGCAAGTCGATAGTGTCGCCGTTCATTCGACGGCAGCTCGTCTTGGTGATATGACAAGTCCGCAATCGATCAACAAGAAAAAAAAACGCACCGATGTGCACCGGTGCGTTTTCTATTTAGCTTCCATCGATGATAGGATCGATGTCGACCGGTAAACCTCCGGTCAAACACTTAATGATTAACGGAAACGTCCGAAACCACGGCAGCGACGAACGCGACAGCTCGTGCCACAGGCCGAACCACTATAGGAAGAACTGCAACAATCATAGCCGTAGCCACTTCCGTAGCCACCACCATAGTTACCACCACAGCAGTCGTTATATCCGCCACCATAACAGCAGTTATTGGGAACGGTTACAGGAACTTGGATTTCCTTGGCAACTGGACGGCAAACCTGGACCGGAACTTGCTCTTGAACAGTATAGGGAACTTGGACCACATAATCTTGAGTCCTCTGTTCTGGAACCATTTCATAGCGAACCGACGTGTAGGTTTGTGTTTTTTGCTCAGGAACCATAACGGTGCATGGAACTTCACGAGTCTGCTGTTCGAAACGTTGCTTCTGAACAGTAACCGTTCGCATCCGTTGCTCGTTTTGGTAGGTCGTGACTGGTACCATTTGTGTCCGAGTTTCGAGACGGCACTTGTTGACCGTAACCACTCGTTCACGCGTCTCATTTTGGTAAGTCGTGACCGGAACTGATCGAGTACGTTGCTCAACACGGCATTTCGTAACGGTCGTCACGCGAGTGCGCTCTTCCGGTTGAAATTCGTTAACCGTGACCATTCGAGTTTCAGTCGTCGGACGATTAACGGTAACCGTATAATTGTACTCTTGTGGAACTTGGCGAGTACGATTCACCGTATAGGGAACCTGTTCGGTGACGTAGTTTGGAACCCAAACACGTTGTGTAACCGTTTGAGCACAATCGCCACCAGCATAACCACCACCATAGCCGCCCCCATGACCATAGCTACCACAACAATCGTAGTTATAGGAAGCTCCGGTGTTGCAGCATCGATTACCAAATCGAGATCCTAATCGGAATGATCGGCGACCGGTGTTATATCCGGTATCACAGCAGCCGTATCCTCCACCGTATCCGCCGCCGTATCTGCCACCACCATAGGTGTCACCACAGCAATGATTGTAGCTTGGCACGGTCGATACGCGTTCTTGCCAACTACCAGCGTCACGGCAAACGGTTCGATAAGCGGTCTCTTGATAAGTCTCACAAATCATTCGAGTTCCAACTCGCTCTTCAACGGTCGGAACCATCACGGTCACTTGTTGCTCGACTTGCTTAGGTACACAAACCATGACGGTGTAAGTCGAAGTTACGTCTTCGGTGTAAGGAATCTGTACGTTATAAACTTCTTCGCGATATGTAGTCACCGGGATACATACGACATACGATTGAGAGACTTGCTCCTGATAGGGAACCTGAACCGTATACGAACGTTCCTGTTGAGTCACGACGGGAATGCAAACCGTATAGGGTTGCTCGATTTGCTCCGTGTATGGAATGCAAACATTGTACGTTTCCGTACGAAATTGCTGTTGAGGAACCATGACCGTGTAGGTACGAGTTTGCTCTTCAGGAACCGCAACTCGATTGTATGTGGTGTAGGTTCGTTGTCGAGTTTCCGGACGATAGGCTGTGCGATTGACAGTTCGCATCTCAGTAGCCATTTCATTCACGTAAACAGTCCGAGTTTCGTATTGAACCGTCGAACCGCAGCAATCGCCACCACCATAACCGTAACCACCACAGGGATTACCATAACCCGTAGCGCATGGGTTTCCACATGGGTTAACCACTTGACCATAGCCGCCATAAGGCGAGTCTGCGTTCAAAGCGGTTGTCGAGAACAACATTGTCGTTGCCGCAACGACTCCAAAA
>JBGTDM010000400.1:0-4795 GCA_041748315.1 Pirellulaceae bacterium
CAAATCCGACTACGACCAGATCAGTCGTTCGCATTTCCCGAAGAGCTACGTCCCTCCGCCAGGAATGTCGTTCGCACAGAGCGACGCAATTTACCCGTCGGGAGAGTTGGAAACGGCCATGGCTGAGGAATACGAATCGCAATGCCGAGTTCTTTGTTTCGGACGACTGCCCGACTGGAAAGAGTTGAGGGCGCAGTTCGACTCGATCCGTCATTTGGTTTGAGTCGTTGTGAGCGGCGAGCCGTTTGACGCTTGCCGGTCACGACGGAGTAACGCTCTCCGATCTTCATGATCCCGAAGTCATTGGCACCCAGCGGCTTCTTTCCCCATACGGCGAGTAAGGGTGGTTGATCGTCAAATAATAGGGGGAATGAATGAAGTCTTGATTCGTACGTTGTCTCGTCTGGCTCATCGTGATTCTTCCTTCGATCGGGCGAGTTTCGCGAGATCACCCGACTCGGCACGAGGCCTCGCAGAGGTAATCTGGGTAGGCTTACTCGCTACCAGGTGTTCGTTTATACCGATGCAAGGCGCGGGTTGCGACTGCAGTTGACTTTCGATAAGCTGTTAGCATCAAAGGAGTTCCGTTGTTCACCTGAGACTAGCGTATCGTAATCGTTTGCGCATCAGATACCTTCCCGAGTTTATTCAGATCGAAGTAGGCAAACGCGTCTGAGGTTGCGCAGAGTCAGATTATGATTTCCTAACGCGCTTTACTCGTCGGGAGTGCTGTTGGCGTTGAAGTCTGGAGAATTAGCTGCCGAGGCGATTTTTGAAGGCCTGCGCAATGGCGATTCCTCTCAACGGCACTTGACTCTCCGGTCCAGTTAACAGTAACCATCCCGCTTTTCATCGAAAATCGTGAACTTGCCCCAGAAGGCTATCGACCTGTTGGCGGTAAAATTCCTAGATCAACTTTGCAATTTCAGTTTTTAGAAGGATCGATGGACCATGGAGTCCCATTCATTGCAAGTGGCCCGCCCAATGCGGTCCAGCGGTCAGCCCCTGTCGGCGATACTGGGCTGGTTGGCATTCCGTCTGTTGCTCGTAATATTTGCGTCGTATGGCCACGCGCAGTCGCCAGCCGATTTAGTTGTTCTTAATGCTCATGTCGTGACCTGCGACGATCAGCTTCGAACGGTCGAGGCCGTGGCGATTCGAAATGGCCACTTCGTAGCTGTGGGCAGTAATGCCGATGTGCGTAGATGGATGGGAACGGAAACGACCGTCGTAGATGCCGCTGGCCAAACGATTACGCCGGGACTGATCGATAGCCATCTGCATTTTGTGGGCTTAGGCGAGTCGCTGCAAATGCTGAATCTGAGACAAGCCAGTTCGTGGGAGGCGATCGTGCGGCAGGTCGAGTTGGCTGCCGAACGAATCCCAGCCGGCGATTGGCTGGAAGGGCGAGGCTGGCACCAGAGCAAATGGTCGGTTAAGCCAACCGAGAATGTCGATGGATATCCCGTGCACACGTCGATGAGCAGAGTCACGGAGGCGCATCCAGTCATTCTTACCCACGCGAGTGGCCATGCCTGCTTTGCAAACGATGCAGCGATGAAATTGGCGGGCATTGGTCGCGAAACTCCCGATCCGCCGGGGGGACAAATTGTGCGTGACGCCGAAGGGGACGCCATTGGCATCTTTCTTGAAAATGCACAATCGCTCATTTTCCGTGCAAAGGCCAAGGCGGACCGGCAAGTGTCGAATGCTAATCGCCAAGCTCGTTTGTCCGAGCAGATTCGTCTGGCGGGTGAAGCCTGCTTGAGATACGGAATCACGACTGTCCATGACGCTGGCTGCAGCTTTGAGCTCGCGGAAAAGCTGCGACAGTTTGCCGAAGCCGGTCAATTGCAGGTGCGCATGCTGGTTATGATCCGTGCCAGCAGTCGGGAATTGGAAGGCCGTTTGGCCGCTGCACGTGTCGAGCAAGCGGGAAATGGCTTCTTAACAGTGCGCAGCGTGAAAGTTTCCATTGATGGTGCATTGGGAGCGCATGGTGCCTGGTTGCTACAGCCTTACGACGATCTGCCGGGCAGCGTTGGCTTCAACACCGTTACGATCGAGGAACTGGAACGCATCGCAGAGATGTGCAAAGCCAACCACTGGCAATTGTGCGTACATGCCATTGGAGATCAGGCCAACCGCGAAGTCCTGGACACTTACCAGCGGGTGCTTGGCGCCGACGCCGGCGACGATCATCGTTGGCGAATTGAACATGCTCAGCACTTAGCGGTCGAGGATATTCCCCGCTTTGGAAAGCTGGGAGTCATCCCTGCAATGCAAGCCAATCATTGCACTAGTGACGCTCCCTTCGTCCTGCAGCGATTGGGTGAACGTCGCAGTTTCGAAGGCGCATACGTCTGGCGTTCGCTCATCGACAGTGGTGCGATCGTTGCCAACGGGACCGACGCACCGGTGGAATCGATCGATCCGCGCGTCAGCCTGTATGCATCGGTCACCCGGCAACTTTCAGATGGCAGCCAGTTTTTTCCGAAACAGTGCATGACGCGTCAGGAGGCGCTGCTGAGCTACACGCGTTGGGCCGCACGAGCCGGCTTTCAAGACCAGTACATCGGCTCTATCGAAGTCGGCAAGCGGGCGGACTTTGTACTCTGGGACACCGATCTACTGAATTGCGCTGCGGAAGAGTTGTTAGCCGCCAATGCGCTGCGAGTCTGGCTGGGCGGTAGGGAGCGAACTATCACTCCGCTCGCCAAATAACGCGGCGCGTTTCGCCAAGGCAGGCCGCTTGATTCGCACGTATCGGCGTGTTTAGCAAATCAGTGCTCGCCTCACCCACATCGCAGCGGCCGCAATCTCACCGGAAGCCGCAAGGTCGGGAACTCGGCAATGACGACGCCTTCGACATCCGGACCTTCCAGCGTGAGATGCTTCCCGTAGGCGGCCAGCACCTTCAGCGGGCGGCCATCCAATGTCCCTTTAACTTTTTCCCAGTAGGCTTCCAATTCGGATTTGTCGAGCGTTTTTTCACGCATGAACACCACGTAAGCGGACATGGTTTTCTCCTGCAAAGGTGTGGGAATCGAGATTAGCGCAACCCGCCGGAAGCGAGGATGACTTCGCCAGTCAGCCAGCCGGAATCATCCGAGGCGAGAAACAAGACAACTTTGGCGATGTCTTCCGGCGTACCCATTCGCCCCAGTGGGGTCATGGCAACGAGTTGCTTTTCGCTGTCACTGCCGACGCCGTACAATCCCGCCTCCTTCGTCCCTTCGCTGAGCGTGGCGCCGGGATTGACGGAGTTCACACGAATTTTTCGCGGGGCGAGTTCTTTGGACAGCACGCCGGTCACGGCATCGAGGCCCGCTTTGCTGGCGGTGTAGATTGAGTATCCGGGCGGATGCGAGCGCGAGGCACCGGAGCCGATATTGATGATGCTTCCGCCACCCGGCCCGAAGTGCTGGAGCGATTCGCGGATGACTAGCAATGGCCCGAGCAGGTTGACGTTGATCTCGCGGTGGAACTCAGTCTCTGTCAGTTCCTCGACGTGTATTGGTCCAGCGTAAGTTGTGAAAACGAGGTAAGCGTATAGCTTAGTAATGAAGTGGTCTGAAGACGATTTTCTCTGATGGGGGCCAGCCCCCAAACCCCCGGGATTTTGCGCTTGGGGCCATTAACAAATTGGCTATGGTGTGGATGCCGTAGCGGCTGAGTTTGAGGTGATCTCGCTCAGCACACTACCGACATTTGTCAACGGCAATGGTGCGGCGCTCGAGGTGCTTCCCAGCAGTGCTCTATCCTCCGCAACATCACTGTCAGTATAGCTCGTGTTAGACGGCGTTGGCGAATCCGAACTGGCCTTCTCTCTGGCTGCCGCTCGAGCCAACGCGCGCCGCTGGCGAGCTTCGGCAAGTTTGCGATCGCGTTCATCGAAGATCGCTTGCTGACGACCTTCGAGCATTGCTTGTGGAGTCACATAGCCGATCGCGCTGTGGAGTCTCACCGTGTTATATTCGATCACGAATTTCTCTACCCCTCGCTTTGCATCATCCAAGCTCAATGGAGTCAAGGGTCGGATGCACTGGGATTTGATCGTGCGATGATACCGCTCAATTTTGCCGTTGCTCTGAGGATAGTAAGGACTCGTGCGCACATGCTTCATGCCGCACAGTCGAACGAAGTACTTGAAGTCTTTCGCGATAAACGGGGGCCCGTTGTCCGAGATGATCCGTGGCTTGGCATCTGGGTATTTCTCCCGAGCTGCTTGCAGAATGATCTCGATGTCGATCTCCTCCATCTTTTCGCGAATGTCCCAGTGCACCACACTGCGGCTGTAGCCATCCAGTACGCTGGCCATGAAATAAAAAGTACCTGCGATATTCAAGTACGAAATGTCGATATGCCAATGATCATGCGCCGCCAACGGCTGCTGGAAGCCAGTTCCTTTGAGCGACCGTTTCGTGTTGCGCTTGAGCAAGCCAGCTTGACTGAGCACCCGATACACGGTGCCCGAGCTACAAGCCACCACATCGGCATCGAGCATCATATAAGTCAGACGCCGATAACCTTCCAGCGGGTGATCGAAGTGGTACTGGATGATCGCTTGCTTCTCCGACTCGTCGAGCCAGTGGTCGCGTGGTATCCAGCCGTTGTGTTCGTAAGCTTTTCCGTAGCTCCGCGTCCAGTTCGAGTAGGTCGAAGACCACAGGCCAATCCATGCCAGCAGTTGCTTCGACGTGACCTCTGTGGCTGATGTCCATTTACGTACATAGTCGACGATGTCGTCGCGTTTCTCGTGGGGAACCCAAGTGCGGCTTAGGGTTCCCCAAGT
>JBGTDM010000401.1:0-16618 GCA_041748315.1 Pirellulaceae bacterium
AAACATCTGGAAGAACTGCGCAAACTCGAGATTGCGAATGGCAGAAATCTTCAAATCGAGTAGCGCGTTTTGACGGGGATTCATATCGACCGCATACACGTGATTCGGCTCTTTCAATACATAATCCAATGCGTTACAACCGGCTGACGTGATGACGACGATGTTATCTTTGGGACCGATCTTCAACGCGACACGATCCAAACGCGGGTCTTCCCAACACGTGTTGTAAACCAAATTATTGCGGTGCACCGTGTTGAAGACTCGGTTGCTGACCCAATTGAAAAGTGATTTTTTGAGTTGAGGCCGTGTTTCCACCGTCTTTTTCCAGCTCGAGTGAAGGTTCTTCAGGCGATTGATCTCACAATTCTAACAATCGATTTGGTGAACCGATAGAGCCTCAACGCGATCCAGAATGCAGACTTGTGCTCCCCCGGAGATCGTACAACAACAGACATCAAATTAGGGGTGAAAAGGGAAATCTGCTGAGCGCTGCGATGCCAACCAGCGGAGGGTGCATCTAAATCTAATCAAGGAGGACACGCTCGGTTAGCGAGTGATTTTGGCGTCGTTCAATCGGTAAATCGCCAAGGGACGACTATCCTTTCGGGGGCGGAGTTCCTTCAATTGAAAGACCCCCTCGACCTGTACCACCCGAACCGTGAAGGAGACTTCCGTTCCCTTTTCAAGGATCACAACCACACTGTCGTGAATCGCCGCATTCGGACCAAAACAGCATTCCAAGTTGTCACGAACTAAAATGAAGTTCCTGATCCCGTCCTGCTTCGCGCCTGGGAGCATGAATCCTCGCAATTCAATTCGCACATTGTCCAACGCTTTGACCTCGTCGGTTAACAAAGACTCGTCATACGGAGCACCCGCTTCCGTTTCGAGCTTGATGTTGTCGAACGTGATCGGCTTGACCACTTCCTGAGCGGAGGAAAGTCCGATCCCCCAACAAAGCGCAACAATCGACAACACTGAAACGTTGATCCCAGTTGGAGCAAATTGCCATGTTGAGTAACGGAAAATTGAAGTGCTCATCGCACGTAATCAGCTTCAATCTGGTAGAAGACTTGAGGGACTTCGTTATCACTTGTATTCGCTGACTTGCGATTCAAGTGGAACACACCAGCGATTTTCCGAAGCCTCAAACTATAATCAACGGTGTCGCCGGTATTTATCCTCACGGCTACAACTTCGGTGATTTTCTCCTGGCCACCAAAACAACAATCACCGAAATTGCCCACCATGATGAACTCAGTCAAGTTCTTTCGTTTCGACCCTGGACGAACATAGCCTTTGATAAAAACCTTTTTACCATCTAATTCCTCTGCGGCTTCGGCATAAGGCAACACGGTTTTTGCATCATCACGCAACATGCGAAACGAAATCCGTTCATATCCCTCAGGAACTTCGGTTGCGTGAATATAACTGTGTTGCCCAATCGCACCAAAAAAGCACACGCTACCCAGCAACAACCCGATCTTTGCCGCTGTGGCTCCGCTTAGTTCTTCCGGGAACTGGCGAATACTGTTCCATGCAATCAAACCAAATCCGATTGCAATCACCGGAAAAATCAATGCCGTGGCGAAAATAAAAGCGAGCAAAGAAAGAAACCCGAGTACCAAACTGGCAATCGCGGCCTTACTAATCGAACGAAACTCCCTTTCGCCAGAAGAATCGAATTCGGGTGCAATATAAGGTGAAGGTGTAACCGTAACAGACATCGCAGAAACCTAAAAAATTAACCGTTCAAACCACCCGTTGATTACCGACCAAGCCAACATGAACAGCACCAGGCTAACCAACAACAAACCACTTATAATTACGCTCCAATGCGCGGTTGGGATCGCCGAATCTGCGAGCGGACCGGAATTTTGAGTCCGAGTTGCAAGGTGATTGTGCTCCTCTTTCAAAGGATCGTCGGCATCCAACTTCGATTCGGTCGCCACGCGTTGGTGTTCCTGAGGGTCAGAGTTAATTTCCCCGCTGAGATTTCCATTCTGACCAGGATCATACGCCGGTTTAAGGCTTGAAACGGCAATGAGACCATTTTCCTGGCCGTTTGACCCGTATATTTCGGAGACATTCGAATCTGCGGTCAGGACAAAAACGGGCGAATCCGCAACGGTCGATCCAAGAGATCCACCATCATCGTCATTTTTTCCTTCGTTCAGTTCGCCATCATTGTCATCGCTCTCATCATTGTCATCGCCCTCATCACCGTCATCGTCCATTTCATCATCTAAATCCAAATCGTCGAACAGATCAAAGTTGGCCATTAGTTCAGCCCGATTGACCGCATCAGGATCAAGCTTGCGAAACTCGGCCAGATGCTTCTCGGCTTCTGGCTTTGGACAGGCGAACATATACGAGGCAATCGGGGTCCTCACCCATTTGGTTTCACCTTCTGCGGTTCGGAACATCTCGGCCAAACGGTCAACGATTGACCAATCCTCCAATCGAGCCAAATCGGGTATGACGATATCAGCGATCTTTGGATGGTCAAGCACCAAACGCATCGACTCGGCAACTCGGCCCTTGGAGATAATGTCACATTCCGTCGTGTGAAACCGCAACGCCTGGATGATGCTGAACACGTCGATGTACTCAGCGTTCAAATTCGATAGGAACAATTTCTCAATAAACGGTAGACCTTCCGGACCACGGATTCGCAAGTAACATGCCGCCATAGAATCCAAGCCGGGGCGTTTCTCTCGATTCTCTTCAGCGAGCATCGACTCAAGGAACGGAACATCTGATTCAGTACCGCAGACGCCCAGCAGCGTGAAATACAATCGCTTTCGCGATTCCAATACATTTTCATCGCTAATGAACTCAATGATCTTGTCATGCTTCATACGATCTTTTAGAGCGATGACATCCGCATACGAAGAGAGTGCGAATTCGTCGTAGGCATCGTTAGCTAACACCACTTCTTCGTCTTCAAAGAAATCCTGAAAATAGGCGAGTCGATCAGGACCTGCCGGGGGAAGCGAAGGGATTTTCTTAAAATACTCAACGACTCGATCGGAAGTTGGGATTGCCGTCGTCCATGCCATCGACGGGGGATCAACTCCCATCAACATAAACTGTCCGCCCAATTCAAATTGGCCGATCAAAACCGCCTCAATCGTCGCGCCTGAATGAATGTACGCCTCGCCCTTCAATAGTTCGACGACTTCAAAAGTCGCTTTCGGTAACTCATAATCATCGTCATCGGCAGGCGGTGGGAGTTTTGTCAGCTTTACGACGACAACGGCATCATGGGTCTCCAACTGTTCAGCAACGGTCGGATTGATCGAACTACAGAACGGGCAGACAGAAACCATCGTGGCAAATCCAGCGCCCCTGTGCCCCATCGTTTCATGGGTTGTCGAAGAAGTCATTGAACCATAAGCCGAAATGGTTGTTGCGTTGCCGAATGTCGACACGCATGTGCTATGCCAAATTCCAACAACGAGGCACGATATCGCCAGCATTCCAACAAACCTGAAGATCGTCTTGTAGCTGATTTCGAGGTTCATGTTAATTCCTGTTAACTTCATCAATTTGCATCAAGCAAAACAAACGGTATTTTGTGAGGTTTGGTTCGGCATTCGAGTCGAAAAGTACTGTCCAACGATGGCCGATCTTCAACCAGGCCCGATCGATTTCGTTTACAATCTAAGCAGAAAACGACCACTAACAACCCATTAGTGTATTCTACCTAAAATCCGAAATAGTCCAGTCAAAATAGGCTTTTTCGTCGACGGGTGATGCATCATCCCGGCTCATTCCGCAATTCCGTTCGGAAACTTGTACAAATTATTGCAGAAAATGAGCCGCTCACACCACGGTCCAAGCCTGAATGATTGCAATATTGTCCAAACTTGTTCGTTACTTTGTGAGCGAATTCGCGACATCAGCACGATACGCAGTGATCGCGGGGTAAATTCCCACTAACACGGCCAATAATATCAATCCGGGAATAAGTAAAAGTTCAATCGACAGCTCCCAAGATTGTACTCCAACCGGAAGGAATGAGCTAGCCGAACCGAAGATCGCACTGAGGGATGGACCTGGTGCGAAATGAAAGAAACCCATCGTCACTCCGGTACTCCCCTCAATGAATGGACTCACCAAAACATTTAGCCCGTGGCCTGCGATCCAGCCAAGGATTCCACCTGATAATGAAAGCATTACCGATTCCATGAGCATAATGGACATGACCGTTGTCCGGCCAGCACCCAATGCTCGCATTACCGCCAGTTCATTCCGACGCTGCGTCATTGAGTTATAGATGCCAACCAAGATGCTGATTCCAGAGACAACGCAAATCATCACCGTCAAGAGGAGCAACAGCCAGCGAATCGGACTGATGATGTTCTCAAATAACGAAGTCACCTCGTAGACCGGACTAATTGCTTGGGCAGCGCGTTGAGCTCGATCCGGACGGTAAAACGACCAAGCCAACGAACTTTCGAGTTGCCCATCATTGACCATGCTACCGATCGCTTGCCCCATTCCCAAATCCATGAAAAGAATACGGTCGTCGTCACCCCCTTCCCCCAACAAATCCAAATCATCGTCGTCAACAAGCTCATTCTGGCCAGTGAAGCTGCGGACGAGAATCGCGGTGACTTCTCTTTGTTCGATTGGCAATCGTGTTCGGACAAGCGCTGAGGAAACAGCGGTTTCCCGCCGCACCTCCTGTGGCGTAACCGCTTCGCTTTGGCCTAGGCCCGACTCGACTCCCGTCGTTTGGCCAACGGGGATGGGTTGCTCAAAATTGATCGGGGTAATCAATGGAAGTTGCACACGTGGGTCCGCCGGTTGAATGGGGCCGGATTGGCCAAAAATCGGTATCTCGTCGATTGGTTTGGCATGGTCCTCCATGAGAAAGTGCCCTTCCAAATTCGTGAACGCCACTCGATCGTTGGCAGTCCCTGTTGGCTTTAGAATTCCCACAATTGTGAAGCCCTGTTCATGGATATGGGCAGACTGAGAAGCTGGGTCACCATGAATCGGATAGATGACATCGCCAACTCTGTTTCCAGACTCGCGAGCGACGGTTGCGCCCAATACGCACTCGAAGAATCCGTGTTGCGAATTAAACTCCTCAAAGGCGCGTCCTTCCTCGAATTCAAATTTTTTGTTCGTATCGATATCCAAGACGATTTCACTGAAAAACTCTGGCGTCGTACCGACGACCCGAAATTTTTCGTTAAAATAATCACCCAACGCCAACGGGACGGCCACGTCGGTGTAGGTATACATATTCCCTTCGCGATCCAGCGTCATGTCCCGAGCTTCCATCGACTCGACGGTATCAGCGGCCAAGTCCGTGAACAGGCTGAGCGCACCGCCAAACGGAACCATCACTCCCATTTGGTTCGCCGAAATTTGTAATTGCTGCCGCGTCACATGCGAGTTATAGGCAAGCGAATTTTTGAGTTCTCTTGCTCGCGTTTCCTGATTGCAAAACGCCAAATAATATTCGTAAGGAATATTCTCAACCGGCTTGCTCAAATAGAAAACGGTATTCAGCATCAACTGGGCGTTTCCACCGCGTGCCCCGACAATGACGTCGTAACCGAAACTGGTGTTTGCTCTGAATGATCGCTCGACCACACCATAGATTGTAAGCACTGCTACAACCAACATCACTCCGAGGGCCATCGAACAAATCGTTAACATCGATCCGACGCCTCGATGTTGAAGGCTTCGCAATGCAATCTTGAATATATTCATAATCGTTATCTGCGAGCTCCAGCAGGATTCTAAGTACCTTATTCAGATACACTCGGCTGAGTTTTTGCCAGCTTTGCCGACATGTTAATCTCTTCAAGTTGGTCGACTCGATCAAACTCGCTGGAAACTTCGACCGAATGCGTCACCATCAGCAATGCAGTCCCTTCCTCTTGCGCAGTATCGCGAATCAGTTTGACGATCTGTTGTTGATTTCTAAGATCGACGTTTGCTGTCGGCTCGTCAGCCAGCAATAAAACCGGGCGATTCGCCAGCGCACGGGCGACGGCAACCCGCTGTTGTTCCCCCACAGACATAGCGCGCGGCTTATTGTGGATGCGATGTGCCAAGCCAACGCGCTCCAAAAGTTGTTGAGCGCGTTGCCGATCTCGCTTCTTGCTGGCAAAGGTCATGCCTAACATGACATTTTCCAGAGCTGAGAATGCCGGCAAAAGATTAAACGTCTGAAAGATGTAACCCAATTTGGTGGCGCGGATTCGATCTCGTCCAGATTCTGAAAATCGAGTCACTTCGACGCCATCCAGGTGAACGCGACCGGAATCAGGCCTAACGATTCCAGCGATCACATGCAACAAAGTCGTCTTGCCACAGCCACTGGGTCCGACCAACGCGACATGCTCGCCCCGAGTAATCTCATATTGCGGAACATCAAGGATTTCAACGAGTTCGCCATTTGGCTGGCGATAGCTCTTTTTTATTTTTTCCAGTAAAAGCATGGAGATGTCGACTAAATACAAAACAAAACGGGACCTTTCCCCTCTCCTTCGCCAACTCGACAGGGGAAATCATGAACCAGGCTAGCTGACGAAGCGTGCATTGATCGCTGGTGAAAATCAGTGCGGCGCTTGAGGCTATTTGGCTATAACGCTATATACGTTAACCGAATTGATTTTGCTCGAATACCCGAGGTAAATTTTCGATTGCGTTTTGTGATCCAATCGAGTCACATGTTCGGGATCAGCGAAATTCAAACAATCGCGTGTCATTAACCTGGCTTGAACCAAAGCGTCGCAGTAGCGGGTTGGCAGATCCTATTCCTGAAAGTTCACAAGGGGAGCACATCGCGAGAACTCTCCGGCGACCAATGAAATCGATAATCATCTTTCAGTTGTATTCGCGCTAACAAAATGATTTGATGGGTGTGTCCCACAAAATGAGTGCAGGTATGTTGAATCGCTTGTAAATGCGTGACCTGAAATCCCTGTATCGTCGTCTGGGAAAGCCATTCCGTTGACCTCAAGTCTTGAATCACCTGGATCGCGTCGTCAACGGTGTTTCGTATCAAGCTCAAGAGTTGTTCCCGAGGAACGCATTGACGTTGCTCAAATTCCGTATCGCGTTGCCGAGTATCGGGTTGATTGCCAATTCCGCAAACCGTCCATTGACGTAGATTGCCGTTCAAATGCAGAATGAGGTTGCCAATGCTGTTTAACGATTCAGAGGGCCGCCACCAAATTTGGTGATCGCCGAGTTGATCAATACAGTGTTCAATTTTGACTAACGATTGCCGCAGCAAATGTTGAAACTCGTGTGCACAATGTGTTGCAAGTTGTGTGAATGTTCGCTCCAGCCCAGCTTGCATGTCTTCCCTCTGGAGGACCGTCTGGTCATTGATGGATGACTTGTTTGGGACGTCGTTTGAAGGGGAGCGAGTCATCGATAACCTGTTTGACTTGAATCTGACGATCGACAATTCGTTAAGGGCCGCACACAGCCGGAACTTGCGATCCGCGTGTTAGAAAATGATCGTTTTGTTGGCCTCAACGCGTTGCCTGTGTGTGTCAATGTTCGGCAGCGCGTGCTTCAGAAAATCGTTATCCATAAGGCAAGTGAATTGCAAATCAAGTTGTGTTATAATGGCCCGACTCTCACAGCGGTCAGCGATCAACTTCGACGACGGTAGACCGTGATCATAGCAGAACTCACCTATCAGGACTTGAGAAAAGGAAATAGTTGTGAAAATTTTGCCCCTAATTTCATTGATGCTTTCGATCTCGGGTGCATCCAGCTTTGGACTGGCAGGCGAGACTCAAACTGAAATGCTGCCGATTCAGGAAAGCACGACGGACGCTGCGAATGCTGAAGTAGAATCGCCTCGCCCGGACGATTTTGTTCCACCTGACGGAGCAATTCAATTGTTTAACGGTGAAGACTTGACCGGATGGTACGGTCGCCGAGATATATCTCCCAAAAAATGGGAGAGTGCCGACGCCGAGACACTGGCAAAGTGGCGTGAAGAAGATCAGGCCAATATGCAAGCTCATTGGCGAGTCGAAAATGGTGAGATTGTTAATGATGGCCAAGGAGTGTTCCTCGCCACTGAAAACGAATATGGTGATTTCGAATTGTTTATTGATTACAAGACCGTTGCAAAGGCAGATAGCGGGATCTATTTAAAAGGTTGCCCTCAAGTTCAAATCTGGGACTATACCGAAGCGGGAGGAAAGTGGAATATTGGTGCTGACAAAGGCTCGGGCGGTCTATGGAATAATAGTCCTGACACACCCGGCAAAGATCCACTGGTGCTCGCTGATAAGCCCTTTGGCGAATGGAATCGTTTTCGTATCCAGCAAATCGGACAAAGGACCAGTGTTTGGCTTAATGGGACGTTGGTCGTCGATCATGCACTGATGGAAAACTATTTTGATCGGGGGAACCCGCTCCCGGCTTCCGGCCCAATTCTACTGCAAACCCATGGTGGGGAAATTCGTTGGCGCAATATCTATGTGCGCGAAATCCCACCCGAAGAAACAGTCGAGTTACTGGCTCAAAAACATCGAGATGACCAATTCAAATCCCTGTTCAATGGCACCGATTTCTCTGGGTGGAAAGGCCCGATCGAAAACTACGAGATCGTTGATGGAACGATTCAATGCAAGTCAGGTCAAGGTGGCACGATTTTTACCGAAGAAGAATTTGCTGATTTCGTTGTTTGTTTGCAATTCAAGCTGCCGGAAGCTGGCAATAACGGTTTGGCGATTCGATACCCGGGCGAGGGAGATACCGCGTATGTAGGCATGTGCGAATTGCAGGTCTTGGATGCCAACTATCCAGGTCAACTTGACCCACGACAAGTCCATGGCTCGGCCTATGGCATGGTTGCCGCCAAAACCGGCTTTCTTCGTTCCCCGGGCGAATGGAACTTCCAAGCCGTCACCGTCAAAGGCTCGACGATATTGGTCGAACTCAATGGAACTGTAATCCTGGACTGTGACCTGAGCCAAGTGACGGATTTCATGGGTGATCGTGCGTACGCAGGCAAAGACCGAACCTCGGGACATTTTGGATTCGCCGGTCATAATGATCCAGTTCAATTCCGTGACATTTGGATTAAGCGACTTGAGGAGTAATCTGAAATCATGTTTCGACTTTTTCTTCGCGTTCTAACAGCCTTTCTGGCCTTGATCGGGATCGTGCTTTTGATCGGGTGTTTACTTCCGCGCAACTATGCCATCGAAACGTCGGTCATTATCGAGGCACCCTCAGAAAAGGTCTTCCCATTGATTAATGAACTACGGAAATGGGAGAGCTGGTCTCCCATTAGCGAGGAGAGAATTCAAGGGCTCACGGCCAATTTTAGCGGCGCGGATGCAGGCGAGGGTGCGATTCAAACTTGGAGCGAATCTCGTGGCGATGGGAAAATGTGGATTGTGAACAGCCAACCGAATCATGCAATCGAATATCGCTGGCGATTTGCCAACTTTCCTGAACTTGTCGGGACCTTTCGGTTCGAAAGCGAACCAAATCAAAGTCACTCCCCCCTGGTCCAACTAAATCGTAATGACGATCAAGACCAATCGCAGTCCCAGAATGCCCCTGCCAGCGGGGCTGATTTCTGCAAAGTCACCTGGTCTTCATCAGGTCGACTACCCAGTGGGCCGTTTTACGGTTTTTTCGGTCTGATTTTTGAAAATGCGATGAATCGAGAATATGCAGCAAGTCTTCAACGACTCAAACATATCGTCGAGGCGTCCAATTAAGACAATTGCCAGCGATTCGTCGCTTCTAGGGTTCGATCCCCAATCACGATTGTTCAATTCTGGTTATCGGTCTTGAGTGGCAAATCTCTCGCCGTCGATCAGACCGTTCAACAGGTGTATTGTCAGCGATCTATCGCTCGCCAAGTTTACCCAACGTCGATTCAATCAATTGTTGCATCTTTCCGACCGCGCCTCGCAACGCCTGATCGATCGTTTGACCATCATCACTCGTCGACACCGGTTGCATTCCATTAAGCCGCACCTCGAGTAAACACCGTTTGTCATCGACTCCGCCTTTTGCGCGACTGTTTTCATCTCGTAACTGAACCTCGACACGAGAAATCCGACTGGCGAATCGATCGAGTTTGTCCTCGAGGTATGTGGTCGTACTGCGAATTAACTCTTCGTTCGCGTCGGTATGATTGTCAGTATTGATTTGAATTTGCATTTAAGGGATACCTCGAACCTGAATGGATGTGGCGATTGTAGCTTGACGAGTACAACAAAAGCGATCGCGGAAACTCCAAATCCAACGCATTGCTCTAACTCGACAAATCGAATTCGATTTTGATAAACCGGTGCCAACCGGGGTCGAAAGAGCCGATCAAAGCATCTTCAACGCCACTGCGATCACCTTGTTGTACGTCGTTCTAACTCGAGCGTTTGTTGAAATCATCATACCATTATTTTGATAATCTCTAAAGCGGTGACCGGAACAACAAGATTCAACGAATAGCCACCGGTCACAATTGTCTGAAAGACATCTTTCTCACGAAGCGATAAGCAGAGTTATTCTGGGCAGTGTGCCGTGTGATTGCTTACGAAAAAAAGTCGATTAAATGCCGCTCAAGTTTCATTGCGCTCATTGATCTTGCTCTCCAAAAGCGTTTGAATCTCGTTGAGTTGTTTTTGGAGTTGATCGATTTTGACTTCAATTTCATCATTATTATCCATGGTCATTTCATCGACGAACACTGCGTTTGCGAGTGACAAGCCAAAAATTCCACCCAGTAACACGACCAATGAAAAGTACAGGCGTGTAAAAGTAATGATCGCGCCACTACTCAACTGCGGACTTGTAGCCCCAGACTCCTTAATTGACCGGGCAATTTCTGCTGGTATTTCGTTCCAGCCCTCGACGGTAAACATTTGAAAAATGGAGTACACGGCGGTCAATGGATCGCCAAAATACTCAGGTGATAGTTCGCTATAGAAATGGCAAGTAATGATCGCCAACAAGAAATTGAAGAACGCCAGCACAATCAACACCAAGAACGATGCTTTTAAGGCCCGACCTAACCCCGAAAGAATTTTTTCTATATGTGGGACAAATTGAAAAAATCGAAGCAACCTGGCCAAACGCAACAGTCGCAACAGCAATAAGAACGAAGTATCGGGAAGGGGAACAATGCCAACCAATAGCGAAGGGAGGCTACCCACGATGAGCACGAAATCAAACCGATTCCACCCTTGTTTAAAATATTTCCTGGCGCCAAAAGTTTGAATTTTTACCGTTGCTTCCAAAACAAAGAACACGGTGAACAACTTGTCCAGAAATTCCAAAAGCCAGTCCCCTCGGTAGCCTGGAAAATACATCCAGGTGATGACAGTCGCGTTAGCCACAATCACCAGCATCACAATGAGCTCAGAACAAAATATTCGCCGAAGCATGTTATACTTCCTTGTCGACCGGTAGTTTCATTAATGTATCTAACTCAATCGGCTGAAACTGTCGTCTGGACGCCGATGCGCAAGTACGAGTGGGGACACAACTATCTATGAATCAATCGAGCGGGTATGACCAGCGGCACTCATAAAACTGGCCAGGATAAACCCAGTCCATGCCGCGAGGAGCGAGCCGCCAACATTTGCCAGAACATTCAGGATCAAATACTCGTATTTGGCATCGTTAGCGAATCGCAATGTTTCGGCACTGAAAGCCGAAAACGTTGTCAACGAACCCAAGATCCCGATTGCCAAGAACACGAATACTCGGCTATTCGAGTGCCATCCCACACCCAGCAACAGCCCCATCAAAAAGCAGCCAAGCAGATTGACGCTCAATGTACCCCATGGAAACCCTGTGCCAAACCTACTGAGAAGTGCACTACTGATCAAATAGCGACTGACTGCACCGATCGATCCACCGACTCCAATCAACACGATTTTCCAAAATTCACTCATGGCCCCAGACCGGTTTAAAACTCTGCATTCCCGGGAAATCGCGGGAACGGGATGACATCTCGGATGTTTGTCATCCCGGTCACAAATTGAACGACCCGTTCCAGTCCCAGGCCAAAACCAGCATGAGGGACCGTGCCAAATCGGCGCAGATCCAAATACCACCAGTAGTCTTGTGAATTTAAACCGGTTTCCTGCATTCGCAACTCTAATTGATCCAGTCGATGTTCACGTTGACTGCCTCCGATGATCTCGCCAACTTTGGGAACAAGCACATCCATCCCGCGCACCGTCTTTTCATCATCGTTGCAGTACATGTAAAACGGCTTAATCTTTCGCGGGTAGTTGAACAGGATCACGGGCGACTTGAAGTGCTCCTCAGTCAAAAATCGCTCATGTTCGCTCTGTAGATCGATCCCCCAGTCGATCGGAAACTGAAAGTCCCGACCCGATGCTTGAAGAATTTCGATGGCTTGCGTGTAAGGAACGCGTTTGAATTCGGAGTCTAAAATACCTTGCAGCGTCTCAAGGATTGTAGAGTCGACACGCAGGTTCAAGAACTCCATATCCTCCTGATTTCGTTCCAGGGTATCCGCAAAAATCCGTTTTAGGAATTTTTCTGCCAAGTCCATGTTGTCATCGAGATCATAAAACGCCATTTCCGGCTCGATCATCCAGAATTCGGCCAAGTGGCGGGACGTGTTCGAACGCTCGGCGCGAAATGTAGGGCCGAACGTATAGATTTTGCCGAGTGCCGAAGCATACGTCTCTCCCTCCAATTGACCGCTCACCGTCAAGTAGGTTGGACGTTCAAAAAAATCTTGCTGAAAGTCAATGTTCCCTTCGTCGGAGCGCGGTGGGTTGCCGAGGTTCAGCGTGGTCACCTGAAACATTTCGCCGGCACCTTCGCAATCACTGGCGGTGATAATTGGCGTATGAACATACAGGAACCCGTGTTCTTGAAAGAACTGATGAATGGAGTTGCAGATGCTGTTTCGAACTCGCGCAACCGCGCCCAGCGCATTCGTTCGTGGCCGTAAATGAGCCCATTCGCGTAGCTTCTCAAACGAGTGTCGTTTTTTTTGCAATGGGTACTCATCGGGATCAGCCCAACCATACACGCCGATCTCACTTGCGTGAATTTCGGTGGCTTGTCCCTCGCCCTGCGATTCGATTATTTCGCCAACCACGAAAATGCTGCATCCCGCGGTCAATCGCCTGAGTTCAGCTTCGTAATTGTCAAGTGTGTTGGGAGCAATCACTTGAATATTGGACATGCA
Source organism: Pirellulaceae bacterium (assembly GCA_041748315.1). Classification (GTDB taxonomy): domain Bacteria; phylum Planctomycetota; class Planctomycetia; order Pirellulales; family Pirellulaceae; genus CALMEE01. The sequence goes on from JBGTDM010000401.1 coordinate 13,193, forward strand.
AGTTCCGTCATTGACCTCGATGAAACTGAAACCTGCCTTGGAATCGCGCCTCGTTCGTACCCAGCCTTCCAGTTTGACCGATAAACCGATAGATTTTGTCTCTCTTGCTCGTGCAACCGAAAGTTTTTGCATTGAAATCTGGCGAATAATAAGTTTTAGAAGTAGTAAAAGCAACAAGCCGCGACTGGACGATAGCGGACTGCTTTGATCAACCGCTTAGTCCGACACGGCGCGGTTCCTTGCCGAGAACCCAACCAGGGCAAGCACAACGAATGCGACGACGGAGCCAATCACGAACCCGCCCGTCAACGGATCGGCAACGCGAATCATCATCGCTGCGATCGCTTGAACAAGTGCTCCTAAGACACCCAAGATCATCAACAGGTTCCATATCCACATCGAGGCGCCAGTCGGCTTGTCGGACCCCAAGAGATTTCGGTTGTTCATGAGAGCTAAAAACGAGATATAAGCGATTGGCAACAAGATCGCTCCAAACGTCGAAGCCACCACGATTAGCCATGTCCGCGATTCACCTTTCCAGATCAGCCACCAGCACATTCCTACCAACATGGCGATGAATGCGCCAATGAGTCGCCACATCGTGTTGTCATACCGACTGAAAATTTCTGCAACCGCAAAGCCATTGATCATCATCAAGATGATGATCGTTGAAAACGCCATGGCCAACGCTCCCAGTCCGAACACAAGATTGGCCATATTCTGACCCAGCAAGGGTGCCAGTGAATCGGCTAATTGCCGCGAATTAGGCTTGATCAACGTCGCCAGTACTTTTCGTTCCGAGGCGGTCAGCGATACCGCATAATCAGCCAGCCATTGACGCCGCTCCTGTTCATTCAAACCGCCAAGTGTTTGAATTGCTTCGGCATCGCCCGATTGCTCCAGTCGAGCGCTGAACAATCCAAGAGCATCATCAAAAAACGTGCTGGTTTGAACAACTTCAGGATCATCACTCAAAAATGACTCGTCGGCCTTTGCATGAAAAGCGTATGCCGAAGCAATCACAATACAACTGGTAACAACGATAAATGGTATCGCCAATGCGCCGATCAAATCGAATCGAGCTAATCCTCGAAACGGTTTGTCCCATCCTCGAGCCAGCAGTGAGTAAGGCAATAAAAACGTCATGTTTAATCCAACGGCCGTCGCCGTCACGCTCACCATGCTGCTCTGCTGATTGGCGACGATTTGTTCGGTCCAAAACTGATTTACTTGATCAGGCATATCGGCCGTTAGTCGTTGTATTTCGATTGAGGGATTTGACCATTGCGCCAAATTCGGCACAAATCCATACAAAATCCGCCCCCAATCCAGGGAACCATTCATTGTCAAGGAAACGACCACGGCTACGAAACACACCACGACAAACCCCACCAACAGTTTAAGCAATATGTCGAAGGCTATTGATAACCGCCCGGGTCGACAATTCATGGCAACAATACCAAACGCCAACAAACCGATGACCGCGGATACCACGATGCGAAGTTTGGTCGAATCCTGTGTCTGTCCCAAACTCGTTTGCACCGAGTCGTAGCATAGACTGAACTGCGGCAAAATGAAAATCAAGTTGGCCAGGATGGTCGCGGTCACCCAGCCAACGCCTAAGACTGGATTGATGTGTTCGTTGATCGCAAGATACGGGCGTTTGCCGGTTGACAGAGTGACATAACTAATTGCCGCGAGCATGATGACGCCGATCGTAATCGCCACCAACTGCAACCATAACATCCCAGTACCACTCAACATTCCCAGATAAAGGGCTCCTCCCAACGAACCCCCACCGAGAGTGATAGCGCTTTGCAACCATCCGGGACCAGACAACCTGCCGTAAGCCATTAACGTGGCCAGCGCGCCGCGCGACTGCGCGGTTGTCAAAAGTTCGCGGTTCGAGTCAATTTTCGTTTTTGACATGAGTTAGGAGCAATCGTTGAAGTCGTTCACAAATTCGGATTCGCCAGGCACTCAAGCGGTTATGTTCATTCAATGTCCAATTCGCGGAAAAAACAAGCGAACGATTTGACGTCAAACGACCGATCACTGAGCGACCGCCATCGACTCACTCATTGGCGATTCGAGTTGGAATTCTAAACTGTTCCACCAATGCCTCAAACGGAGAAACAGTGACCTGCCGGTTAAGTACGCTCCGCCAAATATCGCTCTGCGTCCAACGCCGCCATGCAACCGGTTCCGGCAGACGTAATCGCCTGTCGGTAATAGTCATCAGCGACGTCTCCTGCGGCAAAAACGGCTTCGACACTCGTGTGTGTCCGAAACGGTTTCGTCCAACGCAGATAACCCTTTTCGTTCATTTCGAGTTTGCCCTTTAAAAATGCTGTGTTCGGTGTATGTCCAATTGCAACGAACATTCCACCGACGGCGATCTCGCGCGTCGAATCGTCAACTGTACTCTTTAATCGGAGCGACGTCACGGCCTGATCATCTCCAAGTACTTCTTCGACTTCCGAATTCCAGACCATTTCAATCTTGGCGTGTTGAAGCGCGCGATCCTGCATGATTTTCGAGGCTCGTAGTTCATCACGACGGTGAATCATGTAGATTTTGTCGGCTCCCTGCAGGTTGGCCAAATAAGTCGCTTCTTCGACTGCGGAATCTCCTCCACCCACGACGGCAAGTGGTTTACCGCGAAAAATTGGCAATGCGCCATCGCAAACGGCACATGCACTGACCCCTTTGTTCTTATATCTCTCCTCAGACTCGAGCCCTAAATAATTCGCCCGAGCGCCGGTCGCAATAATGATCGTGAGCGCTTCGATCGGCTCACCGTTTGCAGGAATCAATCGCATGGGTCGGGAGTCGAAATCGACATCAACGATATCATCGCCCACGACTCGAGTCTCAAAATTGATTGCTTGCTGTTTCATCAACTCCATCAACTCGACCCCCTGGACGGCATAATGGTATTGACCATCTTTCTTGTGATCGGGTGCCGGAGGGAGGTTCCAATGGCGTTCACGATCCACGGCGGTTTCCACAAAAGCCCGAATGTTGCCGAACGGGAAACCTGGATAATTCTCAACTTCCGTTGTAAATGCAAGTTGCCCCAGGGGAATCATTTCTGGTTTGGCGGTCCCTTCATACAGGAGTGGTTTGAGGTTAGCACGCGCGGCATAGATTGCGGCCGACCAACCCGCGGGTCCACTTCCAATAATGACGACTTTTTCTGGCACTAATGTCTCCTCAAACGTATTCGATGTATCCTGGATCGCTCACCCATCTATCACGCTGAAATTGCGAATCGCGGATTATACGGCAACCCGCCCCAAGTGGGCAGTAGTCGAATTGTTATTGTGAAGTCGATCGTTGTAGAATACAAGGATCAGCACCATTGTACGAGATAACATTTATGAGCACATTGGCGGTTGCATTTGCAGCTTTTTTCGGATTCAT
>JBGTDM010000402.1:0-3791 GCA_041748315.1 Pirellulaceae bacterium
TCCGTTTGTCGACCCGTGATGAACTATTCTTTCCGGGGACGATCTGCGGCGATTCTAGTCATTCCCCCCTTGAACAGCAGTAAAGTAGCCCCTCAGCGGCGTGAAGTGCACCAAAATTTATTTCAAGGTTTTGGCTCAACACATTCCCCAAAGTGATAATATTCAATAAAATCAAGGGTTGCTTTTACATCGAAGCAACTTTTTCAGGTTACCCCCACAGTCGAGACTTGGAGTCATTAGAACATGCGAGCCCTAAGCCCACTTTGCCTTTTGCTGTTTTGCGTTTTCACCGGGGCATTTGCAGTTTGTCAGGAAAAAGATCAGAACGGCGAGGAGGACCTTAACAAAGCGATTGAACTGAATATCACTGCAGCAACCGACCAGGACCTCGACGAAATCGTGGATTTGTGCGAATCAGCCATTAAGAAGGGGCTCGATGCTAATTCCGAAAAACTCGCGAGGCAGCTTTGGGTTTCAACGTTGTACGCCCATGCCGAGTCGTATGCAACGCGGATTTTTAATGGCGACTTTGGTGAGCGATGGCCCCCATATCGCCGACGCGCATTGACTCGTTTGGAAAAAGCAGTTGAAGTCGACCCCGGTTTTGCCGCGTCTCATTTGTTGATCGCGCGATTGAATCTGGAACTGCCGAGAGGCGATATGGAAGCCGGCCAACGCGCCGTCGACCAGTACATTGAATTGTCCGGCGACGACAAAGAGGGACTCTCAAACGGTTACGTATTTCGCGCGCGGTTGTCTGAAGACGACGCTGAGACCCTGGCCTTACTGAACAAGGCGATTGAAGCCAACGACCAAAACATTGAAGCACTAAGATTGCGTGGGGCAAAGTACTTGACAATGGGCGCGGAAGCCATCGAGAGTTCGGAGAAAACTCCTGACGACGAACAACCTGAACAACCGAATTATATGGATTTGGCGATTGCCGATTTTAAACGAATCGCTGAACTTGAACCAGACAGCCCAACAGGGTTGGCAATCGTATCCGAAGCCTTGGCCGCCCAAAAGCGATATGACGAAGCCTTGCAGTTTGCAGACAAAGTCGTTGAGCTTGATCCGAATCTGCAAGCCGGTTATTTGTTGCGAGCCAGGATTCTTCAAAGTGAGGAAAAAATTGACGAAGCGATCGCGGAAGCCGGGACCGCTATTGAAAAGGACGAGTCATCCGCCGATGCTTACATGTTCCGTGCTGGGTTGTTCTACGAACAAAAAAGTTACAACGATGCGTTGCAAGACATCGAAAAGACATTTGAGCTCGAACCGCGATCAGTTCGCGCGTTTTACATGCGCAGCTTTATTCATCTGGCATTGGAAAATTATGACAACGCAATAACCGATATGGCCGTGCTGGTCCAGAATGCGCAAATCAATTACCGCAGAAATCCCAACAATCCAGCGGCCTACGATGGCCTGATCAGCTACACCAATGACTACGCGATGATTCATGTCGCCGCGAAAAAATCAAGAATCGGCATTCAAATCTATGAACAGGTTCTTAAAGAAGATCCTGACAATACTCGAGCCCTGCGCGGCCGCGGTGATGCGTATCTCAATATCGGAGATCACGAAAATGCCGTCAAAGACTATCAAGCCGCCCTGGAAATCACGCCCGATGACGACGGAATTCTAAATAATTATGCTTGGGTTCTGTCGACTTCGCCCGATGACCATATTCGCAATGGCGAGTTGTCATTGGAATATGCACTGAAAGCGTCGGAATTGACCGACTATAAAATGCCTCATATCCTCAGCACCTTGGCCTCATGCTATGCGGAACTCGGAAACTTCGATAAAGCTCGCGAGTGGGCACAAAAGGCCGTCGAGTTGGCTGAAAGCGATGAACAGCGCGAAAGCCTGCAAAAGGAACTCGACAGCTATCTTAAAGACGAGCCCTGGCGCATCCGCGAATCCGAAGACGAATCGGATGAAGATAAGGATAAAAAGGATGCTGAAGCAGATACCAAGCCGCAGGATGGCGATGATAAGAAGGAGGGTGGAGGTGGGGATGATGGCGATGGTTGATCAATCAATTGATCTTAAACCTTTACGACTCATCGGATGGCATTCATGTGACTCCGGCTCAACCCAACCCCTGTTTCGAAATTGAATCCAACCACTTGGGATATTCAATGACTGTGAAGACTTGACCGCTAGTCAATATTAATCCGTGCAACCCATTCCCTGAATATGAATCTGGTACCTCCTCCAAAATCAAACTGGAGCTATCGTTGAACCGAACCGCCGCATTCGAATTGATGTGTGAACACACGAAAAGCGATAGCCTGCGACGACACATGCTGGCTGTCGAAGTCGCCATGCGGGCGTATGCCACCGAACTGGGACAGGAGATTGAGAAGTGGGGAATCGTCGGCCTGTTGCATGATTTTGATTACGAGAAATATCCTACGATACCCGACCACCCGCTAAAGGGCTCCGAGATCCTTCTGAACCTTGGTTACCCGGAAGACGTGATCTACGCAATTAAATCTCACGTTAATCAACTCCCGGATCATCCTCGTGTTTTGTTGTTGGACAAGTATCTATTCGGTTGCGACGAACTATGCGGATTCTTAACGGCCTGCGCCTATGTTCGTCCCGAAGGGATTCGAGGCTTAACGGCTTCCAGTGTCCGCAAGAAATTGAAACAAAAAAGTTTCGCAGCTACAGTGAGTCGCGAAGACATCGCCAACGGTGCCAACGAGATCGGCGTCGATTTAGATGAACACGTTCAGTTCGTTATCCATGCATTAGAGGCAGAGGCCGAGTCGCTCAAACTTACCGGCAACCTGTCATCGACCCGTTAAACCGACCCGTTAAACCGACCGGGCGAACGAACTGGGTTTTCGAAAATATCATAATCAACCCCAATTTCAACAGGAGACTCCCATGCAGGTGCAATCCAACCAACAACTGACAGGCAAAAAATGTCAACCCTGTGAAGGGGGGGTCGAACCTTGTCCCCTGCCGCAAGCGCAACAACAGGTTGAACGTCTTGGAAATTGGCACCTCACGCACGATGGACAGCGAATCCGCCGCGATTGGGTCGTCAAGGATTTTGTCACTGCAATGCAGTTTTTTCAACAAGTATGTGATTTGGCGGAAGCTGAAGGACACCATCCAGATTTGCACCTCGAAGGTTATCGCAATGTTTGGATCGAGATCTGGACGCACGCGATCGGCGGCTTAAGCGAAAATGATTTTATTCTGGCAGCCAAGATCGACGACATCCCAATCCCAAGTTAAAATCATTTTCACTGGATCCGTTGCGACCTGTTCTCGCAACGATGCTCAACGGGTTTGACTCATCGTTTGACAACGTTTGAAACACCCCGGTACGTGACAAACACGGTGTGGTAAGCTTGTCGTTCGTCGAACTCTGCACCGGTTTGCGATTGACTCGTCAACCTGCTGATACTTTGAATTGGGTTATTGAATTAATGCAAATTACGACTTTATGCATCACCGCACTGCTAATCGTCAACGGGTTGTCAGGCTTCCAGCGATTATCAGCTCAACAGGATTCCTTGACGTTGAACCGCGGTGACCATCTTTGCATCATTGGTAACACGCTGGCAGAAAGAATGCAGCATGACGGGTGGTTCGAATCGTTGCTGCATCGGCTTCATCCCCAACATGAATTGACCATTCGCAATCTGGGTTTCTCTGCCGACACACTGACCACCCGTTTGCGATCCCAAGGGTTTGGATCCCCAGATCACTGGTTGACCCAATGTCGAGCCGACGTGGTTGTTGCAATGTTCGGGTACAACGAA
>JBGTDM010000403.1:0-4121 GCA_041748315.1 Pirellulaceae bacterium
TGACATCATGAACATCGGTGGCTTCAGTGACTCGGTGTTCAACGTGATTAGCGCGTTCCTCGCCGACAACAACCAGCGATTCGTTGCTGAAGTTGAAGCGATCGAACTGTAAACGCGAGTGGGACTAAGGTCCAACGGCGGTATACTTGAAACTCAACACCCGCGGGTCGCATTTCCGGCTCGCGGGTGTTGTTATTTGATGACTAGTAACGTAGCGGAGAAACAGTTGATGGAAGAATCGGAAGCTCTAAACATAAAGCAGGTCATCGTCATGCGACACGACCTGAAGATGCGCAGAGGAAAGCAGATCGCTCAAGGTGCTCACGCGTCGATGGCGTTTCTTACTCGCCGATTGCAGAGCCGAACGTCAATTGGCATGGATGATTTTTCGCCCAACGAGCAAACCTGGATTTTGGGATCGTTTGCGAAGGTAGGGGCATCGATGATCGGCGCGCCGGAAGCGGAGGTTACGAGTCGTCGCGGCCACCGTTGGAGAATTGATTGCGATGGCTGAGGGTGCTTGGCGTTCGCGTCGTTTGCGTTAGTCGGTCCTCCCGGGGTGGTGAATTCCACCATGTCCATTCAACGATCTTCTCGATATTCACAATTCTGAGTAATGCGACAATGTTTGTGGAATAGTCGACGGGTGGCGCGTGGATTGCATATCAACTCCCGGTCCGTCACTTATCGCACACTCATTTTTTGCGTTTAGGAAGTCCAACCATGCAAATCCAAGTCAACACCGATCGACATTTAGATGGCAGTGCCGAGCTGATAACGCAGGTCGAAGCGACGCTTGAAGGTGCTTTGTCGCGATTCAGCAACCGGATTACTCGAGTGGAGGTTCATTTGTCGGACGAGAACGGTAGTCAGAAGTCCGGGAGCAGTGACAAACGCTGTGTATTGGAGGCGCGACTGACTGGCATGAAACCGATCAAGGTGAGTGCCGATGGATCAAGCCAAGAACAGGCTCTCAATGACGCAGCAAATAACCTTGTGAAACTCCTCGGTCGGACTTTGGATCGTTTAGATAATCACAAAGGCCGAGCATCATACGCTGGAGAAGCGACCGAATAAGTCAAAAGCCGTCTCCGATTTATTGAGAAAATACAATTTTTATCGAGCAAGAATTTTATGATGCACCAAATAACGCGAGAACAAGTGGTTAGATTTCTGGCTGTGCATCAACCGCCGTGCATTTCTCTCTATTTGCCAACTCATCGCCGCCACCCGGAAAACCAACAAGATCCAATCCGATTTAGAAACTTGCTGCAAACGCTGGAAAGAACCCTAAGCCAGTCGTTCCCGCAACAAAAGATGGAAGAGGTATGGACGAGGTTGCAGTCGATTTCGCACGACGCCCAGTTTTGGAATCACCGCACAGACGGATTGGCAATTCTGTGTTCTTCTGACGAACTTCAAATCTTCGATCTGCAAAGACCCGTTGAGGAATTGTTGGTTGTTGCAGACAGCTTTCACCTGAAGCCACTTCTGCGAGAACTACAAGCGACGGACCGATATCAGCTTCTCGCATTGAACCGGCATGGGGCAAAACTCTACGAAGGCAACCGCCATGCCTTGGACGAGGTCGGGCTGACAAACGTCGCTTCCACCATCGAAGAGGCACTCGGTGAAGAACTGACCGAGCAGCACTTAACGGTCGCTTCCTACGGAGCAGGGGCTGCTCGCGCTAGTGGCGGTGGGGCAACGCCTTCAGTCCACGGGCACGGCAATAAGAAGGACGAGGTGGATAGTGATCGAGATCGATTTTTTCGTTCGATCGACCGTAGCATTCTGGAGCACTACTCTCGTCCGTCGGGCTTGCCGCTGATGCTCGCAGCATTGCCAGAGTATCACGAACCATTCCACGCGGTTAGTCATAACCCATTTTTAATGGCGAACGGAATCGAGAAAAACCCAGACTCCCTCAGCCGCGACCAGTTGTGCACAGAGGCCTGGCATGTGATAGAGCCGCATGTCGTTCTGCAGCTTTCTAAACGCGTCGAAGACTTTCAAACAGCACAATCACAACATTTGGGTGCGAGCGATTTAACCGACATTGCTCAAGCGCTGATCGCCGGTCGAGTGGGAGTTTTGATGGTCGAGGCTGATCGGCAAATACCTGGAAAACTCGATCACGTCTCAGGTGCTATCAAGTTCCTCAGCCTCGACGCGACGGATACAGACGACTTGCTGGATGACTTCGCCGAGTTGACGTTGAGAATGGGTGGCGAAGTCATGATCGTTCCGGCGGAACAGTTGCCGTCGAAAAGCGGTGCAGCGGCGACCTACCGATACTAAAGCAACTTTACAAACGACAATTGCCAATGACGATGCTCCACGCACAAATAATGTGTTCAAACTCCAGCCGACTAAACACGTCATATGTTGCATCGACTTCGTATCCGATCCTAACGCAACTGGTTCAACCTGAAAAAGCCAATGCATAACACCCAAACGGGTATTTACATCGAGAATCAATGCGGAGACTTTGTCGTTGCTCTTAATATCGGGTCTTCTACGTTAAAGTTTGCTGCGTACCGTTGCGAGGATGAACCTGTCCAGGTCATGTCGGGAGTTGTAGATCGTTTCTGATCCCCAGATTCGACAGTTATTTGGATTCGCGACGGAAGTCAGCACGTTGATCGTTTATCCACATCTGAGTCAAATCTTGCCAGTTGCCTTAAGTCCCTCTGGGCAATACTTACTGAAGCGATCGGGGGAGCGGATTTCGATGCGGTCGTTCAGCTCTGAACTGTTGGCCAAAATGGACGCCTATTGGTGATTCGCATCTATCTCCCGCCGGATGCAAACACGTTGCTAAGTGTGACTGACCATTGCTTGCGAAGTCGCAACCGCGTGAATGTCGTCGTCGCTGGAAAGCAACCTTCGCCTCAGTGGCTAAGAGTTCGACGCGATGTTCACCACGGATCAAAAAATCATTTTTGCGTTTCATGGCTATCAACGCGGCGACCTTCGCAGGCGGCGTCGCGGCATTCCCGCCGAAGTGTTACCATTTATACGGTTGACGCAAGTTTGGCGTCTGATCCGTGCGCAGCCTGGCCTTCGGTGCCTGGTTCTGTCGGCAATGATCCCAGAAACCAACAAGTCATGACGCCCGACCAAAGCGAATTGCTGAGAACCCTGGAGCGTGAGGCGTTCCTTTATTTCATCCACGAAGCCAATCCGGCCAACGGGCTGGTGCGTGACAAATCGCTGGAAGGATGGCCGGCCAGCATCGCCGCCATTGGATTGGCCCTCGCAGCCTACCCGGTAGGGATCGAACTCGGCTACATGACACGGGACGACGCGGTGCAACGGACATTGTCGACGCTCCGATTCTTTGCCTCGGCGCCCCATGGTCCCGAGGTCGATGCTACCGGACACAACGGTTTCTACTATCACTTCCTCGACATGCAAAGCGGACGCCGCGCGTGGCGCTGCGAACTGTCCAGCGTAGACACCGCATTTCTGCTCGCCGGTATGCTGGCCGCCGCCGTCTATTTTCGGCAGCACAATGGGGAGGAAGACGAGATCCGTCGCCTCGCAGATGCGTTGTACCGCAAAGCCGACTGGCAATGGATGCAGAACGGCGCGGCGGCGGTCAGTCATGGCTGGACTCCGGAAAAGGGTTTTCTGCGTTATCGTTGGCACGGCTACGACGAAGCGCTGATCATCTATCTCCTTGGGCTCGGCTCGCCGACGCACCCGCTGCCGACGGACAGCTATTCCGCCTGGGCGTCAACCTATAAATGGAAGAAGATTTACGGCATCGAATTCCTATACGCCGGACCGCTATTCATTCATCAATTGTCGCATGTTTGGATCGACTTCCGCAATATTCGGGACGAGTTCATGCACCAGCACGATCTCGACTATTTCGAGAATAGCCGTCGCGCAACGTTCGTGCAGCAGCAGTACGCGATTCGCAACCCGCGCGAGTTCGCGCACTACGACGAGTTGTGTTGGGGAATCACCGCCAGCGATGGTCCTGGACCGGGCACCGTGCTGGTGGATGGGATGAGACGCAAGTTTTACGATTACATCGCCCGCGGAGCACCCTTCGGTCCTGACGACGGTACGCTGGCACCGTGGGCGGTCGTTGCATCGTTGCCCTTCGC
>JBGTDM010000404.1:0-16534 GCA_041748315.1 Pirellulaceae bacterium
TCGTGCAACATTTTTATGAAACGATCGATACTGGTCTGATCTCCTGCACCGGAATAAACAACTGGCTCGACTTTCGGCAACCCCTCGAAACCGAACCATTCCTGAATCTGTCGGAGAGATTTTTTGAAGTCGTCATGTTCCACCAAAACTGATATCTTATCACTTCGAAAACATCGATCAGTTGGCGCAGCGCGATCTGCCTTTGGATGATGACCGGCAATCGCACACATCGCTATCAGCCAACAGTTCTCGCATCCAGCAACGGACGGCATTAACCATTTCTTTACTCCCGGCTGCATCGCAATCCAGACGCTGATCCACTCGTGCCGAATAGGCTGGCGATCGTTGCGATCAGCGATTCCATGGACGGCGCGTTGAAAATGGTTGTTAGCCTTGCCGATGTCGTGTAGCGCGGCACTCAGAAATATAGTCCGCTTGAAAAATGGCAGCCATTCGTCAGTGTTTAGTCCAACCGCGGCCAAAGAGTTTACTCCAACCACGTTGGCGATTGCCTGAACGCTTTGATAAACGTCGTCCAGATGGTTTGGCAAAAAAATTGACGGTGTAGGATTTTTGCCTACCATGGTGGAATAATGAGGAGCGGTTTTGGCAAGTAGCCTGACAAACATCTGAAAGCTTTTGTTAACAACTCATTTGCAAGGACGAATCAGTTCGACCATCGATAAATGCAGTATTTAGGAAGCACGCGACACGTCTGGTCACTCTGGCGTCAAAAAATCGAATTTTAGTGGTTTTCTACACCTTAGTAACGGCAGGGGCCGTTTTTTTGGTCTGGAACAGACCGTCTAAAGGAACCGCCGTCGTTTCTTCGAGAAGTGAGTTGATCTGGCAAAATCGGGCAACTAATCCCTCATGTCGCCAATTAAGGGCCGATTTGGACCGAAACCGTTTGGGACGAGACTAGAGGATGTGATGAAGGGTGTATCTACTTGAATCCTCCGAAAAGCCGCCGTTTCTCGTAACGGGCCAGGCAGGCTCAAGGACAAGTGGCCATTGAGACGCCTGATTGCGCACGCTCCTTAGACGCATTGGCGATCAACCAATCCTCTGCGGTCGCCTGAAAACAATGGCTCGAGAGGTAGCAAGGAATAAGCCAATTCCGACTGCGGCAATTGTTGATAGTCAGAACATGAAAACGACGGAGGTCGGCGGAGTTAACCGCGGTTATGCTGCGAGGGAAAGGTCACAGACAGAGAGCCGCATCGTGGTCCACCCCTTTAGTTTTGTTATTACGATCGTCATTCGGTCCGCGAGCGTCCAAGATCGAGATGGGCAGCGGTTGGATTGGCGATTCTGAAAAAAGAATACCGGGGTCTAAAAGTTGTATTGGCGACTCTGTGTTTAGACGCCAAGGATTGCCCGACTGACGACAAACAGCCTACAACAATTTACTACAACCAATTTTAAGATCAGCGGGTGTCGCGGGGTTGTAAATACGACCAAACCGCTCGGCTTTTGAACCTCTATTCGCCTGATTAAATTGCTGCCGACGCGATAGTAGGTGCGCTCAAACCAATTCTGATTCAAGCGTTGCAGTAATACAATTCACAATGATTGTTCTAAACCGGCTCGAAAAAATAAAATGTCCTCTTTGAGGCCGCCATCTCAGTGAATTTAATCGTTCAATGTCACCCTGATGACTAACTCTGCACGTCCCAGCCGAACAATCTCAAAAAGAAATTCACGACGGAATTGCTTAACGTCACACCACTCGGCTGCCACATGTTGCGGGCCAAATCGATCGTGACGATGGTCAGCAGCGTGACAATGGCAAAGGCTGCCGCCAATGAAAGCACATTCCAAATCGAGTATGGCGCTTCTGGGGGTGCGTAAACTATCGGTCCGGCGTCTCCGGGATACGGGCCACCCTGGTAGGCATGTTGAGCCGCCGACCCTTGCGAAAGATCGTCTTCCGACAACATCGTCGGTGCAGAATCATCGGTGTAGACGGCAGAATCTTCCAATGCGATCACTTGCGAACCGCTGGAGAAATCATCGTCCAGCGAATCCTCCAATGGTGTCAGGTTAAAATCGTCGTCCGCACTGCCAAGTTCTGCCGAAAGAGAATCAGAGTCCACGGCATCTTCCAACGAGATAATTTCATCATCTTCGGGAAGCTCCAGCGAATCGATATCGCTTCCGCCCAACTCCAGCGGCTCTTCGTCGAGTGCGATGCCGCTATCGGTCGGTCCGAGGCTGATTCCTGTATCGGCCGAGTCGAGTTCGACTTCGTCGCTATCGCTGTCATCCAACAACAATTCATTACTTTCGATGTCGCTTCCTAAATCCGAGCTTCCTTCGAATGAAACACTCTCCTGAAGCAACAAGTCATCATCAAACAGCTCTTCTTCATCCACCGGGGACTCTCCACCATCAATCATCTTCCCCGTATCCGATGGGCTGCCGCCACTGGGTTCATTGCCGCTCAGGACATTTCCGCTGGACTCGGCCGCTCGCGCAATGTCACTACTGCCCAATGGGAGTTCATCATCTTCCAGCACGTCCCGGGAATCATCTGCGTGGATCAACTCTCCGGAATCGCTGAATTGCAAATCGCCGGAGTCCACAATACTTGAGTCGCCCAATTGAATTCCGGCTTCGTCGGCATACCGCTTGATCTCGTCCAGTTTGAATTTCCATTCATTGCCATCTCTGGTACCGAAGACTTCATTCTTCAGACGCAGATCATTCAATTGCTCAACGCTCATCCCGAGCATTTTGGCGGCTTGTTCAAGCGGAACGTAATTGGTCGACATAACGCGGATGCTCCTCATAGGTCTTCGCTGCGGTTTGCAACCGGCGAACACTGCCTTAAATTGAAATGATCAAGTTCCCTTGAATGACACACTTGCTGGCGCCTTCAGGCAACGGATAGCGACTCGATCTCGTCTTAGGTAAAAATAGTACCTTCTCCATTGTAAAAGCGGAAATTTGAGATTCAAGACTTAGCTTTTCACGACTTTGACCGGTTTTTCCAAAATTCTATCTTAAATCCTTGTAACGGATGCGGTTTTACCCTCTGCCATTTGGAATTTTCGGCAATATTCAATCGATCCTAAAAATCGCCCCGGGCGAGATGCTTGTGAGCGGCGTTCGCGGCAGGCGAAAACCAGGGCTTTGGATATCGCATTTCCAGCACATCAAAAGCCTCCAGGTCATGCATTGATTTTCTTCGCGTTCGCCAGGAGTATTGCAGCTTCAAATGGAGTGGGAACGACCTTGCCGAACTCCGGCCCTGCAGCATCCATTGCCAAAGCCAACGTTTCGACAGCACGCTCCTGGGCACCACGATGGTGTTGGCGATCCTGTATCTGGTGGGCGGCATAATGGCCGGATTGATCACGAACAATGCCGCGGCAGTACTCCTGTTCCCGTTTTGCCTGGAGGCCGCTAAGTTACTTAATGTCGATTCTCGCCCGTTTTTAATGGCCCTGGCGCTTTCCGCTTCCACCAGTTTTGCGACACCCAGTGGCCACCAGACGGCCCTTATGGTTTACGGTCCCGGAGGTTATAAATTAGCAACTTCCTGCGTATCGGCACCCCGTTAACGCTAATCTTATCGGGATTTGCCATTATTTTGGTACCGATTTTTTGGCTATTCTGAACCGATTTTATCGAGTGAGCCCAGGAAAGCTCCGTCAAACCGCGCCGATTTTTGATCGGCCATTAAAGCCAATTAGCCTCGCCGCGAGACGCTTTTTCGGGATTTCCTATTTTGATTTGCCGAGAAAACTTCTAAAGTATTGTTTGCGGCGGATGGAGTCCGCCGACAAATGCGATGCGCCGACGTTAAATGTGCGGCCCGATACCGACGAAGGGTGGCTCAGTCGTTATAGTTTTGCGATTGCAACCGTGCGCTGCACAGAGTCGATCGAATTGGAAAGACAGGTAATCTTTGTTTAGAGCGCATCTAAAGAATCTGTACAAAAAAAAAGCGGTGGTGACCGGCGCGGCTTCTGGAATCGGCAGTGCGATCGCATTGGAGCTTGCCCGACACCAATGCGAATTATTCTTGATTGACATCAATGCCGAGGGTTTGAATCTGATCGCCGACGAGATTCGAGCACTGGGTGTCCATCCGATTTGTCACGTCTGCGACGTCGGTAAGCCCGATCAGATCAGCACGTCTGTTCGTGAAATTTTTGCAACATGGGGGGAAGTCGACATTCTGGTGAACAACGCCGGAATCTGCTTTTATGGACTTTCGATTGAAATGTCGGTTGACCAATGGAACGAGATTCTTGCGGTCAACCTGTTGGCGCCTATTCAATACGCGCATGAACTATTGCCTTGTTTGCTTAAGCGTCCGCAGTCACATATCCTGAATGTCGCCAGCATGTATGGTCTATTCGTCTCCGCAAGATGCACCGCCTACCATACGACCAAGTACGGCCTGGTTGGTTTCAGCGAGGCATTGCGGGCGGAATACAACCGGTTTGGCTTGGGGGTCACAGCCTTCTGCCCCGGATTCGCGCGAACCAATTTGTTTCAATCGATGCGCGGGCGAATGAACCGTAAACATCGTGAACCCCCGCCCTGGATTTGTGCTTCGACAACGACCATTGCCCGTCGCGCGGTTCAAGCCATTCGATATAATCAAAGGCTTGTAGTGGTCACACCCCTGGCGCGCCTTGGATATTGGTGCAAACGATTCTTTCCGGGGCTCATGGCGATGCTGGTTTGTGCCGGGCGCCGGCGGACGTTTTTTAGACCTGTAAGAATAAGGAATGCGGAACCCTCGCCCGCCGTTAGGTCCGAGCAGCCGACGCAGGAAAATACGGCCGCGTAATTGCGGCTTTCACCTCAATGACGGCTCGTTTAATTTCGTCATCAACGGAAATCCGTAATGGAGCCGTGACGGTCCGCTGATTATTGCTTGAGCTGGACCCCCGCAAGGCCACAGAGTTTATACAGCACTCGTGCGCCTACGTTGGCATCCCATTCGCCAGATTCACTCGGACACACCTCGACTAGATCGAATCCAACAATCCGTTTGCCATGGCGAACTAAAGCACTCAGCAATTCATTGAACTCGCGAAAACTGAGCCCTCCCGGTACTGGTGTTCCGGTGTGGGGGCATAACGATGGTTCGAGCCCGTCGATATCGCATGTCAAATAGATTTGGCTTGGCAGTTCAATAGCGATTGAATCACAGATCGCCGCGAAACCGCGACCCGCTGCCACTGATCGGGCTAGATCTTCGTCATAATAGGTTGTGACGCGCTTATCCGATTCGGCATAGCTCAGCTCCTGCTCACCGAAATCCCGAATGCCAACCTGCACCACCTTGTCAATGCCATCGACCTGTTCGAGCACATTGTACATGATCGAAGCATGCGACCATTGGAAGCCCTCATAAGCCTCACGAAAGTCCATGTGAGCGTCGATTTGCAGAATCCCGATTGGGCCGCGCTCCGCGCATGCCTGAATGGATGCGAACGGCGTCGAATGGTCTCCCCCCAAAACAACAGGGATCTTGCCTTCAGCAAGTACTTGCTTAACCCGGTGGCTCACGAATTCATTGACCAGATCACCTGCTTGCCGCACTCGATCGAGGGCCTGCAGATCCTTTTCCTCGGCACCTCCGTTTTCGATGATCGGCAACGCATCCGTTCGAGCCGAAGCGGACAGCGCCAAAATTTGCCTGTCGATGGGATCCATGAAAATGCCCGGTTCCCAAACTCGACCAAACTGACGGTCATAAAGGTCAACTTGGCGAGATGCTTTTAGAATCGCGCTGGGCCCACCAACCGTCCCTCCTCCATACGAGGTCGTTGCGTCAAAAGGAACAGGGATGACGATGATCTTTGATTGATCCCGAGTAAACGGTAGCCCAAAAAGCCCTTCGCTAATCGCCGCCGCATCTGGATCAAAAGATTGTGTGATTGTCATTGATCTCGTCGATTGAACCGAGTCGAAAATTGAATGTGGAGGCTAACTGCCTGCGCCTGATTCATATTAACCAAAAACCGAGCGCAAGAGTTCCAGGCTCTTTGGAACTGCTGTCTTGAAGTCTTCCTTGCCTTCGAACTCCAGAGAAATATAACCTCGATAGTTGTGCCTCCGCAACAATTCCGCAATCCGCTGATAATCGATGTCCAACGTATACCATGTCCCACCACCAAAGTATGTTTTGGCCTGTACATAAGCGGTCTTGGGAGCCATTAGCTCGAACTGCTCGAGGTGTCGCTCGAAGAAATTGCCTGTATCCAACGTCACTTGCAACCAGGGTGAATCGATCGCATCCACGATGCGCATCACACCCTCTGCCGTTCGCCCCAATCCCCAGTGGTTCTCCAGCCCCAACGTGACGCCGCACTTTTCGGCGGCAGGCAGGCACCGTTCGAGACTGTCGATTACCCATTGGAACCCCTCGTCTTCGGTGTAGCCCTCGAGTATCGGTTCAATCCCCTTGTTCTCCATCAGCTTGTTAAAATCCGGGATCGTACCCCACCTCCCGGTGTTGACTCGCATGGTGGGGATTCCCATTTGATAGGCCAGTTCGATCTGATGAATCGTATCATCGATGTTCTTTTGACGAACATCGGGATCGGGAGAGACGAATCCTTGATGGGTGGAAAAACCGCACAAATCCAACCCCAACAAGAATGCCTGCTGCTTGATTTTCTGGAGGCTTGCGGGGGACTCATCGGTCATCTGGCGATGCAAAATTTCTACCCCATCGAATCCCATCTCGGACGCCAGATTAATGCACTCGGCAATCGACAGTTTGGTCTCATCGCGATACCTCCAGAACGAGTACGTTGAAACCGCAATTCGATTTCGGACGCCAGCGCCCAATTGTGGTGCTGACGCCTGTTGGAAAGGTCGGCCAAAAGCAGTATCGCGGACGAACCTATCAGAAGCAAGCATTGCAGATGCCGCGACAGATCCAACAAGCACTTGTCGTCGATTAATCATCACTAACCATCATCACGAATCGTGGGTCTGAAACGATGGAACCGTTCACTAACGGAGCCAAACTCTTTCTTCGGCGGTAGATCCGCCAAAGCGAGAAATAACGTGCGAGTCGAAAAATCGGCCCGCTCGCTGGTTCGACCGTGCCAACGGTTGGAAAGCCGATGCCAACGGCATGTTCGTTGCCAGATAAAAGCGTAGCATTTGCCTACCACTTTTCAAAAGGGGGTGCCTCAAGATAGTCGCTGGAAATTAATATTAGTCGACCATTTTTGTGAAAACGTCGCGCGACACCGGTTTGGTAATCGACGACGGGAAAACGACCGACTCAGGATCACCCTGTTTGTTCCCCATAAGGATGAGCAGGGGGCGACCCCTGTTGATTCTCGCGCTCCACGATGGAGTGCCGTTGTCACGGACATTTCTTTGTGCAGAGCGCCGTCGTTATCATCCAAACTAAGTGAACGTTGGAAAGTCCACATGATCGGAGAGGGCCGCGGATACTGCATCCGATGTCATGGCCGGATTCATGGCCATAAGCTCGGTCGCCAGCGCCAGATAGTCGATGGCTCCATTGGAGTTTGCCGCGTACGCGAAAATCGATTGACCGAAGCTGGGGGCCTCGGCAAGGCGGATATTCTTGCGAATTCGAGTTTCAAAAATCGTCGCGTGCGACCAAATGCTCCCTCGTTCGCGTTCCGTCTGAAAGAATGCTTCGACGTCGCCAATCACTTCATTCGCCAAGCGAGTTCCTCCCTCGCACATGCAGAACACAACCCCCGAAAGTCGCAATCCGCGATTGAGTCGTTTGGCGACAACATCTACGGTCTGCAGTAGTTTACTAAGCCCATGTAATGCCAGGAAGTGTGGCTGGAGGGGCAGAATGACTTCCTGGCTGGCGGTCAGTGCATTCAATGTCAGTACACCGAGCGACGGGGGACAATCCATAATTATGACGTCAAACTCTGCCGCGTCTTGCTCAATCAGGTCCCTCAGGATCATTTCTCGCCCGACCTCATTTGCCAGCTCCAGCTCCGCCGCAGCCAGGTCGAGATGCGAGGGGGTGACCCATAAATTCTCGGCGATATGGTGGCGTGCCAAACCCAATGGCACTCGTTCCGTTAAAGCGTTATAAACGGTCGGTTGTTGATCGTTGGGAAGCAGGCCGAGGTGAAGTGATGCGTGTGCCTGCGGGTCGAGATCAATCAACCAGACACGTTGGCCAAAGTCAGCCAGCGCTGACGCCAGATTCACGGCGGTGGTCGTCTTGCCGACCCCCCCTTTTTGATTGATGATGGCGATAGACCGCATGTTGGAAACTCCTTCTTCCAGCCGGGGGATTAAAACGAGGAATGGCCAGTGGTTCCCCCGCGAACTCGCTACAATACCAGGCGATTATATGAGCAGAACCCAGCACCTGACAGACGTCTTTTTCGCGCTGTGGCTGAATGCTAGCTAGAGGGCCAAGTTTGTGTCCAACGCTGTTCATGAACCCTTTTTTGTCAACTCTTTTTTTTGAGGTCGTCAAGTTGTCAGATTCCAAACAGAGCCCCAGCCGTTCGGGAGCCTTCGATCAAGCGGCCGATCCGTTGGCCGAGAGCTTTACGCAGAGTATCGACGTCGATTCACGACTATACCGTCAGGATATCGCGGGCTCGATCGCCCATGCCAGGATGCTGGCGAAAATTGGCTTGATCACTGCGGGAGAAATACAGCAAATCGAGGTCGGTTTGGAATCGATTCAAGCGGATATCGCCTCAGGGAAGTTTCCGTTTACGGCACAACTTGAAGACATTCACATGCACATCGAGCAGGCCCTGATCGAACGAGTTGGCGATGCGGGGCGCAAGTTGCATACGGCTCGGAGTCGGAATGATCAGGTTTCAACCGCGATGCGCCTGTGGCTAAGAAACCACATCGACCGCTCTGATGAGTTGCTGAAGCACCTTCAAATTGCGTTCGTCGAGCGCTGTCAGCTTGATGCGGATGTGATCCTGCCTTCGTACACCCATCTGCAGCGCGCGCAACCTGTCCTTGCGGCTCACTATTGGCTGGCCTATTGCGAGAAATTTCAGCGTGATCGAGAACGGTTGGCCGATTGTCGAGCCCGAGTGAATCGGTCCCCCTTAGGCTGTGGCGCTGTTGCCGGCTCCAGTTTTCCAATCGACCGCGAGTTCACGGCACGCGAACTAGGCTTTGAACAATTGATGGCCAACAGTATCGACTCCTCCGGGGATCGGGATTTCGCAATTGAAGCTCTGTTTTGCTGGTCGCTGATCGGGTTACATCTGAGTGGCTGGGCGGAAGAATGGATCATTTGGGCCACGGATGAGTTCGGCATGATCGCGCTGCCCACCGGGTTCTGCACCGGCTCGTCGATGCTTCCCCAAAAAATCAACCCTGATGTGCTTGAACTGATTCGCGGCAAGTCGTCGACTTTGGTCGGTGCACTTCAGGCAATGTTAGTATTGATCAAGGGACTTCCAACTGCTTACAACCGAGACATGCAGGAGGACAAGCTGCATTTGTTTTCGGCGGCGGACACCGTGCAGGCGTGCCTGGAAATCGCCATCCCAATTGTAGCGAATGCAACGCTCAGGCCCGACAAGATCCGCAGCCGGCTGGCGACGGGCTTTTTGGACGCCACCAGTCTGATGGAATTTCTGATTAAACGGGGAGAATCAATGCGATCCGCCCATCATCGGGTTGGGCAACTCGTTCACCTTGCGACGGAAACAGGTCGAACTTTGTCGCAATTAAAACTGGAAGATTTTCAACAGCTTGACCCCACATTGGATGATTCTGTCTATGATGTATTGGGGATTACGAATGCGGTCAATTCGTTTTGCAGTTTGGGTTCGACCGGTCCGAAACAGGTTCAACAGCAGGTTGAGCTTTGGCGAGGCCGGCTGGGCCTGGGTTAGGTCAAGATTGCTTGGTCAATATCCGCAGCCCAAAAATGAACAGGTATTGAGTGTGCGGCGAACCCTGGCGTGTAGCCTTCGAGGTCAGCCGATGAGCCGTCACCAATCGCGTTTTGAACTTCCGCGGCATTGATCGCAGAATGACTCCAATCGGCACAATCGACATGAACCCTAGAGCCACGTACGGAACTGCTTTCGAACAATGCGTACTTTTGACCCTGCGCGCGCGACTTGGGAGATAAAATTGTGTGAACGGTTGGCGGGCCTTAGGCTGGTGCCTGACGGCGAAACAAACGATAAACAACGTATGAATTCAGCAACGATGCCACGATTTAGAAATTTGAATCCTCTCCCTGCAGCTCGTCGCAGCAATCGTCGTTTGCCGCTGTGGGATCGCATATTCCTGTCGGTCCTGCGGATCCGACCCGTTGCTCTTCTCGCGGCTTTGGCTGTGATGTTCGGATGCTCGCAAATTGATGCACAGGATCCGTTTGGCGATCCAGTCAATCCGTTCGGTGGTCAAGGCCAAGCGCTTGAGCGCGGGTTGACGCAGGCAACTGCTGCAGCGGAACAGAGCTCGGAAGACAGGTTGCGTTTTGATGATCCGAGCCGAGCGATCGTAATTCACTCGGTAGCAAGCTCCAATCCACAAACTGCCGATCAGCTTGTGTTAGCAATCAATACGCTACTTCATGTCAATGCCGATGCAGAAGTTAAGCCTTATTTGGAAAAGCTTTCAAGCCTCGGAGCCGATGATGCCCAACTGTTCATGTTGCATCGATCCGCCGGCTCACCGTTCTTTATTGATCTGGCGTCGCGAGCTGCCTTGCAACCCGAAGGGAGGCAATATGCCGACAAGGTGTTGGATGCGGCGTGGCGGTATGCGTATGATCCGTCACGATTGGATGGTTTAACGCATCGATTGAACCATGAAAACGTGTATGTGCGTAGTGAAGCATTTGAACAGCTTAAACAGGCAGGTGAGTCTGGCGCTGCCGCGATCATCAACGCGTTGGCGGACAATTCACGGAGCAGCCAGTTTCCATACTTGCGCACAGCGCTGGCTAAACTGGGTGGAAATGCAACTCCACCTTTAGTGGGCGCAATGTTGAGCGACGATGCCGGCCTGCAGACAGAAATGGCGCAGGCGCTTGGTTTTACCCCGTCGCGAGATGCCGAATTGGTTCTATATCATGCATTAGTCACTGGAACAACTTCGCAGATTCGTCGATTGGCGGGACAATCTCTGCTACGGCATTTGGGATCCCCTCCCTTGCAAGCTGACGTGGAGGCAAATTTATTTCATGCCGCCAGAGATTTTGGCGCTCCGTCGCCAATCGACCCGTATGAACCGGAGACGTTTACGACCGTTTGGAAGTGGCAGGAGGGCTTGATGCCTCACCGGGTTCGTAGTGACCTTGCCAAGCAGATGCTGGCCACTCGATTGGCGGAAGCCCTATTGTTTGTTCGCCCCGACGAAATGACTTACAAGCGGTTGTATCTGGTTTGTGCCCTGCAGGCCATGAAAACGGAAGGAGGGGTCGATCAGCCGTTGGACGACGCGTTTGCCGATTCCCTGCTGCGGCGATTTTCCGTGACCGATTTGAACGAGGCGCTGGACAGTGCCATGCAGCGTGGACTCACGGCGGCAGCCACCGCCACTTGCGAGTTGATGCAACGTCTTGGTGACGTTTCGGTGCTGGATGGTCACGAGGGTCGCCCAAGCCCACTTGTGCGAGCTCTGCACTATGGCGATCAGCGCGTGACTTTCGCAGCATGCAATGCGATATCCGTGCTTGGAGTCGGGCGCCCGTTTGCCGGAACGAGCCACTTTTTGAGTGCTCTGGTCTACCTGGCACGCTCACAAGGCCATCGTAAAGTTTTGATTGGACATCGGGATCCCGCCGTCGTGCGAAATTTGGCGGATGCTGCGATGACGGCAGGCTATACTCCGATCACCGCAATCAATGCCCAAACGCTGTTTTCGGTAGCCATTGGTGATCCGGATATCGAGCTGATCATCATCTCCGATACCATCAATCAACCCGATTACCTGGAGCTTGTGCAGATGTTACGGCGCGATTGGCGGACGAGACTAATACCGATTGGCCTTTCGCACCTGCGATTGGATGAGCCTCGAATCACGAGCTTCTGCCGCGAGGATCGATTAGTGATGGCATTCCCAACGACCACTGAGCCGGCAATCGTCGCGCAACAACTTTATCATCTTAGCTTACGAGGTGGGCTCGGCCGCTTGGAAGCGGTGACTCGCGCTTTCTATTCGCGCTGGGCGAGTGAACAACTTTCGATCTTGACCGAGCGAGAAACGGCATCCGTCGTCTATGATTTCGTGGATCATCAGGAGCAGATTGCTGAAGGGCTTTACGATCCGTCAACGTCCCTGGCCAGTGCAAAAGTGATGGCTCGAATTGGTACTCCCTTCGCACAGCGACAACTATTGAATATCGCCAATCAAAATGGACTACCCTTAGAAATTCGGCAGGCCGCCACATCATCGCTCGCCGTGGCATTTCGAGATAACGGTATTTTGCTGACCAAAGACGAAATTCTTGCTCAGTACGCCGCCTACAATTCGAGCGCACACGAAAGCGATGAGTCGCGACAGGTCCTGGCAACGATTTTGGACTTGATCGAGAAAAAATAGGCCCTTCTCAACCGGTATCGGGTGATATTGAATAGACCTCCGATCTTTAATCGTGCGGTCAACTCTATTCGTGATCATCCTCAATTCTGGTTCACTGAAGTTTAATTCTTCCGAATTCGATCAAAAATTGTTACCATAGGTGCATGCCCAGTCCCCTGCAACGACCGACGCGAATTCTCCCGCCATTGCCCGAATTGATCGGCCATAGTCCGGCGATGCGCGAAGTTTACCGCCTGACCGAGAAAGCCGCACAATGTGAGGTTACGGTTTTGCTGCAAGGCGAATCCGGAACCGGCAAGGAATTGGTAGCAAAGGCCCTGCACTTGCTCAGCCCTCGCGCGAGCGGACCGCTGATCAAAGTCAACTGTGGCGCACTTTCGGAAAGCCTGCTAGAGAGCGAATTGTTTGGGCATGTACGAGGTTCGTTTACGGGCGCTGATCGTGACCGCGCAGGGCGGTTCGCAGCCGCCCACACAGGATCCATATTTCTGGACGAGATCAACTCCACGAGTTCGATGTTGCAAGTCAAATTGCTGCGCGTGCTGCAAGAGCGTGAGTTCGAACGGGTTGGCGACAGTGCAACCCATCGTGTTGATGTACGAGTCATTGCGGCAAGCAACCGGGATCTATTTCGCGAAGTCGCGGATAATAACTTTCGCGAAGACCTGTTTTGGCGACTTAACGTCTTTCCGATTTTTCTACCACCATTGAGATCTCGACGCGATGATATTCCACTGTTGGCCGACCATTTCGTTCAAGCCTACAGTCGCCAGCATCGCCAGAATGAAATCTGTAGAATTGATCCCGCCGCCATGCGAATGATGCGTGATTATTCCTGGCCAGGGAATGTGCGGGAGTTGCAGAATCACATTGAACGAGCCGTGATTTTAGCGGAGGAGCCGCTGGTCACTCCAGACTTGTTGCCAGGAATCGTTACTGGTCAACGCTCCAGCGACCCCAAGGATTCACATCCCGCCGATCCGCAAAACCTGATCCGTGAATTTGTCTTCAACGGCATTGCGACTCAAAACGGAAATGGGGATGGTAAGCTTCATGAAGTGATCGTCAATCCGGTAGAAAGGGAATTGATAAGCCAATTGATGGAGTCTTGTCGCGGCAATCAGTCAGTCGCGGCAAAACGTCTGGGAATTAATCGAAACACACTCCACAAGAAACTCAAACAATATGGGCTTGATGAGCCATAGCGATGTCCAATGTTCGCCGGGCAATGTTCGCGAGGCAATGTTCGCGGGGCATGAAACCGAATGGCATCATCAATTAAAGATCGGCATGACCTCGCTTTGCCTGCCGACTAGTGATCGATAACCCATGAGGACAACCGCATCACCTGGGGGTCTCAACTAGTCCCATTCATCGTCGTCATCGATGTCATCATCTTCGACGTCATCATCGTCATCCCATTCGTCGTCGTCGTCCCATTCGTCGTCGTCGTCGTCGTCATCTTCGACTTCTTCCCACTCGTCATCCTCGAAGTCTTCCTCTTCCTCGTATTCGTCGTCGAAGTCTTCATCCACGTCATCGACAGCCCCTTCAATCTCGTCATCGAGCTCATCCACCTCGTCATCCACCTCGCCATCGTCGCCATCGTCGCCATCGTCGACGTCATCCACCTCGTCATCGAAATCGTCATCGTCATCATCGCCATCGTCGACGTCGTCAAACTCATCGTCATCATCGATCATCACAACACCGGACCCACCAAACACTCCTGCTGGACTTATTGGTTCACGGAGATTGATCGTCTGGTTTTCGTCATCGAACCAGACGTGGTTAAATGGCAAGGTCGACGATGCAATTTTCACGTTTTAGTCCTCCTCAAGGTTGATAGCTGTTTCGGATATTGTACTCGATGGTTCAATCGAAAGTGTATCGGCTGATTGATTTTGTTGCGAGCCGTTGAGGAATTCCCGCCCTCGTAATTTAGCGGCTCTCGGAAGTCCGTCCAGCGTACCTAAACCGAAAGCCTCCAAAAACCTTTTGGTGGTGGCGTACAGATACGGATTGCCTAATTCGGAACTTCTGCCGGATATCTTAACCAAATTACGCTCCATCAGTTGGCGCAACAGCTCGCCACAACCAACACCACGAATGGCTTCGATTTCAGCCTTAAGTACTGGTTGCCGATAAGCGACAACTGCTAATGTTTCGATCGCAGGTGAACTTAGTCGCAACATCTTTTGACCGAATTCCAATTGACGTAGCCACGGCGCAAACTGTGGTCGTGTCATCAGGCGATAACCACCGGCAACCTGCTTCACCTGAAACGCACGACCCCTGCGATCGTATTGCTGGTTCAGCTTATGGACTAAGGTTCTCGCTTGGGTCCCATCGGCTAAACTGGCAAATTCACTCAATTTTCTGCTATTTAGTGGCTCTCTCGCCAGGAACAATACCGCCTCCAATCGTTGCAAACAATGTGCTTCGTTTTCGGGCCAATGGTGTTGTCGGACAATCGGTTGGATGCTTTCGTCATCTTCCACATTGTCCAAGTGCTTATCTTCCACGGCTTTCAACCTTCCTGTTGGGACAAGCGGTTCGAAATGGCGCGGCAAATCTCGATGTCGAAATCGCCTGTCATTTCGATTCAATTTTTGAACCGAATGTCTCCGATCGTGTATAATCTTCAATAATTGACTTGATGTTGCGGTTCACGTTTCCGTTCGGAGGAGCGACCGATTTCGGTTAACCCGATATGGAGACCTATGAAGACGTATATCACGTCGACGTTTCGATCCGTTTTTTTGCAACCGCGGCGAGTCTCCGGGTCAATTAATTATTGCTGCCGACCTTACTGCACACGATCGCTTGATATGTTTTTCGACTTGATCGCCAAACTTGTTCATAGAATTATGCAGGGAAATCTCTGGGAATAGGAATGCCCCAGCCTACGGAACGATGGAATTCTTTTGTCTCCTGATCCGTTTCGGTCAATGGCCGTAACGTCACCTGACTTTGGCTCCCATTTTTCTGGTAATTTTTTCGATATAGAATGACGGAAATCGTGTTTTACGGCAAGCGGATTTACCGGATCGCCTGCGAGTTCCGACATCTTGTCCCAAAATACTCATTGGGACGGTGGTTGGAAGCGGCGAAAAGCCCCAAATTTTCGTTAGATTCCGTGCGGTCGTCAGTCGTCGGTTTCACGTTCTATGACTTAATGCAGGCTGTTTTGCTTTGATGAATTCAATTGACTTGGACAACAATGCAACGAGCCGTTTGGATGACCGAGTGCTCCAGGTGATTCATGATGCGCTACGAACCCGGTATTCCAATCCCGCCAGCTCGCACCGCGATGGACAGCGGGCTCATCGAGCCTTAAATTCAACTCGCGACACGATCCTTGACCGATTGCAGGCCTGCTCGTCGGGGGCACATCCTGACCGTTTTATTTTTACCAGTGGCGGAACGGAAGCCAATAACTTGGCGTTGAGAGGACTTGCTAAAGCTTCGTGCCACAAAGCAGGATCCGCAAAACGAGTTATTATCTCGGCTGTCGAACATCCCAGTGTCGCTGAGACTGCGACGCAAATGCAAGCTGAAGGTTTTCGCGTTGACACCGTTCCAGTCGACGATCATGGCGTCGTTTCACTTCAGCATCTCGCCGAGTTACTCCATGAGAGTGCTGCACTGGTGTCGATCATGGCTGTCAATAATGAAACTGGGGTTTGTCAACCGATTACGGAAGTTGCAAAACTCTGCGCCGCGTCCGGCGCTCCTTTTCATACAGATGCTGTTCAAGCAATCGGCAAGATATCGATCAATTTTACTGAACAGATGCTTTCTGCAATGACTGTCACTGCTCATAAAATTCATGGCCCGCGTGGAATCGGTGGATTGGTGATAAAGTCAGGAATTGAAATTGAACCGATTATCTTTGGTGGCTCGCAGCAGTTGGGTATCAGACCAGGCACGGAAGATGTTGCTTTGGCCAGTGGTTTTAGCACGGCTGTGGAATTGGCAATTGTTGAATTTCATGAGCGGTGCC
>JBGTDM010000405.1:0-8607 GCA_041748315.1 Pirellulaceae bacterium
CTGTCATTGAACACCATCGCCATCCCTCAAAAAATCCCGCCCTGGGCGGCTCGACAAGCAGAACCAACAGCAAAATACCTCATTCAGAAAATATTTTTCGCATTTTCCAATTGACTAAATTTAAGACCGTCGCTGACACCTATATTCGTTCTGACACCTATATTCGTTCCATGATTCAAATCACAAAGATTGCGCTAATGCTCAACCGACTCGAAAAATCAAAAAACACTATTTGAAGACACCCTCTAAGGAAATTTTACGTCCTACTCTTCATCGAGAAGGGTTTCAATCATTTCATGAAGTGCTTTGGCATTGGCTTCGCCGGAGCCGACTTTGACCATGCGAATGTTCCCTTTTCGATCAATCAATACGGCATGCGGGATTCCAGTGACACCGTAATTCGATTGCATGTTGCTGTCCGCGGGGGTGACGATGCAGGGGTGTTTTAGCTCGTACGACTGCATGAATTTGCCGATCATCAGTTGCTCGTCGTCGGGTGTGACGACAATTCCTTCGGCGGCCCGTTGCGCTCGTTCCGTTTCCTCATCCCACACATAATTATAATATCGAGTCACCCCGATGATCTCGAAGCCACGGTTGTGAAACGCTTCGCGCCATTCCTGCAAGTGCGGGAAGGTCGCGATGCAAGGCCCGCACCAAACTGCCCAGAAATCGAGCAGGATGACTTTCCCGTCGAGTGACTCCAAAGTGGCTTCAGCGTCATTGTTCACCCAAGCTTCGATTTCAAACTCCGGTGCAGCCTGACCAATCATCTCGCGTAGTTTCAGTTCGCTTTCGATGCGTGCTTCGAATCGCTGAAGCGTCGTGACGAGTTGGGTAAGCCGAGAATCCTGCCGTTCATTCGCTTGCTCAAGGAGCGCGACCGATCGATCAAGCAATGCCTTCGCACCCTCGGGGTCATCGCGCATCATGCTCGCTAACGTTTGTTGAGTCATCTGGCCAAACTCGTTAGCGATCAACATCGATTCGGGCTTCCTCACAATCGCGTCGGTTAACAATTGCGTTCGCTGCTCACGAATCACTGCTCGGTCTGCCGACTCCTGATCAGGTAGGTTTTGGGCAGCCTGCAGCGTCGAGGAGTAAGCCAGTAATCCTGATTCGTCATCCGGGTTTTCCTGGTAATCTGCGCTGACGCGATTCAAGTGTCGGTCGATGACCTCCGCCAACCAAGTGCGTTGTGTGGCATCGAGTTCCGTGGAAACACTGATCACATTAAGGAGTCGTGGCAAATTCAAATCAACGGATCGTTCCTCATGATTCGTCGCTTGAGCCTGATCCAAGAGCACCACGGCGCGCTCGATCATTTTGAGCGGTGCGTCTACCTTTGAAATACGACGTGCTAGCGAATACATCATTTGAGCATTCGTGGTAAACAGCGTCTGAGCAGCAGGATCGTCAAAATGTTCCAAGCAATATTCGCAGGCGATCCTGTATTCCTCAAGTGCTTCCTCCATTTCACCCATGCGCATGAGTTGATTGGCGATTTGCGGTCTCAGCCCCTGAAACCGGATCACCGTTTTCGTATCAGCGCCTTCAATTGCATCGTTGAGGATTTGACGAGCCTTTGCGACCTCTCCCTCTTGAAGCAGGGGCCTGAGCTGTTGCAAAAACTCTTGATAAGACTGCTCCTGTTCTTCCTGCGTCTGCGCATTCGCCAAATCAGGAACGAAAAGGAAAGGGATGACTGCGATGCCAAAGAGACACGAGCGTAATGTTGACTTGAACATGATTCTGTGTACTCACAATATGGAGGGAGGATCTAACAAACTCTGACAAACCATTTTAGTCGAGTCGAAGCGGACTTTCCTAGATGGGTTAGTCGACACATATTATGGCAATTGTTCAACTTGACGGTATCGACGGTCGGGGATCAGTATCGATTGTTTCCAAAAAGGCGTTGTATCACTTCAACGCCAGGACCCCATTTATCTGTTAAACCGACTACAAAAATTGTCGGCGAGTTCCTGATCATTCGCTGTGCTGAAGTTGTTTTCGATTTTCCTCCGCCACTCGCCATGGAGCTAGTGCTTCGTCAATATTAAGAGTTCGGTTTGCTGAGTATCAGCCGGAACGCGTTAGCATCCGGTTTTTACGGCCTGAACCGAATGCTAACGCACACCGGCTAACCCTAATCTCCAACTTGGGCAAAGCACTAGGGTCAATCAGGATTGAGCGGCATTGGGAATCGACGACTTTGGGCAGCGACCTTAAAAAAACCGGCTAAATTGGCGTAGCAAGTAGCAATCAT
Source organism: Pirellulaceae bacterium (assembly GCA_041748315.1). Lineage (GTDB taxonomy): Bacteria > Planctomycetota > Planctomycetia > Pirellulales > Pirellulaceae > CALMEE01. The sequence goes on from JBGTDM010000405.1 coordinate 2,270, forward strand.
TGAGGAGTTGGGGACGAAGCGGGAAGGCTGAGTTGGCCAAGGGGGCGTCTTCGCAAAAACGTTGAGAGGGAAGGATGATCCGCCGGCGTTCGGGGGATTGCGAACGTTGCCATCCGATACAAGATTGACGTCGAGGCCAAACGGGAAAAGGAACACTTGTTGGCAATGGATCCGATGCCATACCAGATACGAATCATCGTGATCGTCGGCGACCCATGTAAAGCCAATCGGTGTGATGTTCGTGAACAAGCTGATTGTAAAATCGAATTGGAAGAACGGTCGCGTCGTCGAAAACCTGTCGCATCGCCTCGAGCAACGGCGTATGCTGATCGTAGGACCATAGGGCCAACTGACCTTTTTCGTTGAGATGCCTCACAGCACTTTGCAATCCATCGACCTCGTAAAAATGATGATTGACTTCCGCCAATTGGTCGTCCGGCGAGTGGTCGACATCGATCAGGATCGCATCAAATCGTTGACTCGTTGGTGACATGAGCAACCGCTGAAAGATATCTCCCTGTGTTATAGTTAATTTCGGGTGAGCGTTTAATTCGTCGGCCAGCGGAATCAGTCCATTGCGCAACCAATCGATGACTGGGGGGAGAAACTCGACGACTTCGACAAACTCAACTCGCTCACAAAGCATTGCAGCCTGAGCGGTATAGCCTAACCCCAAACCACCAACCAGGACTCGCAAGCGTTCGCCATCAATTCGCTTGAGTGGCTCCGTCGCCAAAGCTCGTTCTGATTCGGTGTGCAGACTGCTCATTAAGAACTCGTGATTGAGCGTCACTTCGGTCACCGATTGGCGCGGCTCGGACAGGGTTAGACGCCGGCGCAAACAAAGTGGACCCAACGATGTCTCTTCATAGGCCAGGATTTCGACGTCGATTCCCATTAATCTGCTACTCTCCACCTTCCGGTTCGGAAATTAAGTCGCTTGACCCGTTGCACCCGGTTTGGGACAAGCGCGTTTTTTTTGGCAGCGTTTTTTAGCCCGGGACATCTCTCACGCGGAACGCCTTGAATCCACATTCTATTGAGTCGAGGGATCAGGACGGCTTGAACAATCCTTGTCGTGGTCTCCGCAATCCGAATCCCTCGAGGTTCACTGGTTCGCAGATAAATCTGAATCGTTTTGGCTGTTGGTGACGTCACTGGGATTCGCAGATTGAAAAACCGGACCAAGGATGTCTATAGCGTATCGAAAGGCTGCATGGTTTTGTAGACTATTGAAGGCTCGTATACAAATCGAACTGTCCGAATCCGGAATGAAACATGCCGAAACTAGCTGACTACATGAAGACGGCGGAGGCGGCCGAGCACTTGGGCGTTTCACAAAACACGCTTCGCAAATGGGCCGAACGCTCAGCACTTGGTTCATCGAGCCAAGGATGGGCAAATGCTGCGGTCAAAGTCAGAACTGTTTATCTATACGCAGTGCCTGGGACAGGGCCTCAAACCTCTATACGAACAGCGATTTGAGGGCGATGACGGCAAGTGACCGAACCGTGGGCTAGTGCCCCGCGGCTGATCGTTGATGGCGACTATTTGATGGGTCCCATCTGGTCTGCGGCAGCCGAGGGTGCGCCCTGGGAAGATGAACCATATTTTAGTCGGACAACTGATGGTTTGTTCACGTTGGACAACTCATTGTCTGGCAAATGGTTTTCGCTCCCTATCCCTTCTTGTTTTCCCCCAGGGGTGACAATGACGAACAGGCTATCGTAATCGTCATGCTGAATTTCGAACGGCTCAAGCGCAGCCAATTGGCCTGCGATGACTCCAGCCGTATTGGAGTGCCCGACAATCAAAACCACATCACCCGCATGACAGTCGCGGATTTCATTTAACCATGTGGCAGTCGCAACGTTATACGCCTGGATTTCGATCCCCAGTTCGGTCGCCAGAGGTAAAGCGGTATCACGTGTTCGCACGGTATCCGTCGAGTAGATAGCGTTGACATTTAGGATGCGGCCCAGTTGTTGGAGAATCGCTGCGCGTTCCTTGCCAACATCAGATAGCTTGTCGGCCTCTCCTTCCCGTTCTGCATGTCGTACGACCAACCAAGTTGTGGGTGTTGTTTCCGCGCGGTCGCCGGATGCCGGTTCCGACTTTGTTAACTCGGTCTCAACTTGCGCTATCGCCGTTTGTGCCTGGACGCCCATTAAAAGGATAAAAACCAGAGCAACTCGTCGAACTGCAAAAAAAATTTTCATCGGTAATTCTTATGAATCAAAAAATGTAAAATATCGAAGACCAATCGTTCATTATAACGAAAACTCAGCAAGGCAATCCTACGCGAACACGGCGATCACGGGTCTGAAGCCGTTACTTGCGAATTTCGTCGTTGGACCAAGTGTGGCGTCAAATCCAAAAAAAGCTGGTCTGATCCGGTCGCCAAATTGAGTTTTCCGATCATTGAGCAACCATTTACTGTTTTTTTGCTGAATCGCGTTTATGCCATCGTTTAATATTCTATAGGATGTTGATAAAATGCATCCTGCGGGCATTGATTCGATTCAACTGCAAGTGCTGGTTGATTAATCCTACAGCGCCGGCTCGATGCAAAGCTGTCGGCCAGCCTTTCCAGGCTGACGCCGTTTACTTGGTTTGTGCCAAACCGGGAGGATTGGGTCAGCCTGGAAAGGCTGACGTACATACGGAGGATTCGGTCAGCCTGGAAAGGCTGACGTACATACCTTGCACACAACTTCCGATTCTCGAATCGATTATACATTCGAATAAGGAGCCTGCGTTATTTGTAGGACTGTTGCAACGTCATCCGATTAGAAAACGAGGTCATTGTGAACCAAGACGTCAAACGTTTTTCGTGGGAAGAAATCGTCGGGGATTGGCCGATGCCGACGGCTGAACGCAAGCGGGTGTGTGGCGAGCGGATCATGGTTTCACGAATCGATCTCGCCCCCGGCACGGTGGTGCCAATGCATTCACACGAAAACGAACAGATCAGTTGCGTGATTAGTGGCAGGCTGAAGTTCGAACTCGATCAGGGGGGAGGTAATCCTTCGAAATTCGTCTCGATCGGATCTGGAGAAGTCCTGGTCATTCCCTCTTTTGTATCCCACGGCGTCCTGGTCGAGGAACAAACGATCGTCTTGGACTTGTTTTCGCCCCCCTCGCCCACGACGGGAATCGATAACCAAGCAGGCGATCTGCCAACCAAACACCAAGGGGATGCGGGCTAAAGCACCCAACTCACAACAACATCGAAACGGATTTCCTTTATTGTTCGGATGGCGTTTTTTCGGCAACCAGACTGACCCCACCGGAAGAACGCAATTCCAAGCGGTACGTCATTCCGGCTTTGACTCGCGTATAGGGAGCTTCACCATGGATCGCTCGAATACCCATCGCGTCGCGGCGATCCGGATCATTGGCCACTTCCCAAAAGTCACTCCAAATTCCCTTTTCAAAGTCTGACATCGATTCGCCACTACCGTACGCTGACCCCTCGGCAATACCGGTCCGATCGAGGGCATGACCTCCATTCGGTCCATCGATGTCACCGTAAATACTTCTGAAGACACATAGCGACGCCCCGCGCAATTCTTCTGCCGATTCTACGTATTTGTCTTCGAACTTGACGACCTGGGAGTTTACATAGATTTCGTCACCGCGAAGCATGAACCGCCGTGGCTCACAAACGGGCTCGCCATCGCGCCCCAGTTCGGTAAACTCCACATTCATAAATGGCTCACCGGAATCTTCATGCTCACCAATTTCCAAGATCTTGATGTTGGCAATTCGACGATCAACTTTCATCAGCTTTAATGCTGTTTCAACTCGCTGCAACTGGATCGTCTGCCGTTCATAGTCTGCTTTTAACGTTTCCAGTTCTTCCGTCAATCTTTCAAGAGCCATCCCGGGCAATACGTATTTGGTGTAACCCCAAGCCGCAAAACTTCCGACCGCCGCGATAACACCGAGTAAAATCAACGTTCGAACAAAACTGTTGAACGTTTGAATCTTTTCCATAGTCTTTGTCATTAATTTTTTCCTGGTTTATTAACACGAGAATCGGGCAAGTTCACCCAGGCACGGCGAACCCGGTAACGTTAGAATGTCCCAAATCTTGCAGAAAATGCTCGACTGGCCGTGTGGGGAATTATAGACGGCTGCTACTAGAATAGCCAATCTCGATTTCGTTACTCGTCGCTTGATACACACGTAAAGTATCGATCAATCGACAAATGTTCACCGTTCTTGGTGACAAGTACGACTTCGGATGATCGCGACAGCCGATATGCTGATCGAGTTTTCAGAGCCAGCTCGTTGGTTTGGATCGACGCCCACATGGTTGGATTCGCGGTTAAGCTCCAATCAGAATTCCTGATTTGATTGACACAACCTCAAACGGAGTCGAGCACGATCATTGCCATCTACTACGATGCCTGGTTAGCACCATCAAATCGCAGACATTCGTCCCTGTCATTCCCGTTTGAAATAATTGTCCAATCTCGAAGAGTAGCGGGTACGCGTTATTCCGTTCACAATGAGCGACTAACGAGTCACGCGCAACGTTTGAAAATGTGCTTGAGTCAACCCATCCTCCGGCAGCATTTGTCGGCCCATCTTCACCATCCGTCCCTGCAGCAAGCAAACTGAACTGGTAGTCGTTGCTCCATGTTTCACCGCATCGATCTTTCAGTCTTCGCCAGACTTCCAAAACCAATTGCTGATTGCGTCCGCCGACACCCCGCTGCGATTCGTGAATAAGAGGTAAAACCGGTTCACCACCGATCAAACAACAAGTTGGAGCTTCGCTATTCAAATCCGATAGGATGTTTTCGCTGATGGCATCGGCCAGGTCATCAAGCAACGTCTCAGGCTTGAGCGTTTTAGAACTAACCTGAAATCCCTGTTCCAAAGCGAATTGGCTGGCTCCATCCAGCGCGGTTTGATTGTTTCCAATCAGCACGTTAACCACACGTTCCGCATGTGTCGTGGAGTGTTCGGCGACAATCGGTTCCGACGCATCCCCTTCCATCAATGCATATTGCACGTTCGTCGGCAACTTTTCCAAATCGAGTTTCAGGTCATTTAAGATGCCCTGGATTTCTCGAAACGAAGTTACGGCATGCGGAATCGTTGGACCCGACGCTACAAACTCCAAGGGATCGCCAATTACATCGGAGAGGATGAAACTCAGTAACTTCTTTGCCTGGCAGTGGCTGGCCAGCCCTCCCGACTTGACTAAACTCAATTTTGCACGAATCGTATTGAGTTGCCTGATCGTTGCTCCGGCATCGATCAGAAGTTTAATCGTGGCGATTTTGTCGTCCAACGTCACAGGGGGTTTTGGCGCAACAAGCAAAGCACTTCCGCCGCCGGAAATCAATGCAATGCACAGGTCCGATGACTTTAAGCGGGCAATATCATCGAGGATTCCGCGCGTCGCGGTGACGCCCATTAAAGTTGGCAAGTTCTCGTGTTTATCGCGCCCAGGAATCAGCTTAATCAACCGCAGACCGTCGGCTTGCGATTGGTCGACGGGAACGATCACTGAACCACAAATTTGGATGTGTTCAGCCAACGGAGCGAGCGATTGTTCCAGTCCCAGTGCCATAGTCGCACCGGCCTTACCGCCACCGACGACCAGGATCTTGCGAATCGATTCCAAGTCGATCGGGTTGCCATTAACTTGCAAGCTGGTCTCCGTGCACTTAATCATCGTTTGGATTAGTGACTGCGGATCAACGGAATTGACGCCGGCCCACCAGATCTTGATCGCATTTTCGATCATGAACTCTCTCGTTAGTTGCCGTCGATGTCCAACACCGCTTTAACGCAGTTGTCGCGGCGGTTTGCGAACACTTCATACGCTCGTACGCCGTCGTTTAAATGAAACCGATGGGAAATCAACGGTTGTAATTGTTTGAAAACGCCATCGAGCGCTGGCTGTATCAACCGATCCATATAGTGTCGAGCGGGACAACGACCCGTGCGGTAGGTCAAATTTTTGTCGTATGCCTGAACAGGCGAGAATGCATAGTTGCCTTCGCAGTGGCAACCGATCGTCGAAATCGTCCCACCTGGACGAAGGAGATCAAACGCAAGTTTTTGTGCGGCAGGCAAACCGACAAGCTCCATCACAGCATCGGCCCCGCGACCATGCGAATGTTGCTGGATGATTGCCAAGGCCGAATCCGGATCACTGATTCCAATCGCGCCAAACGACCTTGCCAATTCCAAACGATGTTCAACGGGGTCGATTGCAAAGACGGTTTCCGCCCCCAGTGTTTTCGCAGCCAATAAAGCGATTAACCCGACGGCGCCACACCCGATGACCACGTAGACACCGTCGGACTTAATGC
>JBGTDM010000406.1:0-3439 GCA_041748315.1 Pirellulaceae bacterium
TGGGCGCCGATCATCGCGAAGTACGGCATCGCGGCGACCGTGGTGAACGACGCGGTCGATCCGACGTTTCGCTTCATGACCGTGGATTGGGATGGCAAGATCCGGACGGACTGCTCGTCGCCGTACGCGATGGTACCGCTCGTGGCGATGCGCGATCGGTTCGATGTCGCCTTCGCCAACGACGCCGATCACGATCGGCACGGGATCGTCACACCCTCAGCGGGACTCCTGAATCCCAACCACTATCTGGCGGTCGCCATTTCGTACTTGTTCACGCATCGACGCGCGTGGTCGTCCGAGGCCGCGGTCGGCAAGACGGTGGTCAGCAGCAGCATGATCGACCGCGTCACGAAGGGGCTGGGACGCCGCCTGCTCGAGGTCCCAGTGGGTTTCAAGTGGTTCGCGGGCGGGCTCCTTGACGGATCGATCGGCTTCGGCGGCGAGGAGAGTGCGGGCGCGTCGTTCCTGCGCATCGACGGCACGACGTGGACCCCGGACAAGGACGGCATCGTGCCTGGTCTGCTCGCGGCGGAGATCACCGCCACGCTTGGCATCGATCCGGGAGCCCGCTACCTCGAGCTCACCCGCGAGTTCGGAACGCCGGTGTACGAGCGGATCGACGCGCCCGCGACGGTCGATCAGAAACGGCTGCTGCGGCAGCTCTCCGCCGAGGCGGTCGACGCGAAAGAGCTGGCGGGCGACGCCATCCGTTCCATCATCACGACCGCGCCCGGCAACGGGGAATCCATCGGCGGGCTGAAAGCGATCGCGGACGACGGATGGTTCGCCGTGCGTCCGTCCGGCACGGAGGACGTGTACAAGCTCTACGCAGAGAGCTTCCGCGACCGCGCGCATCTCGATCGGATCCAGACCGAGGCGCAGGCGATCGTCACCAGGCTCTTCGCGCAGGTGTCCACATGACACTCAGCCACACACTGCGGCTCTTGCTGCACCTGGCGCCCACCCGCGTTGTGCCACAACCAACACGAAAGCGACCTTTCATCTCTATCTAACACCCTGGTCAACCGAGGAGGGCAAAAAAGCCCTGTTCCGCAATTTTCGACGATTAAATCCAGAGTGCACGCAGGCGATTGCGGGCGACCTGAAGCATCTGGTCCATGACACGCTCATCACGTGGGGAGAAAAAGACGTCTTTCAAAAACCAGCGTACGCGAGCAAGCTTCAAGAAACGATTCCGAACGCCAGGCTGATGTGGATCAAAGACGCCGGACACTGGCTGATGGAGGAAAAGCCTGAAGAGGTCAGCCGCCACTTGATCACCTTCCTCGATAAACAGGAGTGAGCCGTTGTGGCGGCACGAACATGCTACGGTCGAAGGACCGGGTTGTGCCAGCCACCGGGGGGCGCGACATGTCTATGCTCCGTTCATGCGTTGCGTCGGTGTATGTCTGTGCGTAGCGACGGATCATGTCGTTCGTTCCCGGCCCCGTCGATAGCGGCTCGCAGCCGTGTCATAGCTGCGGGCACCCCTTGGCTGTCACCAAAAATCGACGACCCGGCCACCAGAACATCGGCTCCCGCATCCACTGCCAGCGGAGCAGTTGCCGAATCGATGCCTCCGTCCACCTCCAGGTGACAGGCGGGATTGATCTCCTCAATCATCAGGCGGACATGGCGAATCTTGGGCAGGATCGTGTGGATGAAGTGCTGATGTCCGAGGCCAGGGTTGACCGTCATCACCAGGACCTTGTGCACGTCTTTCAGGATCTCTTCCAGCACCGCCGCAGGCGTGGCGGGGTTGATGGCCACTCCAACGCGTTTCCCCAATGCCTTGATTCGTTGCACCGTGCGGTGCAGATTGTGATTGCCCTCCCAATGGACGAGAAACGAATCGGAGCCGGCCTCGGCAAACTCGTCGAGGAAGAAGTCCGGGTCCGAAATCATCAGGTGCGTCTCCAAGGGCAGCCGCGTCGTCCGCCGCAACGACACGACGATCGGCACACCCATCGAGAGATTGGGCACGAAGTGTCCGTCCATCACGTCCAGTGGATCCGGTCAGCCCCACCCCGTTCGGCCTCGGCGACCTGCTCGCCCAGGCAAGCGAAGTCGGCGGCGAGGATCGATGGGGCCAGCTTTACGGCGTCTCTGCCCATGACCTGGTTTCTCCCGCCAGCACCCGGTAGTGGCGGATCAGAGCGTTCGAGGAACTGTCGTGTTCGAGTGTGGGCTCCGTCTTCGGATCGAGTTCCGGCAGAATCCGCTGCGCGAGCACTCTGCCCCACTCGACGCCCCGCTGGTCGAACGAGTCGATGTTCCAGATGACGCCCTGGGCGAAGACGCTGTGCTCGTAGAGGGCAACCACGCCTTCCGCTGTGACGTCCTCCGGCGTCTTGCCAAAGACCAATGCCTCGGTTTGGGCGAAGATGTTCGCCAGGAGGATGTCGTGATGCTGGCCGAGTGGGTTAAGGGCCTGTAAAGAAATAACTGGCGCGATTCTGGGTGCCGAGGCGCCCGATCCCGCCAGGCGCGAGGAGGGAGAATACTGAGTGTATTCGACCGACGAGCAACGCCGCGGGGCGGGATGCATCGGCAGCCAGAATGCGTCAGTTATTTCTTTACAGGCCCTAAGCGGTTGGCCGAAGCCGATGAAGTCGCCAGGAATGAGCCGTGTGCCTTGATCGAACGCCGGGCCCGACGCGTTGCCGGCGTCTGCCTCTTTCATCTCCACGCGAGGCGGTCCGAACAGGCCCCCCAACCAGCGTTCAATCGTCGCCGCGGAAAAATACGCATAGGACGCCGCACCGACCAAGACGAGCGCCACTGCGGCCAGAATGATGGTGTTTCGCAGGGGGGGCGCTTTGCTTTCAGCGCGCTGGTCCTCGTCGTTGGCGTTGGGCGACGCTTTGCCGGCCTCGGCCGTGTCCTTCATTTGCTCTTGCAGCTTACGGCGGGCCAGCCACGTGACGTAGACCGTGACCGCGATCGTCGCCAGTAACCCCACGGCCAACATGACCCACTCGGCAGGTGTCCGTGCCCGGTCGGCCCCAACGGCCGCAGCCGTAACGTGTCCGAGATAGACATAAAGAAAGGTGCCGGGGAGCATGGCCAGCCAGCTTGTGATGACGCACGTCCAGAAGCGAACCGGCGTCAGCCCGTACAGATAGTTTTGCAGATTGAAGGGAATCGCCGGCGACAGTCGCAGCATGGCCACAATCTTCCAGCCTCCTTCGCCAATCGCCTTGTCGATGGCGCTGAACTTGCGGTTGCGCCCAGCCAGTTTGGCGACCTTGTCGCGGGCCACATAGCGGGCGATCAGAAAGGCGATGGCTGCTCCCAACGTCGAGGCGATCGAGACCGTGATCGTCCCGACCACCAATCCGAACAAGGCCCCGGCAGCCAACGTCAGAATCGTTCCCGGCACGAACAGCACCGTGGCCACGACGTACACAAGCACCAAGACGACAGGTCCCCAGATTCC
>JBGTDM010000407.1:0-9808 GCA_041748315.1 Pirellulaceae bacterium
CATAGCCGGTGAGCGGATCGCACGACACTCGCGTCTGGCTGATTTGAATCTGCTCGGCCAGCGCGTTGTAGGGCCGCAGCACCGAGTTGTGATCGAACCATGTCGTGATGACGTGATCACCCGGTCGGACGATGCCGCGAATGGCGATGTTCAGTGCGTCGGTCGTGTTGAGCGTGAAGATGACGTGTTCGGGTTTTTCGCCGTGGATGAGCAGGTTCGTTTCGTCCGGCAGGCAGATGCCGACCAGCGAGCAGCGAGGGCACTTCGGGCTGTCGACAAGCGGCGACGGGATGACTCCGTCTTCCATCACGCGCCGGGCATGTTCGATCAAACGAATCGTCTCGGCGGTGAGTTCCTCGTCCACAGCGAACCGCACCCGCTGCTTGGTGGTCGCGTAGTAGACGACCGCCTCGTCGCAGGTATAACCGTTCTCCCGAAGAACCAGTGCACCGACCGCAAGCTGCGTCCTGTCGGCGTCCCAGGCGTCGAGCGAACCGTCGGGCAACTCGCGCGGCCGGCCCCGCTTGTAGTCGACCGGCGTGACTTGGTCGCCGTCGGCCTCCAGTAGGTCCATCTTGGCGATCACGCTGTAGGTGTCGCTGGAGAGCGACACGCTGCGGGCGGCGATCGGTCGATCAGTGTCCTGCAAGTCCGTGGCCGATGGCAGCTCGTCCTGTTTGGCGTCGACTCGCTTGTGCCGAATCGCCCCTTCGATCGTTTCTTGATTGTGGGCGAAGACGCCCTCGACGTGCTCGTAGAAGAACAGCCGCGGACAGTAGGTGAACTCATTGAGCATCCGTGCCGGCAGGTAATCGTTCGTTTGCGGTCGATTCGACTGGATCATAGCTGTCGGCTCCAAAGGTGAGTGACGAACAAACAAATACAAGCTCGAAGCGCGAGCGAGTGGGTAGTAGCACGGTCCCCCGGGCCGTGCGCGAAATCTATCTCGTAAACAGTCGACTCCTCCCCAGACCCACTTGCTGGCGCTGCGAGCTTGTATTACTCAAACCACAATGCACGGCGAGTTCATCGGCGTGTAGGCCAGGCCCAACGAGGAGATCACGCGTTCGCCGCGGCCGGCGGTCGGGCCGAGGTCGACGAACAGCACCTGATCTTCGTTATGTTTGATGATGTCGCCGAGCAAGCTGCGGCAGCGGGCCAGATCGATGGGGGTCATCTGGCATTCGAAGACCGAATATTGCAGATGGTCGCCGAAGTCCCGCATGGTCTTGAAGACCTTGCGGAGGCGTTTGTCGTCGCAGATGTCGTAGCAGACGAGATAGGTGTTACGCATCGGTGAGCCTCTCGACGGATGAACGGGAGAAGCCATCCGTGAGAGCGCGGCCGCCGCATCGTGGCGAAGCAGAGTGTATAGTAGGTTCTGCCGGCAGTCGCCCCCTCACTATAGCAGGGGAGGGCAGGGATGCAAGCAAAATAGTGAAGATGGCTCCAGCCGCCCACGTGACTGCGGCTTCCAGCCACCGAGGGAAGCAACCCGTAGCATGGTCCCCTGGGCCGTGCGCTCGAGCGTAGCTTGGAAAGAGTCAGTTCTTGCCGCAGAGCACCGATGTTGCCCGCCGCGGCAGTTTCGTTGATAATAAAGGACATGGAAGTTGCTGGCCGAGTACAAAATGGTGTGATCGTTCTGGAGGAAGGCGTTGTGCTTCCGGAAGGGGCTGGCGTGCGCGTCGTCTGCTCGGTTGGACCGACCGTGCATGCCACTCGCAACCGACAACGGGTGCAATTGCCGTTGGTGAAAAGCGATCGGCCGGGAACGCTGGATTTGACCAACGAGCGCATCGCTGAAAACCTGGAAGCCGAGGACATCGAAGCGCAGAGGGAACAGTGGGATGTACCTTCTTGACGTCAACGTGTGGTTGGCGTTGGCCTTCCAGCGCATATCTTCGAGCTGGTCACCTTCGACAAAGGCTTCGGCCAATATTCTGGCGTGCGCAATGTACAGCTTCAGTAGCGATTAATTGCTAACGCGGTCAAAGCAACGCCCAACTCGCCGCCCCCGACCTGAAGCGGAACCGGAGGCGGCGTGATGTTTGCGATTTTTGTTTTGGTTAGGTTGTCAAAGATCTGGGAAGTTCGTGTTCATTCACGCAACGCAGCCATGAGGCCGAACCCGCAGTGACGACCGGCGCCGATCTGTTCGCCTGACTTGATTCACGTGCGATGGTACAGTTTCCGGCAATCACTTCACCAAATGCCTATTGGGGCTTTGCTCCGCCTACGTGTCCACGCTGTTGGTGGCATCTGCTGTCTTCGCCGGCGTAAAGTTGCGAAATTTTCCGACTGTGATTCGCTGACTTCGAAAGACCGTCGCAATTCCAATTCGTGATAATTCTGAGGTGCTGTTCGTGCCCGTAAGGCCTGGATGCTGTAGCAATGAGCGCAGCGTCGTCATCTTAATCGCAGATTCCCAAATTGGCCACGACCAAAATGTGCCTTTTTTCGGAATCGACTTGAAGCCGGTGGTTTGTAGGTCGTTCCGAACCGGAGCAGTCGTAAAGAGCGGAATCGCCTCGATCGATAGTCGATTTGCGCCTCGCATAGTCATTGCCGGATCGGAACTAGGATTCTTCCAACGCATGGCGTAACGGCGGTCATCTATTGGATCCCAGCGGAGGTTCATACCACGTCCTTGATCTTTATAGCCCCACCGAGAGAACAAAGTTGAGTAAAGATGCGAGGATGTTGTGTTCGCAATGATTTCCCGCATGAACTTGATGAAATGCTGATGGCCGGCTCCACTCATGGTTCGTAAAGCTGTGTCTTGCATCAGGGTGCGATCTTTGGAATGAGGCTGATAGGTTGCATCCGAACCAAATGCAGCTAGGAAATCCAATGCGGGAGCCGTTGTTGCTTGAGCTTCGCAGGCTTTCGTAAACTGCGCAAGCGCCAGATCACGGAACAGCGAAGGTGATAACGTCAGGTTATCACCGATCGCTTCAAGCAGTTCCATTTGAGGCGGCGCAGCCAGCCAATCCGCCATCGAGTCGCATAGTGATGTTTCGTCCAAATCGGACTTTCGCCAACTTAATCTTGGGCGCCACGCTCCGCCTTCAATCTCCCAGTTCATACGGAATTCGATGCTCGGATACATTAGCGTTAGCGTCCGGAGTGTCCCCAGAGCAGTCAGGAAAGCCAATGGATTCGAACCATCGAGACCATTCAAGCAAGTCGATTGTGTAATTGCAACTGATTTCATGTGTCTATTCCAACGGAGATTGCATTGTCTGCTGCAGTGCGATCCTTCTTGGTCGCCTGAAGTTGGCTTTCGATCTGGCTCGCTCGACGATCAGCCAGTCGCAAGACGCACTCCAGAAACACGGTCCCCCACCATCCATATTTTGTTGTCGTTTGCCAAAAGCGATCAATTATAGCGGAATCGACTTGGTGATAAGAAATAGTCTGACGATCAGTTTCGGAAAGAGAGACTTCAGGTAGCCCCAAAAGATCAAGGCTCACATCAGGCGGCGCGGGGTCATCACAAACTGGAGCCCACGGACGCGCATGTCCATGGTGGCTGGCGATCAAATGCAACAGCAATTGCATATCTTCGATGTCGGAATCAGGCAACTCCGTAGTTTCGATTAGTGACATCGAAAGCATCTCGTGACGAAATGCTTTGGGCAACTCAGCGGCCCCTCTGGCAAATTCGCGCTCGCGCAGATTTCCGGGCATCTTGGCTGACTTTGCATACAACTTCGTTTCCCACAAAGCCGAATATAGGTCGCCTGCAAGCAACATTGCTTGGAACCGCGGATCAGCCTTGCCCCAATCATGGACCTCGGCTGACCGAAGAAGCGTGTTTTTATACGCGTCCAGAGGGATTTTGCTCAGCGACGCAACAACTTGGGAGCGGACATGTTCCAAATGATCGGACAACTCAACTGGCTGGCCGGCCGCTATCCGAGAATAGAGATCACTCCCGTCATCTTCCGTGAGGATCTCTGGCTGCTGTGATCCTCTCGGCCCGCTGATAACAATTCCCGATCGGCCCGCGTAGAACTCGACCCGAAGGCTGTCCTGGACGGATCGCAAATCACTAACGATTTCATCCGGTAATTCAGCAATTAGTTGCTTCAATTCGGCGCGTTTGAGCGTGAAATTCGGGTCGTTGCGAAGCTCATCATAGAGTTGTCGTGCTCGCGGGACATCGATCAAACTTGGGTGAAGTCGCAAAATGGGCCGATTGCGTGAAGTTGAAAATGCTTCGCTTCCGCAGTCGATCTGACTTAGCTTATCGAAATCATCGCGGTGACACTCGACGACTCGCTGTCCCTGTTCAGCCGCGGCTTGTAAAACATCCGTCAGTGGCTTGCCGTCTCCGCTACGAGGTGACCAACCGTTGGCTGCGGGGACAAAGCCAAGCTCGGTCCAACCGCCCGCCGTTACGGGAAACACCAGTGTATCGCCGGGTCGAATATCTCGTAGGTCGTGAATGACTTCACTCTTTTCCACGCCTCGCCAGGCGATCGGGCGGAACGGCGACGGGATGGTCTGGCCTTCGGTCCTCGTCGCGTCATCACTTATCGCCGGCAAATCCGCAGTCAAATCCGCTTCCACCTTCTTCTGTTTCGCCAACGCCATGAGCCAAGCTTGCACGCGACGAAGCGGTATCGACAGGCATTCAGAAGATGATGGTGGACAAAGGCTGACGGTGTGAATCACATTTTCAGTGGCGTCTTTCACATCGTCTGATCGCCACGCAAATGTTTCCAATGCTACAGGTGAATCGTCGTCTAGAAGGCATCGAACGGGAAAAAGGTCTGCTCGCCAGCAGACTTGCACTTCGGGATCAATTCGCTGGGGGCCGTGTAGCCACGGCGATACATCCGGATCAGGCCACGGGTCGAGAGAAGTTTGACAAAGAAGATCAAGGTGGGCCGGCAGTAGCACAGGAGCGTGGCTTCGATCGGTTGACATCTTTTCTCTTTGGCCGACGTCGATCGATGCAACGAGTGCCTTGAAGTGGGCGATTCCAAAATCGACCAAATCATCTTTGGCGACGTTCACAAGCCAATTCCACGTGCGACTCATCGCATTACCGTAAATCGGGTCGATCATTTTGAATGCTTCGTCATCTGTATCGAGCTGTTTATCCTCCTTGACGCGGTCTTCTCGCATGACGATGTAACCAATGGCGTCAATTGGGCGTCCACCGCGATTTAATCGGCCGAATCGTTGAACGAGCGAATCGAGCGGAGCAGCTTCAGTAACCAGCACATCGAAGTCGTAATCCGCTCCGACTTCGATGCACTGCGTTGCAACAACAAAAACAGGCCTGTTGATCTCGATACGATTCGCACCGGTTGAAATCAGTCGCCGCAATTCATCTGTTTGCTTGTCGCGATCGACTGGACGCATGGCTCCGATGATGAGATGGATTTGCTCCGGATCAATCTGCTTGTTCTTTTGCAGCAGAGACCAAGCTTCTTTGGCGGTCGCCACCATGTTGCACATGATGCCAACGACTCTCGGGGTGGTACCATTACCATTTTCACCGTCACGGTTTTCAGCGACCGACTCGATCGCCTTCGCGACGAGTATCGCAGCGAGTTGGGACGGCGCTTTGGCACCTTTGACCTTGCCCGCAATTTCCAACTTTGTCCACTTGGATGTGTTTACGAGGTTGCCAATGTGAGAGGCTGGGTCAGCCAATTCTGCGGGATTTATTTCCAACTTAGTAGCATCCGAGTTGGACGGAGGCGTCGCCGTCATTTCGACAACTTGCATCGGTAGCGGCACGTATTCCCTTGCCCATGGTTGTTGCTGGTATTTCTGCACGTATCCTAGCGTTTCGGAGAAGGCCGGCGAAATATGGGCTTCGTCCAAAATGATTAAACTGTCGTGAGCAATCGCAGCCGCTTGGATCGGACGAGCGGAGTTAGATACACCGTAACCGCGAAACAGCAATCGCGAACCAATTTGGTCAACAGTGCTAGTCACGATCATCGGCTGCACCAGCGAATGACACCATGCAGGATCGCGATAAATCCCTCCACGTAGTTCGACAACGGACAAAGGAGCCTGACGTGTCTGTCCGTTTCCAAGTTTTACGGCACCCGAATAGCTCCGCAGCCGATCCGCAACGACCTTCAATATCCCGTCTGTTGCATTTGCGAGCCTCGCTTGAAGGTTCTTGGCCCGATAAAACGATTCACTTACGACGGTCCGGCGGTCAACTGCCAAAAAAGTCCGCATTGCAGCCGTCCGCTCTTCGGCCGCCAATTCTGCTTGAAACGCCAAAGCGAAAACGGCGATGTCGATGGAAGACGTTTTCCCCGCTCCCGTCGGCAGGCAGATGTAATCCGGCCACTTTCCTTCACACGCCGCAGCAGCTAATTCCATCTGCCAGTTCATGGCCGGATATAGATAGAGTTCTTGGAAGAATCGATCAAACTGTTCTGGTCGGAGTTCACTCATTGCGCGCCTCGTCGCTGTTTGCATCGCGTGATGTTTGGTCGACAGAATCCATATCCAACGAAGCGACCGGCTCCGAGAATAACAGGACCGATGACGGGCACGCCGAATTCAATCCTAGCGTGGATCTGATAGCGGCTAGGCTTGCCGCTGCGGCCCGGCATCGTGGGGAATCCACTCTCTGGACGCGACTTTGGCACTCCACGCACGAATGCGTTTTGATGAATGTGAATTGCCCATGGTTCAGGAAGGCCGATGTTTTGACAACTCTTGGCGACGATCTCGGCGACTTCTTTGTTCCACGCCTCTCGCTCTTGGATGCGATCTTTCTTGGGGAACCGATCGAGTACAATCGGGGTTACAGTCTCCCAGACCGAGCAGGCTGACGTCCAAGTCTGGGCACGTAAGGAACGCGGCGGGGTAAGCCGTTGTTCACGAACAAATAGGATGTCGACGTGAGGAGCGCTAGGACTCGTCAATTGACGAAAGTTATTCAGGCGAAGGTTTAGAACCCACTCTTCGAGATCTTCCGACCGCTCAAACATGTCGCGGATGGCCACTGCCCGTTCGCGCCGCGGAACGTCTCGAGGAAACGCAATGCCGATCCCCAGGAGGTGACCATCTGCATGACCGTGATCGACAAACGGGAGCGGCACAATGGCAACGTGGGGTTTTTCGGTTGGTGACCCGTCTGCTTTGTGGCCACCAAGCCATTCCGGGCTGCTACGATCCTCGTAAGCGTCGTGGAGTCTCTTACGAACCGCCCCGGAAAGCTGCAATGTCGACTCAAGTCCGATAGTTGGAGAATCCTCAAGCGACAGAATCATCAGGTCGCTATCGAAATATGACGCCGCCGGCGGGACTGCGGAAGCCGAGGCCAGTTGATATGCAACAGGAAGAGCGGACTGTGGACGTTGGCTCGCCGGCATTCCGTCGGGAAATCGTTCGGACAGGTCCTTTCGCAATTCCACTTCTTCCTTTCCTTTGGCTTGTTTGACGGCAAATGCCAGCGCAACGAATTCCTCGATTGCTGCTGCATTATAACTTGCTTCATATGATCGGAGGCTACCAGCCGATGCCACCCGCAAACGCGTCGATTCCAGTTCGCCGTCACTAGCGGGCGTCCATTGATGAAAGTTCCTTTGTGCAAGCTCTTGAAGTCGCCTGTCAAAATGATGTTCGATCCAAACCTGAACAAGCGAGCTTGAGTGCCCCAGTCGCGAGACATCGAAAGCGACCAATTCCAGACCGTCTGCAATCTCACCACTTTCGATCTGGTTGTTCCAAACGTAGTACAACTCATCTCGATGCGGAATCGAAGTCGGAAAGTGCCTTGGTTGGCGGCTGCGTGTATTGGCGAAAAGCTGATCCGACCGAGTTGAATCGTTAACGGGAACGAAGACGGTGACCGGCGTGCGTGTTTCCGCAGACGAAGCCATGATCGTAGGCGCCGCCTGTTGTTCCAGCCATTCCAACGCTCGACGCCTTTTATGATCAATGTCGGATAGCGTGCGAGGCTCGCACGTTTCGAAATACGTTGCCGCGAGTGCCATATTAAGCCGCGCAGGGTGAGGCGGCCATTCAGCCTCGTCCCACTGGCCTGTATCGGTCGCGACGCAAACGCCGCGAAGAAAGCGAACACCTATCGCCCACATTATTCGTCCTCCTCAACGCCACTTTCGGCGGCGATTTCCTGGCTGCGCTGAAGCAATTCGATCAAAGCTTTGCCAGGGCGCAGCACAATAGGTTCGGTTCGATACGGCAAGCCGACTTTCACGGAGGCTTCGACGGCTGACTTGTACAGATCGATGGCCTGCTCAGCGGTAAGTTGAACCTCTTGAGGAGTAGAGCCGGGCTTTCCGATAACTTCCCATTTCAGCGTATCCGTCGCCCAAAGAAGGCAACGACTGCGCAGATCGAGTCCGGCCTCCGCTGCTAGAGTAGCCGCGACCAATCCTAACGAAAGTAGCACGACGCGTGCCGCGTCATCGTACTCTGCTTTGTACTCGCCATTGACTGGAAACCGCAACCGACGAAGAGCGGGCATCGAGATCACAGTCATTTGCTCGGCGCGGCTAATTGTCACTCCGCCTGCATTGTCGTCAATCGTAGGTGGAATATTGCCGTGGTTAACTTCGCTCGGCGACTTCGCCCCTTTGGCCTTCTCGCCTGCCAATTTCCACGTCCCGTCTTTATTGATAACGACCTGCGCACCGGCGCGAATCTGTAATGGATCGATCCGGCTGCCCGTCTTTGCGCCACTCTGCGCGTCATAGCCAACAATCTCCGACACAATCGCTCGCGCGAACTTTGAGCCGAGGCCCCCTTTCGGGCCAGTCGAATCCCAAACGCCGAATATGAGGGCAGTTGGACACAACTCAAACAACGGCGTTGCATTGCGGTTACTAGTGTTGTCAACTTGCTTGCCGACTTCCGACTTGCGAAATGGAATACCATCAAGTTCCGAATCACGCAGAATTGCGTCGGCTATCCGGTGGGGCGCTTGCAGGCTCGTGATTTTGCCGACTGGATCAATCAGTTCGACTTTCGAAAAATCGACTTCGATCACGGGCATTTTCAATCGATTCGCATCGACTGCTTGTTGAAGAGCCTCCTCCATTCGGTTGGCTTGTGATTGCACGGAATCCAGCAACACGCACGGCGATCTTCGTGTCTCCGCCCCATCACCATCGGCGAGAATGCGTTCTTCCATCGCATACTTCGCACCCAAGTAAGTCGGAGGAAACACCTTATCGCCTTGGCCACCAGCAGGCTGAAGTGTGGTGCGGCAGCGAAAAGCTGCCCCGGTTTGGATTGCTACTCTTAAATCTGACAGCTTCATTGCTTTCTCCATTTCGTTATCTATAGTTGCTTTAGTTACAATACCAAGATCAAAATAAAAAATCAATAGTGCATTGATATGCCTAGCGAGATCCAGTAGTATTCATCACGTCTGACAAAAAAAGAGGCCTGGACTCGTTGGGGCGAGTCCAGGCCTTGGGCCGTGTGGCGAAATTGGTAAACGCGGTGGACTTTAAATCCACTGTCCTCACAGGCATGCGGGTTCGAATCCCGCCACGGCCAAACATATACAGTATATCCCTTTCCGCGGTCGAACTCCATAACGAACGCGGCCCCATCGAAGATCGATCGTTGCGATAGTCCCAATACATGGGATTGCGCGTTTCCGCGGCCGAACCGGCCGCGGCCCCATTGTTCACTCGTTCGGCGCAACGCAGGAGGCGATCATGACCAAAGTGCCCTCCAAGAACTACGACCGCATTGTTGCGGCGCTCGTTAGATTGGGGTTTTCGGTCGTGCGCCAGCGTGGGAGTCATATTCGGCTGGAACGAGTCTTGCCGGATCGGACCAT
>JBGTDM010000408.1:0-6052 GCA_041748315.1 Pirellulaceae bacterium
ATAGATTCCGCTGCGTTGCCATATCGCCCCAAATTCCGCAGCTTTACAATTTTGGCGCATTTTTTCTGTTTACCCGCCACATCGAACCATTCGGGACTTTTATTTAATAGTAATTGCAATGTCACGGTTTAGCAAGAAAATCGTTGAAAATCCTCAATCCCTGACAACAAGTCGGCGGTTCAAATCGCCAGTTCCGGTTGTAACGACCAGTTTCTGCTCCTGTCAAACCGCTAAAACCGACGTATTTTCCAAACCGTCTTCGATGACCTGGCCCAAAATGCAAATGTAAAATTGAGGGAATTGTCGCCTAGTTTCTAGCGAGGCAGGCGCTGCCTGGACCCATTCGGCTTCGGAAACCGAACTCGGCGTTCCAAGGCGAGTCATCGGGAATCAATCGACGGGAGTCCCCATTTCCCGCATTAAGTCCTTCATGTCTTCCCAAACCTGTTTTTTGGCGTTCGGATTTCGAAGCAAGTACGCCGGATGATAGGTTGCGATCACCTTGATCCCGCCGAAATCATGAAACCGACCGCGCAGCTTTCCAATCGATTCTTTGGTCTGCAACACCGTCTGGGCCGCCACAGTCCCTAAACAGCAAATAAATTCCGGCTGTAAAATATCTATCTGTCGCAATGCGTATCCCCAACAATTGCCAATTTCTTCTTCACTTGGATTTCGATTATTGGGTGGTCGGCATTTGATCGTATTTAGGATGTAGATGTCTTCTCGAGTCAGATTGCAAGCGCTCAAAATATTATCGAGTAATTGACCCGCTCGACCCACGAATGGAATGCCTTGTTTATCCTCTTCAACTCCGGGTGCCTCACCAACAAAACAGAGTCTCGCATTCGCATTGCCAACACCAAACACGGTTTGAGTCCGACTCTGTGCCAAGTGAGCGCACTGGGTACAGTTGGCAACCTCTGTTGCCATAATCGCCAATCGGTTGGACGAATCGCCAGCTTTGTTTTGTTTTCGAGCATTCATGGCCGTGGACCCGACGTATAAGACTGGGGCTGATTCAACGTAGGACGACGTCGGTTCAACAGCGAGACGCGATTGACTTGTGTCTGCTTCGCTCACCCTATCCTGAGTTGTCACCGAATTCGGTTTCATTTCATCCATGCCGTCGCAAGTATTGGCGATCGGCAAGTACTTGATGCCAACGCGATTGAGTGTTCGCAAGTACGAACTCAATAATTCTTGCCACTTCCCATTGGATATTATGGTTTCAATCCGACTCGCTTCCGTTTCGTTGGTCATCGCTACTCGATCGTATTCGGCTTATCCATTCCGCGTTTTACATGCTGCAAATTCATCACCCATGATAAATGACACCCCTTCGGAATCCAAGTGCCGGCAAACGGTCCGCCGACAATTTCCCGTTAAAGTTGACCTATCGATCAAGCTTATCAACCACCAATGAATGGCATCGATTTATGCGAATCACCCTATCGGGTCAATTTCCGGGTGCACAGGAAATTTCGGGAATGAAGCATGTAATGATGAGCTGATGCCGAGCTGAGTTGGGGCGTATTGAGCCACGACTCTCAAGAAACGCTGGAGGGCGACTGGCTTCATTTCGATGAAACTGTGTCCGGTTGAGACCCTTACGGGACTTCGGATCTTCGAAGCTCCCTACGTGAACGCGATCGCCTAGTACGTGTTTTAAAATTGACTAAGAATCGCAAACCAGCTACAGCTCCCTTTGGTTAAATCTCAAGGATTAAGGAGCTGTAGCATGGAACGCAACCAATAGTATTTCATTGATTTGACAGATAGGCAATGGCAATGAGTTCGGAAGTTGCTTCCGCCAGAGAATCGGCTTGGCTGGCGACCTGTGAATCGGCGTTCAGTGATCAACGCGATCTTGTATGTCGTTCGCAGTGGGTGTCAATGACGAATGCTTCCCTCGGACTTCCCAAAATGGAGCACGGTGTATGGTGTGTGCTGGAGATGGCGAAACGATGGAACGTGGCAACGAGTTCATGATCGATTGCGAGAAGAAACACGGAAACCAAGTGGTAAAAAATCGACTCCGACAGAGCCATCGTTGATAGCCAGTCGATTCGGACTGCCGACAGAGGAGCGGAAAAAGGTTATGATGCTGGTAAAAAAATAACGGGCCGGAAACGTCACATTGCCGTCGATACGCTGGGATTATTACTAGCAGTCGTGATTCACTCAGCAAGCGTGCAGGATCAGGACGGAGCCAAGTCAGTCCTGGAAAAACTAAACGAAAAATTTCGAAGAATAAAAATCATCTTCGCTGATTCCGCTTACGGCCGCTGTCGGCTACCCGAGTATACTCGCGATTCGTTCGGTTGGTTCGAAGGTCGCCTTTAGGCGGTCTTAGTACACTAGGCGGTACTTGGAAAATTAGCAATCAATTCGTGGGCGGCACGACAGTGCAATCTCTCTCTCTGTCCTACTCCCTACCAAAAACAAAAACCCTCAAAAACAAAAAACAAGGCCTGACCCCAAGAATTGCCCCCAGAGTTGGTAGACGGTGAGTCACCTTATGTCAGGATGGTCTGGCGGAAAAGGAGACTTGATGGAACGTCGAAAATTTAGACGGGAATTCAAGCTTGCCGCGGTGAAGAAGGTCTTGGAACAAGGTTTGTCCTATCGCGAGGTAGCTCGGGAGTTTGGCATTCGGAACACGTACCTTCACAATTGGAAGAACGCGTATCGTATGTCCTTGTTGCGAGTCTATCCCCTCGCCTCCATTTTGATCCGAGACGCAATGCGGCTCAGGCAAATTCAGGCCTGGAAGAGTAATCTTTCGGGCCTCTTTTTTTGCGCCACGTATCGCGGGATTTTGTCACTCGGCGATTGTCGCTTCACCCGAATCGCGTGACTCGCCCCCTCGGCGATTTTGCCAAAAAAGGGCTCGAAGTGCTCAAAAGGCTCGGAACGACGTGACTCACCCCAAACGAGTCACGCGACGTTTCACCCCTTAAAACAAGGCATTTCCGAAGACCACTCTGCGCGACTATTTTTGTCCAAGTGCCAGTAGACGTTTCAACCACAACCCGCGTCACGCTTTCGGAGAAGTTACAACTTGATCGGCTCAACGGCGCGACGAGTCAAACCTACGACAAAAACGGCAATGTCTTGTCGATCGCAGATGCGGAGAACCGCACGACTGGCTATGAATACAACGAACGAAACAAGAAAGTCAAAGAAACCTATCCCGACCATACTGGCGGCAACCCAGGTGACGCCAGTTACGGGATTATCGAACTTGCTTATGATCCGGCTGGTCCGTTACAATTTAAGGGTCTGGTACATTTTTCGGCGGGATTGGGCTTCGTCGTCAAAAATCGTCAACAGCCGAAAAATGTACCTGACCCTCTCGGAACCCGGAGCAAACGTTGGTGTATGATATGGCATCTCGGTTCTTAAAACTTCGATTTCGCACAGAACGCAACTATATCGGGGCACGCATTAAAGTGAGCTATATAACCAACCATGTTGGCTGCACCAATGAACGCAACCGCGAGACCGGTTTTCGAAATTGCCCGCGAAACGCAATCTCGCGAGTGAACGTACGGAAACGTGGTTCGGCGGTCGGAGCCTGCTTCGTAATTTTTGTGTTGGTGGCATTCCCAAACCTGGTGATTGGTAGCGACGATCTAAAAAAACGCTTTCTAACTGAGGCACCTGAGGCATGGCGGCAAAACGGAGTTAAACTGCAGTTGACGTCTTTTCAGCGGGACATCGAGAGTTCGTACACACTTTCAAGCGGCGAGAAACGCAGCGATAAATTTCGCACGATTTCGCTGCGGCGCGGCTCAAATGTCATTCGTGAATTTGCGCAACTTCAAAATGGAAAAGTAACTTTCGAACATGCCCGTGGCATAAACGATCGCTACAAGTTTTACCTATTGCGACCCGGCCCCGATTCGATCTGGTCCATTAGTTTCATATTACCACCCAGCGATGACGCTGAATCGACAAGTTTCCTCACCGAGATTGACGTGGCGCGCGATGAATTGGATTCAGGCTTGCGTTCATTGCTTTATGG
This sequence comes from Pirellulaceae bacterium, assembly GCA_041748315.1. GTDB lineage: Bacteria > Planctomycetota > Planctomycetia > Pirellulales > Pirellulaceae > CALMEE01. The sequence continues at coordinate 4,031 of JBGTDM010000408.1, forward strand.
ATTAAATTTGGCGCGAATCCAGTGGGATGATTCCCGCGTCACGATTCGAGAATGTCGCGAAGTAACCCGTGACGGCCTTTCGTTATGCCAAGTGGAGATTCAGTTTAACTCCAGGCAGACGTCCGTCGATTCGGACAGTGTTGCAAATCGAGATTGGCTGCCGGAACGGTGCCGCAGTCTACACTTGATTGTCGACCCCGAGAAAAAATGGCTTCCGGTATTCACTCGACTTGTCGTTGAACCGCCTAGCGGGACGCTGGTCAGCGAAGTAGAGTGGACGTACGAACTACACCGCGATGGCTACCTTCCTACAAAGCTGGTTGAACGGAGAATGTTTTCGGAGCGGAAGGGAGTTGATGAGTACGTGCACACGGACTCCGTTACGGATGTCTCAAGCGAGCCGATCCATAACGAGCGATTTACGCTCCTGCATTACGGACTGCCGGAACCCGATTGGTCACAGCGTTCGCTACCGTGGTGGTTGTACCTGATAATCTGTGGATTCGCACTTGTCTTGGGCGCAATGATCCTGTCGAAGGTTAAGCGTGCGAAATAGGTGGGTGGGGTCGAGAGCCACGCACGGAGAACAAACCGAATAATCAAGAACGACCTCGCAGTTCGCTGAGTATTTAAACAGCACATGCACAACGCTCGTCCAGTTAAGATATAAGATGGGCGTTCCTAGTCCTTTTGAGGAGTTGAATCATGCATAGATGTAATCATGTGGAAAGCGTTGTCGGATTTGTGCATCGACGGGCATTCACTCTGATCGAACTGTTGGTAGTTATCGGCATTATCGGCGTGCTGATCGCGATTTCCGTGCCGGCAGTCCAACATGTTCGGTCTGCCGCGCAGCGAACGACTTGCGGCAACCACTTGCGACAGGTCGGGTTGGCGCTGCAGAACTACTACAGTGCCCACAGGCATTTCCCTGCCGGTATCACGGGTTCCGACCATCCGCGGCATCCCGGCCGGTCGTATTTAACCGCCATACTTCCGTATATCGAACAGGGAAACCTTTCGGATGTCTCCCAGCGCGAATTCGATGCGGGACACCATTTTTCCTACCATGTCGGAATGCAGACTGTCGTGCCCGTCTATCAATGCCCGTCCGACCCCCGTTCCGGCCGACCGCAGTTCACCCACCGCAACCGACTGGTCACGACAACAAGCTACATGGGCGTCTGCGGGACCGACTACACGACCGAGGACGGCGTGCTGTACCGGGATTCGCGAATCACGGTGCGCAATATCCCGGACGGCTTGAGCCAAACGCTCTTGGTCGGCGAACGGCCGCCAAGCAGCGACAACTGGTACGGATGGTGGTACGCGGGCGCGGGTCAGTTGAGCTCGGGGTCCCCCGACATGCTGTTAGGGGCGCTGGAACGCAACGACGGGGCGCGGCACGCAGAGAGTTGCTCGGAAGGTCCCTATCGATTCGGGCCGGGCGATCTAGAAGAACAATGCGACCTGTTTCATTTCTGGAGCTTGCACGCTGGCGGTGGGCATTTTCTGATGTGCGACGGGTCAACGCACTTCGTGAGCTATCAGGTCGACGCTGATCTGATCCCGGCACTCGCGACTCGCGCGGGTGGCGAAGTCTCCGCCTTTCCCGAATAAATGGTCCAATTCCCATCGCGTAAGTCGTGCCGACTTTTGGCAATACCCCCCGGGACCCAAGCGTCGTTCGGAGCCAACGGTGAACTTGAACCGGCGAGCAGCGAAAACACGCTACATGCGGGTTTACCGATCAAGCCCAGGCCCGCCGCCGCGGCCTTGAATGTGCACGGATGTCCGCTCACGCGGTCTCATGGGCTGTTTGGCTTTTTCGCTCGATCACGGACGGCACGAAAAACGCCGATAAACAACGTGATCACTGGGACATATCGGGGTCAGATGTATTTGTCGGTTTTCAGGATTTTAGACTCGCGGACGACCGAACAAGGGGACGTAACTGATCGTTTTGTGAGTCCCACTTTTGATTGTGCTAAGCCACCACGCAAGAAAGGGCAAATGCCCATT
>JBGTDM010000409.1:0-18024 GCA_041748315.1 Pirellulaceae bacterium
CGCGCCCATGCCAGATTGGGCAACACAACAGCCCGAAACAGAGACGTTCTGCAACGCGGCCGAGTTCGCGCAAACCCTTGCGGCAAAAGGCCGTAAACGCGAAACGCCCGGCGGCCGATCTCTCGCGGCCGGGCGTTAACTGGTGTGGTGATTCGCTCGGTAGAAAAGAAACGAGCGCTCCCGGTAGGACTCGAACCTACGACCCAGCGGTTAACAGCCGCTTGCTCTACCGACTGAGCTACAGGAGCGTAATTGATCAGAACGTTGCCAATGAAGAATCGCCTCGAAGCGACCCATCGACCTGAATGACTGTTTCGTGCCGAGTTGGATGATCGATCGGCAAACATTTCCAACGTTCAAAGAGGGTATAGTCTAGGCCAAATTGGTTCCTTCGGCAAGTCGTCGTTGTTACTGGTTTTTGAGCGGGATATTGTGATGCCGCGGATCGAACTGGGATACATTTTTCCGGCTTGAGAGGCCCACACTTTGTTCCAACGGTTTTCTTAAACGACCGGTGCTGCCCACGGTGCGTTAAACGGCGACGCAGGGCCTTAGTAGGGCTTAAAGTCGCCACCGCCTGGCAAGTTAGCGAGTCGTTTCGGGCGATCATCGTCCGAACTGGATTCCGTCACAGCATTGATTTGTTGAATCCGCTGGACGACCTCGTTGGTAATATCGGCGGTTGGTGTGGCGGCGTAGATCTGCGCGGTTGTCAACACGACTGACATCCCTCGCTCATTGGCAACTTGATAAGCGATGGGACGTACTTGATTGAGTAGCTTGAGTTTCAACTGATTATGGTGTGCGGCCAGTTGACTGTTGGCTGCAAACGTCTGTTGCTCCAAGGAGCTCTGGTGTTTTGCTAGCAGCGAATCCAGTTCGCCAGCGGCTTGTTGATTAAGGTCATTGTTATACGCTTTCTTCTTACTCTCTACTTCCTCATCCAATCGATCCTTAATCATGTTGAGCTGGCTTTGCAGTTCCAGTTCAAATTCCGCCATTGCAAAACGAATCTTGTCCATCGCTCCGATTTGCCGTGCGACTTCGTTGATATCAATGACCGCTACATTAAACGGCGTCGTTTGTTGATCGGTCGGAACCGTACCTTCGGGTTCACTATCAACGGCAACGGTTCGGCTACAGCCTGACAGCAAAACCGCGATCAGCAGCAGTGTGAGCAAGGCCATGCACTTGAACGGATTTGATTCCAGATTCGTCGATTGTTGATTCACCATTAACATGCCACAGTTCTCTTGTCGATTCGTTAGAGGGAGCGACTGAACGCGGCGGGAGAGTAATCCCTGAGGCGGTTTGAGTCAAGAGTTGTAGGCTCTGCGAATCAGGATGATAGCACATGGGGTTGCCGCCAACGATTAGCGGCTAGACATTCATCGTCCCACCTGTTTGCGGATCAAGATCGCGGGTCGGAGCAGTTACCTTGAAACCAACGTGAGACCTTCCGTACTCGCTGGTAATGGAAGGTTAGATGACCGGTTGTTGGGCTCGAGACTCATTGAAGCGATAACCGACGCCGCGAACCGTTTCGATTCGATCGGCCACGCGTCCTAATTTTTTTCGCAAGGCCCGGATATGTACGTCGATTGTTCGTTCCAAAACCAGCGTGTCCGCACCTAAAGCCGCATCGATTAATTCGGTACGGTCGAAAGCGCGGCCAGGTTGGCGAATCATCGTATCCAGCAGTCGGAACTCGCTGGGTGTTAATTCGATCAACTCGTCATCGATCAAGACACGGTGCTTGACCCGATCGATCGTGATCCCGCCGTCGGTGATTACATCTGAACCGGTGTTGGTGCGTCGTCGTCGGTAAAGTGCCTTGATCCGTTCTAACAGAATTTTCACGCTAAACGGCTTGACGACATAGTCATCGGCACCAATGTTGAAGCCGATCAACTGGTCAGCTTCCTCGGACTTCGCGGTCAGCATCATAATCAACGTGTTTTGTGTTTCTGGAGTAGCGCGCAAGCGGCGGCAGACTTCCAATCCGTCGATGCCCGGAAGCATGACATCGAGCAGAATCATATCGGGGAGTTTAATTTTGGCCTGATCGACTGCATCGCGACCGTCGTAGGCGCAATAGACTTCGTAACCCGCTTCATCCAGATTGTAGCGTAACACATCCGTGATTGCTCGATCATCCTCAACAATCAGTATTTTAGTTCGAGGCATTTTCATTTAACCTTTGTCATGAAATCACCGTGTTTGTGGCGAATAATTTCGCCGCTAATCAAATAAATAACGTCCTCGGCTATGTTTTCGGCATGATCCGCAATTCGTTCCAAATGTCGTGACGCTGAGAAACAGTGCAACGCTGATTCAACGAGCTCGCTTTGTGACGTCATCACTGATTTCATTTCTGCAATCACTTCCCGGTTCAGTTGGTCGACCCGAGGATCGCTTTGGATGACTTGCTTGGCTAATTCCAGATTTAGACCGACAAACGCATTGAGGGCGTTGCGAACCATTTCCGTCGATTCGCGCGCCATTTCAGGCAACTGATCCGGGATGGGAAAATACGGATATTGATGCAGGCTTTCCGCACGTTCGGCGATATTGCAAGCCAGATCGCCGATCCGTTCAAGGTCTCCATTAATTTTGAACATGGTGGTAACCTGCCTTAAATCGCTGGCAACTGGTTGGTGGAGGGCCAGGATTTTCAAACATTCTTCCTCAATCAGCACCTCTTCCGCGTTGACATGTTTATCACGGTCCATAACACGAGCGACGCGATCGATTTCACGGTCGCAGAGCGCTCGCTTTGCATCACTGATCATCTGTTCAACAACGCCAAACAGGGTGAGCAATCGCGTTTGAATTGCCTCGAGTTCTCGATTGAAATGTTTTGTCATGGACTACCCAAACTTTCCGGTAACGTAATCTTCAGTGCGCTTTTGCGCCGGGCGGGTAAACAGTTGATTCGTTTCTCCGGCTTCCACAATTTTCCCTTCGTAGAAAAAAGCGGTCCGGTCGCTGCAGCGCGCGGCCTGCTGCAGGTTATGTGTCACGATAATGATGGTGAATTGTTTCGCCAATTCAAAAATCAAGTCTTCGATCCGGGTGGTTGATCCGGGATCCAATGCTGAGCAAGGTTCATCCATCAGCATCACCTCCGGGCCGACGGCAATCGCCCGAGCAATGCAGAGTCGCTGTTGCTGCCCGCCACTCAAGCCGAGTGCGGACTGCTTCAATCGATCCTTGACCTCGTCCCAAAGGGCCGCTTTTCTGAGGGCCCATTCGACAAGCTGATCCAACTCGGATTTGGAGATCTTGAAATGCAACTTGGCGCCAAACGCAACGTTGTCAAAAATCGACTTTGGAAATGGGTTCGGTTTTTGAAACACCATGCCGACTCGCCGACGCAAATCAACGACGTCAGTTTGGCGACTGAGAACATCCTGTTTACCTAAAATCAATTCCCCATTTGCATGGGCATTTAACACCATGTCATTCATGCGATTGATCCATTTTAACAGCGTACTTTTGCCACAACCACTGGGACCAATAAACGCCGTCACCTGTCGTTCCGGGACCTCCAGATTAATATCCTTCAGGGCTTGCAAGTCACCATAAAAGGCATTGAATGATCGAATCGTAACCGCGAGCTCACGGGTGCTGGGTACGGATGAAATTTCTTCAGGCATGGGTGTCAATGTGCGGACATTCATCGGAGTTTAATTAATGCAACCGTATAGGCTGACGTCAAACTTGGAAAATCAAAAAGCGCCCTGCTTCCGTTCAAAATGATAGCGAATCCAGATCGCCACCGAGTTCATTAACAGCAAAAAGACAAGCAGCACAATAATTGCGCCCGCAGCAAGGTTTTCATATGCGACATTTTGGTGGCTGGACCATTTGTAGATCGTCACCGGCAACACTGGGGAAGCATCCATCAAATTGGAAAGCCCTCGCGTCGTTCCCAGAATTCCACCCATCACGGCAATGATCGGAGCCGCTTCTCCAACGGCGCGACTCATAGAAAGAATCGCGCCAGTCATGATTCCCGGCAACGCGCTTGGGAGAACCGTTCCACGAACGACTTGCCAACGTGTTGCTCCCATACCGAATGCGGCCTCGCGCAGCGAATTTGGAACAGCTCTAATTGCCTCCTGCGAGGCGATAATGATGATTGGCAATATCACCAACGCCAATGTCAATCCCGCCGCCAAAATGCTCTTGCCAAGTGGTAAGTGAAAGTGACTGGCTTGATACCTGGCGAATCTCGATGCGACAGTTCCACGACGAACCGTTCGCTCCAATAGCTCCGGATCTGTCGGCATGGGTAGATCGTCGGCGATGACATTTAACATGAAGCTTTGTCCACCACCGTCGGTGACCTCAATTGGCTCATTGATTTCAAAGGTTGGTTGACTTGGGTCCTTTGCGGGAAAGGAAACGAAACGGCCCTGAATTCCTTGGCGGCGATTGCTGATGGTGTTGACTTGGTAAAAGTACTCTGCTCCCATTTCGTATTCGGGAATTTGGTTGACTTGAATGCGATCAAACAGACCGAACATATAGACGAAAGCAGTCACCCCTAGGATTCCGTAGACGATTGAAGGAATTCCGGCGAGATTGTTGATGTTGAGCTGCACCAAGCCCTGGAAACGTCGCATGGTTCGCTGTTTCGGTTTGAATTCCTCCAGGTATATCGCAGTGCCGATTCCGACGGGCAACGCGAACAAGCCACAAATCAGGCAGATCACCATCGATCCGACCAATGCTTGCCAGATGCCACTCAATTCCGGCTGATTTTCCACGTGTACGCTTGTCAAAAAATTCCAATTGAGGGAGCCCGCTCCTTTGGTAAGAATGGTGGTCAACAATGTTACCAAAATCACAATCACCAATCCCGAAATCAACAAACATATTACGGCAAACGAATTGCTCTTGCGACTTCGCCGCTCGTTTCGACCGGCCGAGTCATGTTTCAGTTGATCAGGAATTTGGCTCACGATTACCTTACCGGCTGAATGAATCAAGATTGGCGGTCAATGTCGGCTCGATGATTGAACAAATGTCATTCACTGGTACACCTCGCGATAGCGATTTCGAATGATCTGTCCAATGATCGTAATCAGCATCGTGATCAAAAATAGCACTGCGGCAACGGCGTAAATCGAATAGTAACTGAGAGTGCCAGGTACAACTGATTCGCTATTAATCGTCTCGACAATAAATCCGGTCATCGTCTGAGACGGCTCTCTTGGATCAAGCGTAAACGTGGGTGTGCTGCCTGCGGCAAGCGCGACGACCATTGTTTCTCCGACGGCTCGAGCCAGTGCCAACAGAAATGCTGACACGATTCCGGATAGCGCAGCAGGTAAAACAACTTTGATCGTTACTTCAAACCGAGTCGAACCTAACCCATAGGCACCTTCACGAAGGCTTCGTGGAACCGCCTGTAAAGCATCTTCAGCGAGCGAAGTGACGAGCGGCAAACACAATATTCCGACGGCAATACCTGCGGACGCGGCATTGAACGGCTTGAAATCTCCCAGGGGGGCGAGCAAATACGGCGTTAAAAACGTCACGGCAAAAAAACCGAGCACCACGGTTGGAATTCCGGCCAACACTTCCAACGCCGGTTTCAAAACGGCGCGCACCTTTTTCGGCGCATATTCGCTCAAGTAGATGGCGGTAATTAATCCTGTCGGAAGTGCAAATAACAGTGCGATACCTGTGATCCGAAACGTTCCAGACAACAAGGGCCATATGCCATAGCGAATTTCACCTTGCGTCTGACCGATCGTCCAGCGCGTATCCGTCAGGAATTTACCAATCTCGATCTGTTCGTTTAAAAAGAACCCAGACGACTCGTAGATCAGCATCACAATGGTGCCAATCGTCGTCAGTATCGATATCAAAGCACAGCCAATCAATACTGTGACGACAAGTGATTGGTGAAATCGTGCGGCCCCAGGGGAGCGCAACCGAAATTCCGAGAGTATTAATTCCTGCGGATTGGATTCGACGTTCATGCCCGCCATACGTCATTCACCTTCGCAGGTTCTTAAAATCGTATACTTCCAAGATCGAACCCGTTCGCTTTTGATCGTTGCTATCTAAATAGTGCGTCCCAATTCCCTGGTTTTGCTCAGCCTCAATCCGCTCAAAGCACCGTTCGTAAATCTCGTCCGGCAAAGGAACGTAGGCTGCCTTCGTGACGATCTCCGGAGCATTCTCCAAATAGAAATTGACGAACTCGTTGACTTCAACCCGTTTAAAGGAGTCGGCACTGATATAGATAAACAAGGGGCGACTGAACGGAGAGTACTCACCGGAAATGATCGTCTCGGTCGTCGGTTCAACCGCGACGCCATTTTCATTTACGATTTTCACCGCTCGAAGCACTTCCTGCTCGGGAACGTAATAAGAATAGCCAAAGAACCCGATCGAGTACTTGTCGTCCTTAACTCCGCGGACCAGCAACTTGTCATCTTCACTGAGGGTCGTGCGTTCGTCAGAACGAAGTCCCTTATTGGTACCATGACCGATCACTTCCACAAAATAGTCATGAGTCCCGGAGGCAATGCCGGCCGCATAGACCGTGATGCGTTCGCTGGGCCAACTTGGGTCAATCTCATTCCAAGTTTTTGCCGCGAAATCTTCCCGAAAAATTTTGATGAGCTGCTCAACCGTCAGTTCCCGAACGAATTCGTTGGCCCGGTTCACAACGATGGTTAATCCATCATAAGCGATGGGTATTTCATAGAATTCCACTCCTGCCGCCTGGCAGTTGCCGAGTTCCTTCGCCACGATGGGTCGAGACGCATCCGCAATATCGGCTTCTTTCTTCGAAAGCGCCGCAAAACCGTTTCCAGTTCCCTTGCCACTTACAGAGATGTTCACGTTGGGATGAATCGCATTAAACATCTCTTTGGCCTTGATCGAGATCGGTGCAACGGTGCTCGACCCTTCAATTCTGAGCGTGCCAGCCAGATTGGAATCACCGGACGAAACCTGGACATTTCCCGAATTGCATCCGCACAGAACAAGCACCGACATTAAACCGTATGCAAAAAAAAGAAACACCGGTCGACGGTTCGAAGAATTCGTTTGCGAGCGAAGCAAGATTCCCGTGCTAGGTACAAAGTCAATTCTGGTCAGTTGAGATTGGATTAACATAAATTAGCCGCTTAGTGTTTTTTTGATGAAAAGTTCTTAACTACAACGTTGTCAAAATGAGTCGAGGCTTACCGCGCAGACTTCAAAATGGAGGTGGTCCCAGAGGCAAGAAGAATTCAAGGGGCCATTTGGCATTCACCCTTGTGGTGCCTGACCTGATCTCGCATACCCCTCAATACGGCTCCAACCTTAGTTTTGAATTGCTAAGCATACACGCCAATTATTAAGAACAGATTAAGAAATCATGAAGACTCGGACAATTACCTGGGCCAAGCTAAAAACCTGGCAAAGGGTTGCGGTGTAGGCTCAAACAGGCCCCGTTCAACCACTTTAAACGGCTCAATTCCAGACTCTTTAATCCCGAATGGTCCTTGAAAACCATGGATTTCAGTGTTGAAACAAGCTCAAACCGGTCCGTGAAACCGATCGAATTTATCCGTTCATCCATGTTCCATTTGCTGAGTTCCATTCTGCGTTACCTTAATTCATCGATTACTCCTGTTTGTAAAAACGGGGGAACACAACGCGAAATGTGCTTCCCACCCCCAGTCTGCTTTGCAGTTCAATCTGTCCACCAAAAGATTGGATCAAATGTTTAACAATGGCGAGCCCAAGCCCCGTCCCCCCCAACTCGCGCGACCGAGCCCGGTCGACCCTGAAAAATCGCTCAAATATTCGTTGTTGGTGCTCGGGTGCAATCCCGATTCCATTGTCGATGACTTCAACGACCACTGAGGGCCCAGCCAGCTTGGTGAGGAGCCGTACCGTCCCTTGGCTTTGCCCCGTACCACGACGTTGGCTGTAGCGAATCGCATTGCTTATCAAGTTATCAATAATCGTTCGGAGTGCTTCATGGTCCGCCCATACGTAACAGATCGATTCAGCGTTAATCAGATTGTTGAACGTCAGGCCGATTCCCTTTTTTTCTGCTTCGTCAGCGAATTGCGAAATGCTCTCATGGCAGACTTTAATCAAATCGACAGGCTCCAGGCTAAATGCCTCTCGACCTGATTCGACACGAGCCAAATGCAACAAGTCGTGGATTTGTTGATTCAGCACTTCAGCCTGTTGTTCAATCTGCACGACAAACTGTAAATTTTCCGGTGCTTTATAGACTGCACCGAGGCGTAACGTTTCAGCGTACGCCTTGATTGAGGCGAGGGGTGTTTTCAGTTCATGAGAGACGTTGGCAACAAAATCTCGGCGAATGTTTTCCAATCGAGCCAATTCGGTGACATCGTGAAACACGAGCGTCATGCCAGGCATGGGTTGGCCGGCCATCGGCGCGACTCGCAAACGAACATCTCGGCGGTCTGCATCATACGTTTGGAAACTTGAGACAATGATCTTTTGCGTCTTCAGCGCTTCGCGTGTCGCTTGTTGAACAGCATCATACCGTACGAATCCCATGAGTGGTTTGCCGATCACATCGGTCGCGCCGATGGAAAGGATCGACCGCGCAGCACGATTCGAAAACAGAATTTTGCCCGACTCATCGATAGCGATCACTCCTTCGATCATGCCACTCAGCACGGCGTCGAAGCGTTCCTGATACTTGGCAAGTTCGATCGATTGCTGCTCGAGTTGCTGTTCCAGTGATTGCAACGTCTTCTGGATCCAATCAAATGCATTATGTTGGAAACTCGCGAACTGGTTATCAACATCGACGCCAATAAATCGCTGTAACGCCGCCAGCGGCCGGAGGAGAATATAACAGGCAATGACGATCAATGTGCCGGCGGTCAGCGACGCCAACAGAACCCATCCCGAATATCCCAACGTCCAAGAAACAACCGCAGCCACCAAAAGCTGTAACAAGAACACGACCACGCCAAACTTGATTATCAGTTGTTTCATAAACCGAGAGCCTTGATGACCAATCCTGCCCGACTCACAACACCCCGTTTCCGTTAGACCGGAAAATCTACGGTTGAAAGGGTTGTCATATCATTTTTCTTGGAGATTCCATCCTATCGGATCGAAACCGACTTGTTCAGGCCCATCAGTCGAATTGGCAGGCCTAACATCAGTCCCGCGCGCCGCCAGCCGTTCAAACGGTGTCGGCTTCATCGCTAACTGTTGAATCAACTCAGGCGTCGACGAGTCCTTGATTCCCGCAAAACATATCGATTGCAAACGCTGTTTTTGATCAACTTGAAGCGGTCAGACAAACATCGAAACTTTTCGCATTTCCGCTTGCCGGAAATGACGTATAATTGGAGACTAAACCTAGCCAAGGGTGAAATCATCTTGAATCGCATAAACAGAATTTTAGTCGTTCTTTCATTGAACTTCATCCTCGCATCATCGTGGACCGCGGGTACCGGGATCGCGATCGTGGCTCAGGAGCCAACACCCGATGCCGTCCCGGCTGAAGTTCCACGCGAGCAGCCGCTGGTTTCAGGACGACTGATCCCTGTTCGACTACCCATTACCCAAGCCGCCGCTCAGCAAGTCCGAGAAGCGTTGGAAGCATCCTTGGAATCGAGCCGTTCTTCCGGTTCCATCGAAGAGCGCGAAATCATTCTATTGGAGTTTGACACACGCAACTCCAAGACGGGTCAAGGGAGCGATTTTCATGCATGTCTGGCCTTGGCTGAGATGCTCACCGATAGCCGGATGAACCGAATCCGAACCGTCGCGTACATTCCGGCACCGCAGGGCTTGGCTCCTGGAACCGACCAACTCAACGCACGACCCGTTAGCCAGCTCAAGGGACATGCATTGCTTGTTGCCTTGGCTTGCAACGAACTGGCGATGCATGCAGATGCAGTGATCGGCGAAGCTGGTATCGACGAACAAATTGTCGGAAAGACGCGATTGGTCTCCTACGAGGAGATCGCTTCTAAACGACGAATTTTTCCAGTGCCATTAGCCCGCAGCCTGATCGACAAGGAGCTCGCTTTGTTCCGCGCTGAAACGAGCGATGGCATGCTGTTTGTCGACCGGGGAACCCTCGAACAATTGCAATCCGAAGGCAACGTGATCTCCTTCGAAACAGTTACCGAAGAGGGTAGTTTTCCCATGTTAACCAGCCAGCAACTTGACGACTATCGGCTACTTCGGAATCGAGTCACTTCCAGACGTCAATTGGCCAGCCGGCTCAACATTGATCCTAATTCGCTGGAGGTCGACCCGACAGGAGGACAAAAGTGGTCCTCCGTCCAATTGAATGTCAACCAGTACCTTGACCGCCGCACGGTCAGTTGGTTATTGCGTTCCCTGAATCAACAAAGCGAGTCCGTCAATCTCGTCATCGTCAATCTGAATTCCAGTGACGGTGACCCATTCGAGTGTTTGAGACTGGCGGAGTATTTGGCCAACTATGACTCAAGTCGAGTTCGTACGGTGGCCTACGTTTCGGAAAAGGCCGGGGGGGCTACTTCGTTGGTGGCTCTTGCCTGCGACCATTTAGTGATGGCCAAATCGGCTCGATTAGGCGGGCAATGGCAAGCTCCGCTCAAACCGGAAACGCTGCAGGACTTATCCCGTGCGGTCAAGACACTCGCACCACAAACCAATCACAATTGGGCCGTGTACATGGCATTTGTCGACCCAAACGCGCCACTTTCACGAATGAGAAACGCGAAGACCGGGGCGGTCGAATTGCTGTCGGACGAACTGGTCAAAGACATTGACGATCAAGCTGACTGGAATTTTCTAAGTTCCGTTGAAATTGGCGATTCCGGTATGACAGGTGATGAGGCGGTTCAATACGATATCGCGCGAATGCTGATCAACGACTTTGAGCAGTTGAAAGCATATTATCAATTGCGTGATGAGCCGACGATCCTCCAACAAACACTCACCGATCAATGGATCGAATGGTTTGCACGCTCTCTGGCTTCGCCGTGGGTGGCTGCCTGGTTGCTGTTCGGAGCAATGTTTTTGCTGTCGACTGAAATGTCTTCGCCGGGGATTGGCGTACCTGGTTTTCTGGGAACGCTTTGTTTGATCTTGTTCTTCTGGAGTCAATATTTTGATGGTAACGCCGGGTGGTTGGAGATCCTGCTGTTCATTACAGGCGCCGTGTTCATCACCCTGGAGTTCTTTGTGCTTCCGGGGTTCGGCGTTTTCGGAATTGGTGGCCTGATCATGGTAGTCGTTTCCATCGTTTTGGCGACGCAGACGTTTATATTTCCTCGTAACGCCACCGAATTAAGTCAAGTTCCCACCTCATTAGCGATGGTACTAGCGGCTGTTGGAGGCTTCTTTGCGGCGATCACATTGTTTGGAAAATACCTTCCTAGAACACCATTCCTGAAGCGGATGTTGTTGGACCCCAATGAAGATGGCAATAATCTGGAAAATCGCCAACAACGCGAAGCGATGGTGAAATGGGAACATCTTTTGGGCAAGAAGGGGGTCGCAGTGACGCATCTCGCACCGACGGGAAAGGCACGAATCGGTGAAGATGTCATCGACGTGATCTCTCGCGGAAGATATATCGAACGAGGGGATGCGGTCGAAGTGATCGAGGTCAGCGGCAATCGAGTGGTCGTCGCGAATGAGGAGACGACAGCGTAGCCCAATGCCACCTGCGAGCGACGGTTCGTTTTTGGCCAGATCATCTTTTTTGCACATCATCGGGGCCTAGACATCGTCATGGATCTCCTTGCCTCACAAAACGCGACAGCCGATACAATGCTTACCTAAGGGCTTTGCTTTGGATAAAATTGTTGTGAACCGGACACTTCGTATTCCGGTTGTCCTGAAACCAAATCGCCGATTATGTTAAAGGGATGTTGAATACAATGGATCCATTCTATTGGTCGATCATTCTGCTCGCACTTGGAGTAGGTGTCATTTTTTTGGAGTTGTTTGTTCCCTCGGGCGGTTTTTTGGGGGTGTTGGCGGCAATTCTGATCATCTCCGGCATCATTGTGGCATTTCTGAGCAGCTTTCAAGCAGGTGTAATCATGTTGGCGGCAACCGGTGTTAGCCTGCCGCTGTTACTGATTCTGTTACTGAAACTTTGGCCAAGCACTCCGATCGGCAGGCGAATACTGATTGGTACAATTCGCCCCGAAGATGTACTTCCCACCGGTGATATTTATGAAGAACTTCCAAAACTGAAGGGCAAAACAGGTCGCGCAAAAACAAAAATGCTGCCCAGCGGGATTGTCGTCATCGACGGAAAATCATTTGATGCCGTGAGTGATGGTTTTGCGATCGAACCAGGCGACTCGGTTCAGGTCACCGCCATTCGCATGAACAAACTATTTGTTCGCAAATTTGATCCAAATGAACCCGCCTTCAACCACTCAACCGATGATGACAACATGCTCTCAAAATCACTCGACGAGCTGGGGATTGACTCGATCGACGATTGAACTCACCTGAATTGATCCGACTCATTTCGATCGTGTTGCAACCACTTCTCCCGTTATTCGATGACGTGCCAGATTTTAAGGACAGGGTCGGTCTCCAAGCGTTAACCGGCGTTGCCTTCAGGAACATCCCACCAATGCCTCTCGTTGAAAGGCTCACAACGCCGCGCTGGCATTGATGCGCCTCCAACACGGCGATGCCGGGGAACGGACTTCGGATGTATTCAGATTGTATATACGGGGAGCGAGACAGGTGACGGCAATATCGTTTTGATCGACACAAAACGGTGCCGTGACGAGATAAGCGATCAAACCCAGATTTAAAACCTGAGGGCGACAGGTATGGATTTGCCGAAACTGGAGAATGTGGATTGCATTTTGATGGTCAACTGCTAACAATTTAAATTCAATTAGGTGTGTGATTGCATCCCGCATTATGTGCAAGTCGGGCGTTCGATCCGATAGCGAGTTAGCCCATTGACGCCGCGCCACACTCTGTCGAAATACGGGCTGGCTTTCAGGACAATGTTCAGGTCCTTTTGAAGCGACAATTCAAAACTACAACGCAACCAGGAGACCGAATCCGATGGCCGAACGCACTCGTTACCAGGAAAAGGCGATCAAGAACTATTATGAAAATCGCGACTCGATCGCTTTACAAAGGGCTCAGGAGATCGTCACGGAAATCTATTTGTCAGACGGAAAAAAACGACAGCGGCAATGGGAAAATCTAAGAGTTCACCTGAAAAAACTGGGGGTAAGCGATGCGACGATGGCTCACCTAATCCAAATGGACAGCCCCGAACAGGTCGCCAAACTCGTTCAAGAACTTGCGGACTAATCAGACAATGCTCGATGACTTTAATCGTTGGCCAGCACCTCCTTCTGACAAATGGCTGACGCTGGTTATAATTTCAGCATCGTTGTTGGGCGCGATTCTAATGTGCACGTTCATGTTTGCAATCGTGTTTGGCTTTGGCCCTATTTCGTTTAGCTCGGATACCTTGACGTTGGCCATTGCGTTGCTAGGGATCCTGGTCATCCCACTAGCATTCGTGATCCCTCGAAGACTGATCGATGCGCCATCCAGACATCAAGTACAAATGCTGATGGAGGATGGAAAAGTGACCGACTCCGAGCGACTGAATGCAACGTTTAACCTGTTCCAATCGCGAATGATTTTCCAGTTCGCAATTTTGGAAGGGGTGGCAATGGCAAATCTGATGTTCTTTTTTATGCTTGGTTTTCGAGCGATCAATTTAATGGTCTTTCTACTTGCGACCCTTGTGTTTTTTGCCGCCTTGCCAACTCGTATGAAGTGGTATCGGTGGCTGGATTATATGACACGTTGAATTCGTGAGTTGTTGTTAATTGATCGATCATACCACCCGGGGGAACCCATGGCTGAACTCGTTGAACAACTGATCGATCGATTGCAACATGCGGAGATATCAAAGCGAATTGAAGCGGCTCAACAACTTGCTCAATTGGGAACTGACGCGGCGGCGGCGGCACTACCCCTCATTGCATCGCTCGATTCCAGCGATGAATCACTGAGAGAATGGTCAAACGCAACACTTGAAGAATGTGGCGCTCCGCATTTGAATGACTTGCCTAGATTGATGCAACTCATCCAACCAACGACTGGTGCCTCGCACAGCGTCGTCTATTGGGCATTGACTCTGATCGGTCGCCTGGAGCGCCATGCGGAATCGACTTCGCCGATTCTCAGCCGATTTATTGAAGACGCGAGTCACGGGCTATCTGAAGATGCCGGACATGAGACTGGTCGCGCCAATTTGGCCCGCGCGATTTGGGCGCTCGGTTGTGTTGGCTATGACGACCCAGCCGCAAAACAGTTTTTGATGCGGCTGCGAGCCAGCCACCCCATATTGGAGCCACAAATTCAACGCGCGCTTCAACGGTTTGCTTAACGCGTATTCTGCGCTCTTGCTTGCGCTGTCACAGTCTCGAATACGGGTAACACGTGAAATTGAGCTGTGATGATTCGCCACAATTTCAAGGTGTTGAATAAGCTAGCTTGAATGGGGTGGGAGCGGTTTTGGAATCCATCTACAATCCGAGTTTTTCGGTCTAGTTAGTCAACCTTGCAGCTCAAGTACCAAACTGCCAGGCACTCAATGGACTTCCAAGCACCCATCGGAGCAATTTGGCTTTTGATAGGTGACCAAGTTTTCCTTGTGGGACATGCGATTCAATTCGGTTAATAGGAGTCAGGATGATGCGTGGTCAAGTAGGACCTGGATTTGCGATTGCGCTTTTCCATTGTTGGCTGGTTGTCTTGATGAGCGGGGCGATGGTCGCCGATACCTCTGCACAAGAGCTATTGCTTCAAGAGCCTTCGTTTCCCGAATGGTACGAAGACACTCGATTAAATGATGTCTTCTTTCTAGATCGTCGTTACGGATTTGCGGTCGGCGAACGCGGTTTGATTCTCGTCACGCAGGATGGGGGTGAGACCTGGATTCGCAAACCGACTTCGGTGAACTGTGCGTTTCATTCAATCCATTTCGTCGATGCCAAACATGGCTGGATTGTGGGTGGCTATCATATTCCGCAGTACCGCAACAGCAAAGGGGTGATTCTGCGGACAAAAGATGGTGGCAATACATGGCATGAACTCACAGTTCATTCAATACCTTGTCTGCGCTGGTGCCAATTTACAACTGCGAGTGTTGGATGGGCGGTCGGAAGTTCGAGTCCCAATCATCCCAGTGGGATTCTCATGACTCGAGATGGTGGAGGGACATGGTCGTCGTTTAAGGGGGCAACACCAGCTTCATGGAGAACCGCGTACCTGACTGACGTTTCAGGCGACGTTCAACTTCAGTTGGCAGCGTTTCAACCGCAAGCCTACCGATTCGTAAAATCCCGACTGGAGGAGAGCATTTTTACTTCGGCAGCAGAGTTTCCAATTCAGTGTATCAAAATGTTGGACGAACGCACGGGTTACGCTGCGGGGAGCGGAGGGCGCATTGCCGTGACCCAAAACGGGGGTGTCTCCTGGGACGTTCATCGGGACAGCAAAACCGACCCCAAACCAAACGCATTCAATGATCATCCGCCACTTGTTGGCGTGCCGAATGGACCCCACGCAGGGGTCGACTTGAGAACGATTCAGGCGAACGAACAAGCGGTCTGGTTTGCCGGCTCTCCTGGAAATTATCTGTATCGGTTGGATCTGGATGCAAAAACCTGGTCGAGTCATTCAACGGGTACGGCTTGTGGCATTAACCGACTTCATTTTGTCAATTCGCAAGTCGGCTGGGCAGTCGGGGACCAGGGAACGATCTTGAATACGATCGATGGCGGACGTTCGTGGGAGGTGCAACGTGGCGGCTTGGCGTCGCTCTCCCTTTTACACTTCGCCAGTGACTCCAACCTGTCATTGGAATTTGTCGCCAAATATGCCATTGAAAAACATCTATTGTGCGGGGTTTGTTTAATTGGGTCTACGCTGAATGAAGATCAGCTTCGGCAAGCGACGGCTCGGATCGGCGTATCTCAAGTCATTGTCGGTGATCCCGGACTTGTCGAAGGAGACAGGGCAGGGCTGCACGAGTTCGTCACTCGTCAAATCCGCATTCATCGTCCAACGATTGTCATCGTGGAGAGCGAGAATAATGGTTTTGCGGCTGACGTGCTCTCGGCAGTGGTCGAGTCGGGCAATTCGAACGAATTCAATGATTCATTTTCTGAACCGAGCCTGAGCGCCTGGACAACGCCGATAATTTTGCGGGTGGCCCATGGTGAAAACGTGGAGTCCAAGATCGCCGCGCAACAATTTCTCACCCGAATCGGGCGACGTCTGGACGACCATTTGGTGATCAGTGAGGCGTTGCTGGGAAAATTACCGTTTAATCGGCCCGCTTGTGGATTGACGGCGATTCGATCGGCGGGAAACAAAACTTCATTTGCTGATTTGGTTGTCGCGTTGGACTCGAACGGCATCGGCACAGTGACGCGGCGAAAGCGAAGCCCATCGCGTGGCAACCTGGTGATGATGCGGACGTCATCCCAAAAAAGCCAAACGATGGATCAATTGAAGAATCTGAGGCAGGAAGTCCTAAGTCAGAATCGATTGCAGGGGCTAAATCAATTCCTTGTCGGATTGGATGAATTGACGGCGGGCGTCTGGATGCACGAATTAAGTCAACACTACATTCAGACTGGTAACTTTGAATTGGCTGCGGAGGCAATCGCCTGGTTTGCTCGATATTATCCTGGTCATCCGCTACTCTATTCGGATCTCCGTTGGCTATGGACTTATTACGGCAGCGATGAAATCGCCACCATGCAAATTAACCGATTGTCGGATGAATACCTGCGGCGTCGCACCCAACGGGCCGAACTTGCCTCAGGCGTTTCGACCTCCACCGCTAAAACGGTGCAACAAATCGAGGTTCATGATGGTCAAACCAAAATGATTTGGAAACCCGTGGAGGCCAATCCCAAGGTTGTCAACAACTTCGAAGTCATCGACGACGAGCTGATAGCCGAGCGTCGTCAACAAATTCTGCGCGATCGACATCTGCAGGCTCAGCGAGTTGCGATTGCCCTCGAAAGAATGGATTTCAACGCATTTGATTATCCTGATTTTAAATTCGCGTCGATCCGGTTGAACGAAAAACTTGGGGTCGGCATGAATACACCTGCCCAATGGAAGGCAATGGTGGAAACCACTGAATTGAGCGTCGCGAAGGCGGCAAGGAATGAGTGGCTGTTGAGCCAAATGGAACTTGAGCGCGAACGCCTGGAAGCAACATGCTGGAACGTCTATCACACAGACAAACGACCAGTACTCGACGGAGTTTTTGATGAACCGTTTTGGCTATCGGCGGGCCAGACTACGTTGCACGCTGAGCACTCGAATGCATTTGTCTCAATTGCAGCCGACGACGAATTCATCTATTTCGCCATTCGTTGCGAAAAGATTCCATCGCGAGAGTATCCAACCTCGACCCAGGTTCGTCCGCGGAACCCCAACCTGAGCGCGTCAGATCGAGTTCTGATCCAGATTGATGTCGACCGTGATTTCTTGACGTGGTTTCAACTGGAAATAGACTCACGGGGCTGGGTGGCTGAATCCTGCCATGGCAATCCAAACTGGAACCCCACTTGGTATGTTGCACGAGCTGAGAGCGAAACGGAATGGACCATCGAAGCTGCGATGCCGCTGCAAGAGCTCATGCCGCTTTCCAACCGATTGTCCGGACAAGCTTGGGGTATCGCCTTGCAACGTTTCATCGACTCTGAGTTCGTTGCCGGTCACCCCACTCGGACAGCGGGCGCAGCGGGCGCGCAGCAAGGTCATTTTGAGCTACTCCTGTTCAACCGGTACGAATCCAAATCGTCAAACAACGTTCCATAGCGCGCGGTTCACGTACGGAGGGTTGGAGTTCAAGCTTCAGCTTGTCTTTTGCAGCCTAAAGGCTGAACTCCAACCCAGAACAAGCATGGAAGGACCGCTAGCCCATGTTTCCGGCAGTCAGCCGATGGGGAGGGTTGGAGTTCAAGCTTCAGCTTGTCT
>JBGTDM010000410.1:0-12421 GCA_041748315.1 Pirellulaceae bacterium
AAAAACAAAAAACAAGGTCTTGTATGATCAATTTCAGAGGCATCCCCACGAGTAACTATTCAGGGCAGAATGGTGACTCTGTGGCGTCGCGAGGAGCTGTGAACTTCAAGGTCTGCGGCATCGACCGCTTGGGTCAGATTCAGCCCTCCGGCTTTTGGCTTGAGGAATTGGTACATCATGCGGCATCGACCGCTCATCACAAGAATGTCCCATGTCGAAAGGGTGCGGAGGAGTCTCGTGGCGAAAACGTTAGTCATCACTTTATTCTGGAGGTCTTAAAATGGAAGCCACATTGACGCAAACGGTGCATCTTGGTGTGGGTATCGATACCGCTCGCTATGGGCATCATGTGTCATTCATGAATGCCCAACGCGAAATCGTTTCGCCTCCCTTGGAGATTTCGGAATCGACTGCCGGTTATGAAAAACTGGCCAAAAGGCTCCAGCAGTTGAGTCGAAAGTACCCGAATGTGCATTTCCATGTTCGCATGGATGCGGCGGGGCAGTATGCCCTCAACCTGGAACGCTTCCTGCGGGGCATCGATTTGCCGATCACGCTTTCTATCGGTGAACCAAAACGCAACAAGGACTATCACCGCGCGATATCACCCAAGCTCAAGTCGGATGCCAGTGAGAGCCTGGCGATGGCTCGCTTTGCCGTCGTGGAACGCCCGCCGACGACTCCTCAAACGCCCGAGCAAATTCAGGCACTGCGTGAGATCGCCGGCAGACTTGAATCGCAAGTCAAGACGTGCACTCAGGCGATCAACCGCTTCCACAATCTATTGTCCCGCGTGTTCCCGGAATTGGCTTTGATCGCTACCAATATTGCAGCCTATTGGGTGCTTGCCTTACTCGACAAATATCCCACACCGGCACGTATCGCACGGGCGGCGATGCAGTCCTTGGCAGGGATTCCGCGTCTTCGTCCTGACAAGGCAAAGAAAATACACGACGCAGCCAAGGAAACCATCGCCAGCCTCGGTGGCGAAGTCGCAGAAACCCTGGTTCGACAAGCCGTGGCCGACATCAAGCATGCCCAGCGCGGTCAGCAAACACTGGAAAAACTGCTGTCCCAGGCGTTTGAGGCACTCCCCGCCTCGGGACACTTGCAGGTCGCCACGATTCCAGGCATCGGGGCGGTCACGGCGGCCGTACTGGTCGCCAAAATCGTGTCGATCGGCCGCTTCGAGACCGCCGAGCACCTGGTCGGATACTTTGGCATCTTCCCCGAAGAGTATAGTTCAGGCGTGGATCGCCAAGGCAATCCCCGGCGGAAGAGCAAGCATATGTCTCGCAAAGGGAATGATCTGGTGCGGCGTTATCTGTTCTGCGCTGCCAAGAGTGCCATCGTCCATAACCCTGCCGTCAAGTCGTTATACGCTCGACTGCGCGCCCGTGGTACACGCGGCGACGTCGCCCTGGGCCACTGCATGCGAAAACTCCTGCACCAAGTCTTCGTTGTGTGGACAACGAACAAACCGTTTGACAAGAACCTTCGTAACTGGGAGAGGACCGCAGAAAAATCGGAGAATTCCAGTGAAGCGCAACAAAAAGCCGCAGGCCTCAAGCGGGAGGTTATCCCGGTTAGGAAAGAGGTCACCGCAGCGAGTTCCATCATAGACGACACCAGCAACAGTGACAATCCACCCGACGATACCCTCAGCGCCCGAAAAGAAAAGAACGGCGGTTCAGTTGATTATGCTTACCTACGAAGTCAAATCACGATCGAGCAAGTACTTCGCAAGATGGGGAAGTTCGATGGGCTTCGCGGGACGACCCAACTGCGCGGCCCGTGCCCGTTCCATCAATCTGATAATACGCACAGCACCAGCTTTTCGGTCAACTTGAAGAAGAACGTATTTCGTTGTTGCCATCCGCAATGTGGTGTCCACGGGAACGCCTTTGACCTATGGGCCATCCACACCAACCAAGCCATCTATCCCGCCGCTGTGAGCCTGTCCGCGGCGTTCAATATTCCGATCAACGGACACAGAGAAGAGGCAACCCGTAACTCCCAAAACGCCAAAAAACTTCAACCTACCAACCTCACCCAATAACCACGTTTTTACGGCGTCATCACGCACCACGCCACTTGACTTTCATCGGTACATCTGACCCTGGAAAGAGTCAAAAAACAAAAAACAAGGTCTGACCCTGGAAAGAGTCAGACGCTTGCGGTTTAGCAACGACACGACTTCTCGAAGTCTTTGACCTGTTTTTCAGCTTCTGCCTTCGCGACGCCGTACCGCTCCTGGACCTTGCCGACCAGTTCTTCGCGTTTGCCGTCAATCACATCCAAATCATCATTGGTTAGCTTGCCCCATTGTTGCTTGGCTTGCCCGGAAATTTGTTTCCACTTTCCTTTTACCTGATCCCAATTCATAACGTTCTCCTTGAGTAAAGTGAGTGTTCGACTGGACACGACTAGTGCTCTGCCCAGGTTAGAGATTTGGATTAGCCGGTGTGCGCTAGCACCCGGTTCAGGCCGTAAAAACCGGACGCTATCGCGTTCCGGCTGATACTCAGCAATCCGAACTCTTAATATTAACAAAGCACTACAAGCGGCGTTCAGTCGCCTTCTGTCGAAGCGGATGCTTTGCACATGATGTGCCAATTGCAGTTTGAAATCCTCGTGTCAGCCAAACCCGGTCTGGTTGCTCGCGTCGCGTCGCAGTTTCCCCGGAGTGTCGCTCGCCAGGTTCGCTAATTGCGCCTCTGACAAAAGGACTTCACCGTCTCATTAATGTTCAAACCATCAAACGCAATGATCGTTGATCGTTCACATTGATCGCTTTTGCTCCACGCAGTGGCGTAGCGAACATTTATGATCGAGGTACGCTCGCCGTTCCGTTTGCGGCGTCCCCGCGCAGATCCGTACGTGATCCATTCCCTCATGCAGGTCGGGCCTTGAACCGAGCGCAAGTACGATCTTTTGGATAGGGGTCGGTCGTAGCGGGTGACCAGGTGTTACGTCTGATATTATGGCCACTCCGTTTCAGACGGAGGTCAAACTTAAATTACTCGACGCGAAAGCTGCGCGTAGCGGGTGTTTGATCGAAGTTCCCTGCTGCATCGTAAGCGCGGGCCGAAATCCAATAGCGACCAACGGGAGGATTAATTGGGAATTTCCAAAACGTTTTGGATTGAGGCGTGACAATCAGGGTGGCTCGATCATCTATCCAAGTTTGACCGTTAAAGAACAGGCCGGTGTCAAGATTTCTGATGACTAAACGGACCTGGTGAATCTCGCTTTGATCATACGCGTGGCCATTGATGACCAATGGGCGAGAAACGACCGCACCGGTCGTTGGAAACTGAATATGCGTTTCTGGATCGCTACGATCCATCGTTACGCGATAAACGCGTGGAGGGCCAGCCTGGCCATCGCTATCTACCGGTCGTACGGACACGATCATGTGACCAAAACCATCGGGTACAATTTGAATCGGTATCGAATAATTCCAATCCGCCAACTGTCCATCGATTGCTGTAACGGCAATTTGATTGGCAAAATAATCTTCTTGCCATTCCCAGCCGTTCCAATAATTCCCTGATTCAAAATGGCGCAATGACAGGCGAAGGTTTTTCACCCCAAAACGATGCTCGACGATTCCCTGGACGTTAACCGTCTGGTTTACATGTGTCTTTCCACCGTGGTCGTCGGCTAGGGTTGTAATCGCCGCAACCGGATTGCCCTTGATTTGCCGCATCACGAGACGAAAAAAGTGCAATTGCTCGGGTGACAAAGACTCGATGGCATTGTCCAGTTGGAAGGGGTCGGCGGACAGGTCATAGTATTCCCGGGATCCGTTGGAGTACTCTGTGTAGATCTCGTCGTAGGTCCGTAACGCCACGTAGGAACAATCGGTGGTGACTCCAAACGAAGTGGTCGATTGCCAATTTTCTATCAATATGGCAAATCGCCAATCTGTTGGTTCGACTGCGGTCGGGTCCTCAATCAAAGGCTTGAAGGAAAGTCCATCTAGAAATGCGGGGATATTTCCTCCTGCAAGGTCCAGAATCGTCGACGTTAAATCGATATGCGCAATCAAATGATCGGCAACAGTATGCAACGGAACATCCGGTCCCCAAACAATCAATGGAACTTTGGTACACCGGTTGTACGGCGACACTTTGCCCGTTTCCCGATGATGGCCAAGTTGATAGCCGTTGTCTGACGTCAAAATAATATAGGTATTGTCCAACTCGTCCAACGCTGCCAGACGGTGCCGAATCTGTGCGATCATCCGGTCAATCGAAATCATTGATAATACTCGATCCCGATACTCCCGATGCATCCGGTTCTTACCAGCAACCGTTAGTCGTTTCAAAACCTGGAGATGAGCGGGTTTGTCGGAAAAGTCGGCTTCATCAAAGTCAGGGTCTTCAGGCATCACCAGGTTAGGCCACCAGTTCGCGAATTGCAAATCATACATTTCGCCGGATCCGGGTGCCTGGAGATGTGGCGCCAACGGAGCGAGATAGAAAAAGAATGGTTGATCCGAATCACTCAGAACATGAGCATTCAGCAGTTGCAAACAATCGGCCGTTTCAACGCTGGTGCGATATTGGGTCCCCGTCAAGAAACTGGATTGTCCTTGAGGACTTGTACGCGTCGTGAACCTTGAGGTTCCGTAATAGCTATTACCATTTGACGCGTAGAATTCGTCCCAGCCGCTTGGAACAAAATCGACTTCACCATTATTGATGTACTTGCCGATCAATGCGGTGTGATACCCAGCCTGTTTCATCCAGGCGCCCAAATCATTGTTGTGGTAGCCACGCGAAACGTATTCTGCTAATCCACCACGAAATCCCTTGGATCGGATATGACCCGTTTCAGTGACTTTCACACCGCTTGCGTGAGCATACTGACCCCGTAGCAAACTGGCTCGGGACGGACCGCAAAGTGGTGTCGTTACGTGGCAATTGGTAAATCGAATTCCCTCATTCGCCAACTGGTTGATGTTAGGAAAACGCGCGGCCAATACTTCTGGGCTAAACAGATCAACATCTGCGTCGTCCAGATTAATTAGAATGATATTTGGCCTTATGGGTTCGTCGGCGCAAACCGGTAAGGAGCCGGTACCAGCGACCAGCATCCAAATGGAAAGCATGAACAATAACTTTGACATATTTTAATGGTAACCCCGAGACGTAAGTCTCGTTTGATGCTTCGTATTGGTCGGTCCGAAAAAGAACTCAAACCAGACATTCACGGGATGCAAAGAATTGCCGTCGTGTGGCGAGCTTTCCGTCGTGGATTGACACGTTCTTCAAGTATAAATGCGAAATGGGTCGATTCGGCTCCAGGATGTAAGGAAAAAGTCAAAAACTCGCCAAATTGTCGTTGTTCTTCGGAATTTGTCGTTACGGCCGCGATAATGAATATCGCTTCGAGGAATTACGAAGCGGATCGACGCGATGCTTTGCCTGAGCGAATTTCCAGTATCCATCGACGGGAGTTAGCCAAGTCGAGAATACATGCTTTCCGTCACGGTCTGCTGGACCGTCATGACGTGATGCACGTTTTCGAGGGGTTGGGATGATTGTTTGAGGAAACTGCCGGCCAATTGGCTCAAAACGAGCATCTATAGTTGCAGAAACGACACATCTCTGATCAAAATAGGCGGAAACCGCAGAGTTAGAGTTATCGTGTCCATTTCTGACTCTTTCAGGTTACGGCTAACGGTTGCCTTGGTTATGATCGACAAATTTCCCGGTAGATGCCACACAATTCGCATGCATTTGTTCTGCTGTGTCACCCTCAGTACGTGCCTGTTCATACAATTTTTGTCGCATGATTGCGGGTTTGCGCAGGATCCGGTATTCGACGACAACGCGTCGAAACTCGAATCCGACATCGAGTCCTCGATTGAATATATTCGGGATATCCAGCCGATTTTGGATCGTCATTGTTACGAATGTCATGGTCCCACCAGACAGGAAAGCAATTTACGCCTCGATTTAAGAGAGCGAGCCTACAAGGAAGCTGACTGGGGGGAAACGGTGATTCAGCCCGGCGACAGCGAAAAAAGTTTGCTGATTCAATTGGTTTCGGGTAACGGTGACCTGCTGATGCCACCCGAAGGAACCGCTCGCCCGCTGTCGCCCGAACAGATTGAATTGCTTCGACGTTGGATCGACAATGGGGCGGACTGGCCTGACGAATTTGCCGGACCAGATGATGGTCCAATGACCTCGGATCATTGGTCATTCCAACCGATAGCGAGGTTTTCGCCGCCAGACGTTGAATCATCAGACCATTTCCCGCTGATTGGCGAGCTTGACCGCTTCATACTGGCCAAGTTAACCGAACACCAGCTTGCACCTTCACCCGGCGCAGATCCGCGTACGCTGATTCGGCGACTTTACCTGAACATGCTTGGACTCCTCCCGTCACCAGAGAAGGTCGAGTCCTTTGTTCGCAGTCCATCCCCAGAAGCGTATGAACAACTGGTCAATGAAGTTCTGGCAAGCCCGCATTATGGTGAGCGGTGGGCACGGCATTGGTTGGATGTCGTGCGCTTTGGCGAGTCGACCGGCTACGAAGTCAACCAAGATCGATCGAATGCCTTCTACTACCGCGACTATGTGATTGAATCTTTAAACCGTGACAAGTCGTATCGCGATTTTGTTCTCGAACAGCTTGCGGGTGATGTGGTTGGCGTTGACGAAGCGACAGGATTTTTAGTCGGCGGGGCTTACGATATTGTCAAAAGCCCGGATATCAATTTGACATTAATGCAGCGCGAAGATGAGTTGGCGGACTTTGTCAACACGACTTCAACAACGTTTCTGGGGTTAACCGTCGCTTGTGCCAGATGCCACAATCATAAATTCGATCCGATTTTGCAACGCGATTACTTTGCGATGCAAGCCATTTTCGCTGGCGTTAAACATGGTGAACGGCCATTAAGCGGTCGCGTTGATCCCGTGTTACTTTCGACCCTCGAACAAGCCCGTGAGACCGTTGCGGATCGGACGACCGAGCTGCAGCAACTTCGTGATTCCGTGCCAGCCATTGAAGAATCAACGGAACTGTTACCGATGGTTAACGCCATTAAAAATATCGATGAGTTTTCGCCGGTGCGTGCCAAGTTGATCCGATTCTCCATAGAAAAGGCGAATCAACACGAGCCCTGTTTGGACGAGCTCGAAATTTACGCCATGGATCAATCGGATAATCTCGCCGCAGCATCCAACGGGGCCAGGGCGACATCGTCCGGTGACCTGGAAGTTTTGCCCAAACATAGGCTCCTTCATATCAATGACGGAATGTATGGCAACAATCATAGCTGGATCGCGAAACAACATTCTGGTGCCTGGATCCAGATTGAGTTAGCTGAACCCCATGAGATTCACAAGGTCGTCTGGGGACGCGATCGCAATGGCGAATTTAGCGACCGGTTGGCCGTACGCTATTCCATTGAAGCGTCGCTCGATGGTGTCACTTGGCAACTGATCTCCAGTTCACAACGGCGGCATGCCTATCGATCGAACGGCCAGGAGCTTGAGGACGAGTTCATCAACCGGCTCCCAACTGAATCCGCCGAACATGCTCGACAATTGTTGGACGAGATCGAGGCATTACGAGTTCGAATCGACCAACTGGTCGCTCAGATTCCGACTGCGTATATCGGACTGTTCAATGAACCAAAAACGATTTACCGTCTTTATCGGGGTGATCCTTTGGCACCAAGGGAAGAAGTTCCACCGGATACGTTGACCCTGATGGGTACACTTGGTCTAAGCAGCTCAACTCCCGATCCGGAGCGGCGTAAGAAATTTGCGGAATGGATTGTTTCGAACGATAACCCGCTCACCGCGCGGGTCATTGTCAATCGAGTCTGGCATTATCACTTTGGCCGAGGCTTGGTGTGGACTACAAGTGACTTTGGCAGCAATGGAGCTACGCCATCCCATCCGGAATTGCTCGACTGGCTCGCCCAGGAGTTCATGGCACAAGATTGGTCGCTCAAATGGTTGCATCGCCAGATCTTGTTGTCCAGCACATTTCAGCAGGCATCCAGACCTCGTGACAGTGCGTTGTCGGTTGATGCAGAAGCCCGGTTTCTATGGCGGTTTCCTCCACGTCGGCTGGAAGCGGAGGCAATCCGCGACAGCGTGCTGCAGGTATCGGGCAAGCTCAACATGACTGCTGGGGGTCCCGGTTTCCTGTTGTTTGAAATCGATCGCGAAAACGTGCATCATTATTTTCCACTTGAGAAGTTTGGGCCTGAGCATTTTCGGCGAATGGTCTACATGACCAAAATTCGTCAGGAGCAGGATGACGTATTTGGCATGTTTGATTGCCCGGATGGGGGGCAAACGATTCCCGTTCGAAATCAAAGTACCACGGCACTTCAAGCATTAAATTTGTTGAATAGTCCTTTCATGATTGAGCAGGCCGAGTTTTTTGCCACGCGGTTGCAGTCGGCTGCGAGTGACGATCTTCGAGATCAAGTCGCGTTGGCATATACATTGTTGTTTTCTCGTCCACCCACCGAGGACGAATTGACGGACGCCATTGAGTTTATCGAGCAACACGGATTGGCTGCATTTTGTCGTGCCATGCTGAGCGCCAATGAGTTTTTATATTTGAACTAAATCATGTCCAATGAAATTCAAGCCCGATATCTGTTGGATCGTCGTAACTTTTTATGCAATTCGGCAACAGGACTCGGCGGAATCGCCTTAACGCAATTGTTGGCTGCACAGAATTTGTTGGCGTCATCGATCGTTGACGATTCGCCGATACGGCCGAAGATCGATCCAACGCAGCCGAACCGTGCGCGAAAACCTCATTTTACTCCAGCCGCTAAAAACGTCTTGGTCATTTTCTGCGCGGGGGCCTGCAGCCAGATCGACACCTTCGACTATAAACCGACTTTGATCAAAATGGATGGTCAACCGATGCCGGGGGAAAAGGTCATTACGTTTCAAGGGGGACAGGGGAATTTACAACGAAGCCCGTGGGATTTCAAACCGCGTGGCGAAACTGGTAAGATGGTCTCAACACTCGTCGATCACTTGGGAGAGCTCGCCGATGAGATGTGTTTTGTGCATTCGCTGACCAGTAAAACAAACACGCACGGCCCCGGCGAAAACTTTATGTCGACCGGGTTTACACTCGATGGTTTTCCAAGCATTGGGACATGGGCTTCATATGCTTTGGGGAGTGAAAATGAAGACCTTCCGGCGTTTGTCGCAATTGCTGATCCGCGCGGCAAGCCGCAGTCGAGCGTCAACAATTGGGGACCTGGATTTTTGCCCGCGGTGTTTCAAGGGACCGAGTTCAACGCCAGTTCTCCCATTCGCAATCTGGCGCGCCCTGCTGGAATCACCGCCGATCAAGACTTGGCGACGCGGCGATTTTTGCAGCGACTCAATGAACGTCATTTGTCTCAATTTCCAGGGGATACGGAGCTTGCCGCGCGAATCGCGAGTTATGAATTAGCGGCCAAGATGCAATTGAGTGTGCCAGCCATTTGTGATCTCTCGTCAGAGCCCGAACATGTACTTAAAATGTATGGCGCCGATTCCCAGAATGCTCTGAAAGCATCGTTTGCCCGCAACTGTATCTTGGCCCGGCGGCTGATCGAACAAGGCGTCAGGTTTGTCCAGCTCTTCAATGGCGCTTATCAGACTGGCGGCGAAGGAACTAGCAACTGGGATGGTCACAAATTCCTTAAAACACAATATGATGTCCACGGAGAAATCTTGGACCAGCCGGCTGCCGCCCTACTGCAAGATCTGAAGCAACGCGGCTTGCTGGAAGATACGCTGGTGGTCTGGTGTACCGAGTTCGGGCGAATGCCCACGTTTCAGGAAGGAGCAAGCGGGCGGGATCACAATCCGGCAGGCTTCACGGCATGGATGGCAGGAGCGGGGGTGAAACGGGGTTACTCATATGGCGCCACCGACGAGTTTGGATACAAAGCGGTTGAACACGTCGTATCCGTGTATGATTTTCACGCCACCATTCTCCACCTGCTGGGATTGGACCATGAGCGGCTAAGTTTTTATCACAATGGCATTGAACGACGGCTGACCGATGTCCATGGTCATGTCATTCACGATCTATTATTGTAGGTTTTTGAAAAGGGAATGCTTTATGCGACGCGCAACGAACAATGATTCCGGTTGGCATCGTCGAAAAGACAATGTCTATCAAATTACGGCCGAAGAGATCCAACAGTTCAACGATATGGGCTATTTGATCTTGAATAATTTTTTGAGCGAAGAGGAACTGACAACCCTCGATCCATGGTTTGAACACTTCATCATGGGTAATGAGCCGGGTATGGAACGTGACTTCTGCGACATGAGTCAGCCTTATGGCACGCCATTTGAAGAATTTCGCCTGGTTAACGCCATGCTTCCCAGCAAATATCGCCCAGAACTGGCCAATAACATCTACCAACAAGTTGCTCAGAGTGTGGCGGATCAATTATATACCGGTCGCGCCGTCATGGATTACGAACAGTTCCTTGCAAAGAAGCCGCAACAGGATGAAGCCGAATTTGCCATGCATCAGGACCTTGGATACTGGCCCAAGACGGACAATACATGGACGGCAACGTTTTCTCTGGCTCTAACCGATTCCGATTTGGTCAACGGGTGCCTTCAAGTGTGCCCTGGAACGAACAAGGAACCAGAACTTCGCCAGCACCGTCCCAAGGAATTTAGTAGCCATGCTGACGACGCTGGAGTCAGTCGCGATGAATCACATACGTTGGTGATTGAAAGCAAAGCGACGGACGAAATTATCTACCTGCCGGTGAAACGCGGAAGCGTAACGATTCATGATGAACGCATCGTGCATGGGTCAGGCGGAAACACTTCGCAAGAGTGGCGCAAGACGTACGTGATGGCGTTCCGCGATGAGCAGACCGTGCAGCGGGAACGTGCTATCGGGTTTACGCACTCGCATAACGACAAAGTCAACTGGAATGAGATTATCCACTGAAGACTAGTTCGTTTTAGGATCTGGAATGTCGTGGTATTGGAACCAACACCTTGTCTCTGAGGTTGGCTCATTGCATCTCTTCACTGTGGACACGACGGTACCTGCACTCCTGCTCGAGGGTGCGATCTGCGTAATGCGCCTTTTTGAAGCCAATTTACGCGTGTTTTAAAATGTATAAGAGACACGACAGCAACGAGATTCAGCCGTGCGGTTTCTCGTGATCTTCGTCATTTGCTAGCAGCGCATAGCCCGGATCGCACCCCTGCTCGATTGAAACGTCAAGCAAAAAGGAAGGGGCATTGCCGTTAAGGTAATTCGTTGGCCAGTGCTTTGTCCAAGGCCGTAAAAACCGGACGCTAGCGCGTTCCGGCTGATACTCAGCAATCCGAACTCTTAATATTGACCAAGTACTATTCAGTATTTGTCGGCGAAGGGCTAACGGGTCACTTACACAACCCAGTGGCAAGAACAATGCCTGAGCGTGGCGGGACTCGTTCGACAACTGCAACAGTTTGGTTTTTGTGTCGCAAATGGAAATCCTATGAATATCGAGTATCGTGATGACGCATCGCTCAGCGTTGAGGAGGCGATTGATCTCTACGATCGATCTACGCTTGGCAAGCGCCGGCCGATCGACCGACCGGACATCTTCGCGGGCATGCTCGGTAACGCCAATCTCACGGTTACGGCATGGCATGGCCCGCGCCTTGTCGGGATATCGCGCTCACTAACAGATTTCTTCTACGTTACGTATCTCGCCGATCTTGCCGTCGACGCTTCATATCAGAAGCTGGGGATCGGTAAGC
Source organism: Pirellulaceae bacterium (assembly GCA_041748315.1). GTDB lineage: Bacteria > Planctomycetota > Planctomycetia > Pirellulales > Pirellulaceae > CALMEE01. The sequence goes on from JBGTDM010000410.1 coordinate 11,781, forward strand.
GACTCATTGATGAGACCAAACGCCGAATTGAGCCAGAGTGTATGATCGTATTGCTGGCCGCCCCTGATGCCAATGAGTACTACGGTAAGCTTGGGTTTGAGCACAATCCTCGCGCGTGGGTGTTGCGAGGGAGCTAATCCTACAGCGCAAGGTATGTACGTCAGCCTTTCCAGGCTGACCCAATCCTCCCGGTTTGGCACAAACCAAGTAAACGGCGTCAGCCTGGAAAGTCTGGCCTACAGCTTTGCATCGAGCCGGCGCTGTAGGACTAACCGGTATTTCAAATCGAATGTGATGGCGAATCAATACACTTTGTGCAGTTACCGTGAAGGTCCTGCTGGAAATCGTGGTCATGTATCCAGAGTGCAAAACGATCTGGAAGCTGAGTGGTAGAAACGGCTCCAGTCGAGGGTTTTTGAGCTTGGCTCGAACAAGGTTAGCCCGTATTTCTCACAACGATGACTTTTGCGTTGGCGATCGCTCGATTGTTGGGCAAATGTCAGTGTTGTGGGCAACGGTGCGTTCAGGTCAAAGTGTCGGCCTGAGGATGTGCCGGCCTGAGGACAGGCCGACCTACTGTAGCTGCCGCTGTCCCCAGCGGCAGATGGCCCCTCTCGACGCTTTCCATGTGAGAAATGCGG
>JBGTDM010000411.1:0-26707 GCA_041748315.1 Pirellulaceae bacterium
GAGATCGCCGAAGCGACGTACCATCGCTGGCGAAACCAGTATGGTGGGATGAAGTCGAGCGAGGCCAAACGGCTGAAAGAACTTGAAGATGAAAATCGCAAGCTCAAAGAGATCGTTGCCGAGCAACAGCTCGACAACCGAATGTTGAAACATCTCTTGGAGGGAAACTGGTAAGCCCTGACCGGAAGCGGAGTGCAGTGAACGAGCTTCAATCGTCGTTCCCTGTTTCCGAGCGCAGGGCCTGCCTCGTGATTGACCAGCCTCGGCAAACCCAACGTTATGAAGCGAAACCGAAAGAAGATGACCGCACTTTGATCCAGCAGATTCTGGCTTTGGTTCGTCAGTTTCCGCGTTACGGCTACCGAATGATTTGTCACAAGCTTCGCCAACTTGGTTGGCGGGTCAATTTTAAACGGGTGTACCGGATCTGGCGTCAGGAAGGGCTGAAAGTACCGGTGAAAAAGCGAAAAAAACGCCGACTTGGGAGCAGTTCCCAATCGACACAGCGACGGCGTGCCGAGCAGATCAACGATGTTTGGAGCTGGGATTTTGTTTTTGATCGTACGTCAACGGGCAAGCCATTGAAGTGGCTGGGAATTATCGATGAATACACGCGAGAAAATTTGTGCCTGGAAGTGGACTACAACATGACAAGTGAAACAGTCATCAATTATCTTTCCGAGTTGTTCGCCTCGCGTGGCTTGCCCAAGCACATTCGCAGCGACAACGGCCCCGAGTTCATTGCTCAGGCGATTCAGGATCGGCTAAGCCAACTGGATGTTGAAACGCTGTATATTGAACCAGGCAGCCCTTGGGAGAACGCTTACTCCGAAAGTTTCAACAGCCGGTTCCGAGATGAATTTCTGGCATTGGAAATTTTCGACAACTTGACCGCGGCCAAGCGACTGACCAAGTCGTACCGCCGCAATTACAACGAGGATCGTCCTCACAGTTCGCTTGGGTATCAAACCCCGGCGGAATTCGCGCGGCAGTTTTCTGCTTCTTCCGCGTGCGCTCCAGAAGCAGAAAACTGCCGCCTACCTGCGGTAAGCTTTAACCAACCCGTACTCTCATAACCCTTGGTACATAAAATGGGGGCAGTCCACCCCAATCGCTTCGCTTTTGACTGGCTACATGATCGTGTTGAATTCAAAAAGCTTACGAAAACATTAATTACCTCAATTTCTATCGTAAACCTCGTAAACCCGATGTCAATTAGCATCCCAACGATCGAATTCAGGTTGGTATACGCCTCGGAGAATTTTCATCAGTTAACACATCGGAGTTTTCCTGATTTTTGCGAAAAATACGCCGAATTTCAATATTGTTCGTCGGTCAAACGGCCTCGTTGTTGATTGTAGGGTGGGGCTCAGGCTGCTCAGCATGGAACAACGCAACTGGAAAATCAGTCGAATGGCGAGATATGCCCTGGGAGATTCCCAAAACATGCGTACTTGTCACAATGGAAACCAGTCAAGCGGACAGTTCACGGTTCAAATCTTCAATTGCTGTAAACATGGAAGAAGTTGAAATTCGTTTAATCATGGAAAATGTTTGCGATCGCGCCGAACAACGATTCCAACAGAAAAATGTCGAATGGGACATTCGCGCCTTCGTCGACGCACACCTTCAGGAATTTGTCAGTCAATTATCCGAAGATGAATTTCAAGAAATACATACGCAATTAGTTGTTGAATTAGAAAAACTCCAGCAACATTATCAAACCAATTCGCACGAAGCGAATTTGGATGAAGTACAACATTCCGATAACCCTAACCCACCGCAGCACGTATGCCAACAATGTGGTCAGAAAAATGACATTCCCCAATTCCTGACGAGTGCATTGCTTGTTTGTAAACAATGCGGTGCTGATATGCATTTAAAACCGTTGGACTCGACACGGCCGATGGAGGATACGGATCGCCTCAAGATGCTGGAAGACCGCTTCAAGATTACAAAGCGTTTAGGCGCCGGAGGTTATGGTGTTGTCTTTTTGGCATGGGACAAACAGCTTCAACGCGAGGTTGCCATTAAAATACCTCGGATGGATCGCACACACAAGAATCTCCTGTTGCGGGAAGCGCGTGCAGCCAGTCAACTCAAGCACCCTAATATTGTCCGAGTTTACGATGTGGGGCACTCTGAGGACTTGACCTACATCATCAGCGATTACATTGAAGGCATGACTCTCTCCCGGTGGTCTCATCGGCGACAAATCAAAATTCTTGACGCTTGTCGTTTTCTTATCGTTATTGCTAAGGCGATTGAATATGCCCACTCCAAGGGTGTTATTCATCGAGATCTGAAGCCCGGAAACATCATGGTGGATGGGGACTCTAAACCTCATATCCTCGATTTTGGCCTCTCGCACAGCAAACTGCCTGCGGTTGAATCTATTGGAAAAACGGGTCAACCGATTGGCACGCCGGCCTACATGTCTCCGGAACAAGTGACCGGAAAATCCAAGCAGGTTGGGCCTTGGACGGATGTCTACGGATTGGGTGTGATTCTTTATCAACTGTTGACGGGTGAACTCCCGTTCAGTGGTGCCTCCGAGTCGATCTTCGACGATATCATCAACGAAGAACCACGCCCTCCCCAAGCCGTTCGTGGGGGAATTCCAGCCGCGTTAAACGCGATTGTGTTAAAATGTTTGGCGAAGAATCCACAGGATCGATATCATACTGCGGGAGAGCTTGTTCATGATCTGAATCGATTCGTTGCCAATGAATCGGTGAAGGCATATCCACACCTTGAAGCTCGAGTTGTCAAGCATCAAGTTCGTCGATTCGCGGCCCCGGCCATCATTGGGATGATGAGTTTGATTTTGTTGGTCGTCGTGGGTTGGATTAAATATCAGCAGTACATTGACAATCCCCAAACCCGATTCATGATTGAAAGTGATGCGGAGACCGTGATGTGCATTCCTTTTAACGATGAAGCTGTCGATTGGGATGTTGAGGCGGGACAGGAGCTACCTACCCGAAGCATCAACAAACTTAAGCCGGGCTTTTACAAGATCATCGCGAATTTTGACGGTCAATACCAAGAGGTCTACCGCACGATTCCAGGTGCGGAAAACGGCTCATCGCGAAACTTCCTCGGGGGTACAGTCTTTGAAGGGGATCACCGCGCCAGCTCACTTGTCGTGGAATTGGCACAATTCGGTTGCGGTGCTTGAACCCATCCGTTTTTCCAAATTGATGGCCGCCAGTCCGAATATGGCATTTATTGCCGGAGGACGCCTGGAATTTCCAAATCACCCGGATATCTCTTTGGAGATCGCTGGCCTATCGCGGGACGTTGCTCCCTTCTTGATCGATCAATATCCGGTCACGGTTCGCGAGGTTCGAGAAGTCTTTCCCTCGTTGACCGGCTTAGATGAGCAGCTTCCCGACGATCCCGCACATTCACTGCCATGGGATGTGGCGGTCGCATACGCCGAAGCGGTGGGCAAACAACTCCCTAGCGTGTGGGAAATGGCCTTTGTGGTGACCAATGGAGGAACGACACGATTCCCTTGGGGGGATACCGATTTCGAGGCCACCTCGTTTGTCGAACAAGACAAAACTCCATATGATCCCGCTGTCCATCGCTTGCTGAGTGGGCCTGCCGTTTGGACGGATTCCCCAGCGCGGACGCTGGTCAAGGTCTATGAAACGGACGGAACTCATGACCTCAAGGTTCCGGGTGACCCGAGTCGGCGTTATGCATTTGGCCTCTCGGAAAACGACCGGAAAAACATCCAAACTAGCCTCAGGAACGGAGGAGTTGTTTTTTTTCGACACGACAGTTCGATTTCGAGTAAGTCGCCTGTTATCGGCCTACGTTTGGTCCGACGACTCCCTCGATAGTGTATTTTTGATGTAAAGCAACATACCAACGAAAGAAAAACTTATGAGCGTTCCACCCAACATCCCGACACACTTCTTGTACCAGGAAGACGGCGTTTATTGGTATGCTTCCCACTGCTGTGACTTTAAATTTCCACATTCCGGAGTTATCGCCTCTGACACCCGAATAGATGAATTGGGATGTATCGAGGGAGATCCTATCGGCAAAAGCGAAGTTAATATGGCTGCCCATTCATCTGATGCGAAATGTAGCCAACATGAGGTTTGTTCCGCTTTGGGAACTGATCGCGTTGGTGATGTACGGCAAGCAATCCAAGATGCAAGCGAAAGAATAGTTGGATCGAATGTTTTGGTCACAGATATTCATGGGCGAAACAGAGTCTCTTTCGAACTTGAAGGAGACGGTGAGATACCGCGCCCGCTCAGAAACGTGGTATTCAGTTTGAAATACGTGCAAACTTCATACATTTTGGTCGTCCTCGACGAAAATGGCAACTCAATAAATGTTCCGATCGGATTAAACTTTTTTGTCGCAGATCGATGTCGTAAATGCGATTCTTGCAGACCTGTTGAGTTGACATTGACAAATATGGATGGTCCGTCAAACAACTATGGTGTCTTTGCTCTGACACTTAAAGAGCCGATCTTCGGTCAAAATCAAATGACCTTGTTGGCAAAAAACCCTGACGCAAAACCCTGATAAGAGTTGATTCATTTCGACCCGAGGCTTAACAGAACGCGTTTCCGTGATCTGGAGTCCAAGCGATGGTTCATAAATTCATGGCAATGCTGACCCGTCCTCCCCCGCCAGCAATTTTCGACCCACGTCCGCTTGTTGGCGGTCTTTTCCATCTAGTGCTCTGTCCAGGTTAGAGATTAGGGTTAGGTTCAGGCCGTAAAAACCGGACGCTGATACTCAGCAATCCGAACTCTTAATTGATCAAGACCGGCGAGTATTTAACAAGATTTAGACGATTGCAACAGTCATCGTCGTCCTTGTCGTCGACGGGCGTTTGAGCTGACCAATTCCAAACTTGTTCCGATGATTCCCTGGTCAGGAGTCGAGACTTTTAGAATTGCCAGGCCAAAAAATAGCGAATATCGCTACACTATATTTGTGAATCGATAACCTGAGAAACTGCGATGGGCCAATACAGGTAGCCGTTTGCAGAATCTTTGTATCTGGGCGGTCGTTTCAGTCATCGACTGGTAGCGTCTGTGTGGTTCCTGTTCAAGGGCACGTTGTCCGAGCATGTCCACGATTCCCGAGCCGGACGCGATGCTTTGCCTGAACTTGTTTGGAATGCTGCGATCGTTGACATGTCGCAGCCATGAATTCGCATCGCGAAATTGATCACCTAGAAATTTGGATTGATTGAAGGGATGTTTCCCAGTGAGTCTTGTGGTATGCCAAGAACCCTTTGAACTCTTCCTTCGACTTGCTCCAATTGTTCGAGTGGGGTCATCGCATCCGGGCGAGAGCTGGTGGGTATCGACCATAATCGCGCCGTTTTATCGAACGCTCCAGACGCCAACCATAAACCATCGGGGCTGAAGGCGACCGAAGTGGCAAACATTTCATGAGTCATGACCGGTCCAGCCGGTAAACCGGTGTGCACATCCCACAGCCGAATCATACCGGTTGAAGATGCAGTTGCCAACAGTCGATTGCACGGACTGAACGCCATACTCTGAACGATTCCATTGCCGCCAAAGCTGCGAATTGTCTGAGAGCAGTCAGCGGTGTTCCACAGTCGAATACGCATATCGCGAGTCGAGACAGCCAAGGTTGTTCCATCGGGGCTGAACGCAATCGATTCGATCGCGGTTTGATGTTGCAGCGGCGGTACGACCTCGCGGACGCCGTCAACCGACCAAATATGCACTGACCCGTCGCGAGTTCCCGTCGCAAAGAGTCGACTGTTGGGATGAAAGGCGACATCGGTCACGGGCGAAGCTTGTTGGATCAGCCGCGCCTTGTAACTTGACGGCGTGCTGAATCGAGTATCGTTGTTGTCAACGATCGAGCCTGCTTGGTTTTCGGCACCCGCCATTTCAACATCCAATTCAAATAACCAAAACTGGGCAAGATCTGTCGAAACCAGAGCGAACCGGCCGTCAGGCGAATACCGGCCCTGCCGAAAAGAGGATAAGACCTGATTGGAATCCCACGGTGAGGGCTGACCGTCCAAACGATGAAAAATCACCGAGTGCAGATTCGTCAGTAGCAACTCACGATTATCTCGCGGATTGAATCGCGCCGACACCAAGTCCGATGGGACACGAACTGGCGTTCCGACCGGTTGTCCACTTGCAACATTCCAAATATGAGCGGAACCTTCCTGCGATGTGGTCAACAACTGCTTCCCATCACTCGAAAACTCGACGGACCAGACCCGATATGGGTGCGTCAAGACCTGATGCTCGCGTCTGGCTCGCATGGGGATGGCCCAAGTCCGTAACGTCCCGTCGCTTGAAATCGACGCCACCTCGGATCGCGAAGGATGAAACTGGACGCCGGTTACAACATCCTGATGATGAAAGATATCCAGCAGGTCCCCGGTCGCCACCGAAAAAACGCGAACGCAAGCATCGAATCCACCACTGGCAATTCGTTCACCCTTCGAATCGAAATCAATGCTCAACACAGGTCCGCCATGTTTCAACGTGAGTGAATGCTGCGTCGGTTGATCCAGATTTAGATCAAGGACCTTCACGGTTGAATCAAATGAAGCTGAGGCGAGTCGCCGCCCGGCACGGCAGAGAGCCAGATGTTTGACATCCTCATCGTGTTGATAATCGGCCAGTAATTGCAGTTGCCGATCAAACGCAGTGATCCGTCCACCCCCCCAAGCCACGGCCAAACGGTTCACCTCCCCTCCGAACACCACGAACTCTGGAATGGCATTGAGCCCATCAAACGTCGCTTGGCGTAGTTGTTTTGTCGTCATGTCGGCGACAACCACCAGCGATGCCGATGTATCGCCAGGTTCCTTGAGCAGGCCAGCGATGACCAGCAGTGAGCCATCCGAATTGAAGGTCATTTTTGAATGCGTCATGACCGGGAGGGTGAAATCGAACTGAACATCAGCCACGCCAGGTTTGCGGACTTCGAACCGCGTTTTCAGACTCTTTCCTTCAATCTCATAGGCTCCAATCAAAGTGGGACCGCTGTCGCCGTCGGCAAATTGGAGTGAACGGCAGGTTCCGGGACCGATTGCGGTCAACCAGCCTGGCGCTTCGACTCTTAAATCGCAGGCAGCAGCGGTGCCATTGTTCTGTGTCACGATGACTTCATCACCGTTCGGAGAAAAAGTGACGCCGGTTGCAAAGGAAAGAACAGGCATTGTCAACATTAAAACTTGTTGGTTATCCGATTCAGTATTCCAGATTCGGATCTTACCGTCGTTCGAACAACTGGCGATTTGGCTTCCGTCGACCGAGTAGTGTACACTTTGGCCGCGAGGATTATCGATCAGCGACGTCATTTGCCCTTCGAATTCAAGGAGCCATTGCTCCAGCAACAACAAGCGCGAATAGAATTCCTCTGGATTATCCGTGACCATGCGACACGCCTTGAATAGATCGAAAAGGCCCGATGGATTATCGGCGAGGAGTTTACCAATCCCGCTTTCAGCCAAGTTGCGCGATGCCACCACTTGTACCTCGCGCCGTGCATCCGCTTCGGCGATCGCATGATTCGATTGGGCAACACTCAGCATCAGTGCGGCCGTGGTTGTGACCAGCAAGACCGCTGCTAATGCCAATCCCCACCCGGCGACGCGCGAATTACGGCTACACCAGCGCATGCATCGACGCAGCGCATTGGGGCGCCGAGCCTGTATTGGCTGGCTCTCCAAAAATCGTTGTAAATCGTCGGCCAAATCGCCAGCCGATCCGTATCGTCGAGCCGGGGATTTGTCCATTGCTTTCAAACAAATGGTCGCGAGTTCGACCGGTATTCCTCCACGGTAATGCGCCGGAGGTCGAGGGTCATCGAAAAGCACTTGATGAATCAGGCGGTGCGCTGTCCCCTGAAACGGCGGGACTCCAGCTAATAGTTCGAACAGAACGGCGCCCAAGGCGTAAACATCGGAACGAGCGTCCACTCGATCCAATCGACCCGCCGCTTGTTCTGGAGCCATGTACGCGGGGGTACCGAGAATTTGACCAGGATAGGTTAAACTTTCAGCGGCGTCGATCTGCACCAACCCGAAATCAAGAATCACCGGCTGCCTGTCGCGACATAAAAAAACGTTAGAGGGTTTGATATCGCGATGAATGACGCCACTGCGATGGGCGTAGTGTATTGCTTCGGCCAAATCTCGCGCCAGTTTCGCACTTTCCTGTGGCGAGAATTCACGTTTGCCCTGAAGCGCTCCACGCAATGTTTCGCCCTCTAACAATTCGCTGACAATCGCCGGGCGGTCATTGTAGTGGACGATATCGAGGATTTTGAGAATACCTGGATGATTGAGCCTGGCAGCCGCTTGCGCCTCTCGCATGATCCGTTTCGTTTCATTGGCGTCCGGCGCTTGATGCAACAGTGGTATCTTGATGGCAACCTGACGATTGAGTTCAACGTCTTTGGCCATATAGACTTCGCTGAACGATCCCTTACCAATTTGTCGAATCAGTCGAAATCGACCAATGCTCACCGGTTGAATCGCGCTTTCAGGATCAATCGCGGAAGTGAAATCGCGCCCACCTTTAGGCGACGAGTCCGTTGGAGTCGACCCCGAAATTGACCGAACGTATTCACAGGAGTTCCCATGGCGTTCGATTTCATTCAAATCGCGAACTAGGTCCTCAATGAAATCATCCGTCAAGTCACCGAGCGAATGGGTTGCTTGACCGCGGTCCGAACCGTCTAACGTGACGGGCCGAACCGTGTTGGAACGGTCTGCAAATGAATTCAAAGGTTTCTTTGATTCCTTGATTGATTCGCAGCTTCGTTCCAGCAATGCCAGGTAATCATCGACGGCCGGACGCTCTCCCATTCTCAATCGCCAGGCATAATCGACTTTGATCAATTCGGCGATCAATTGGATAGGCGTTGATTCGTCAATTTTACTCCGATTGTCCAATACAAACTCGTCAATGCGGGGGCGCAATCCCATACGCCAAAGGTGTTCAAACTGGTCGGCACACTGATCGATCCAACTTAATTCCGTCAATTTCAAATTGCGATCAGTTTTCATTCGACGGTCCCTCCGAGTACCTCATTATCAAGATTGGCCGTATTTTTGCGGCAATGAGCGAACAAAATTGTTGGTGTTACCTACCATCGAACTCGTAGTACGCTGTCGAAATCGATCGCCAATGTTCTTCCAGGACGAGAAGTTTTCGCTCGACGGTTCTTCGAACACAACCTAATTCACGAGCGATTTCAATGGTGCTTAGGCCGGCCAGGTGCAATTCCGCAAATTCACGGAGGTACTCCGGCAGGCAATCCAAATAATATTGATAACAGTCGGCCAGAATTGCTTGTTGGGCAGGAGAGTGTTCGCGGTCCACCGCATTGCTCCACAAATGTTCGGCCCGCTCGGTGAGTAGTTTGCCATCGCCCCCCCGTTTCAAAGCGATCCCCCGCTGAAACTCGTTGACAACCCGGCAGGCAATCAGATGGGTTAGAAACGCCAACCAATGATGGCGACTGTGCATCTTCGGCAGTTTCCCGTCCTGCAACGCTTGGTACATGGCGATGAAAGCGTCTTGCGCGATATCCTCAGCATCGCGGTCGCGAATCGGACGTCGTTCCATCCGTTTGCGAGCCAACTCCACAAGTCGAGGCCAATACAGTGCGTGCAATTGGGCTAAGGCAGTGCCATCACCAGTCTTCGCCTTTGCAATCAACAGGCTGACGGTTCCCGGATTTGATGGTGCAGGGTTCATTGGTACAGCTCGTTCGCGCTCAAAAATAGACAACTTTAGTATTATAATCAACAATTGGGGCGCCACGATCGATTTCTTATTCCCGAGAACATGAATCTGGCCTTTCGCGAAACCAAAAGCAGGCAGTTTTCATGGAAATCCTCGGATAACATTGTCGCAGTTTTGACGTCAATTCTGATTGATTGCTATGGATTGAGATGTTTTCGAGTAGGTGTTCGAGCGATTATTTGCTTGCACCAAAAACGCTGGGTTCGTCTCAGGCGATGGTCCGGCGCTTGTTGAGTTAATGAACTCAAATGCAGGTGACTTGCGCAAACGTGAAGCGATCTATCGGCTCGGCGATGCCGTTGCCGCATCTGTAACAGCGTTGGACAAGCTGAATTTTGGTTGCCCGATGGTCGCTCGTTGACCTGCGGCCCCAATACGACGTTTGAGCTGACCCTCGAGGGTGACCAGGAAGGCTTGATTCGCCGCGGTTGGATTCGCATCCGGCAGGTCCTCCAAGTTCCTGGAAGTCGAGTTTATCAAAGTCCAAACGTTGCCTTTGCGGCTCGTGGGACCGACTTTTTCGTCGTGGTCAACAAGAATGAAACCCGTTTGATGTTCCGTACCGGTGCCGAGGAAATTGTCTCGGAAACTGCCCAGTGCAGCGACGTCAATTTACGAGTTGAAGCCAACGAGCAGGTGATGATTAACGCATCCGGGGACGTTTCGGAAAAAACCCCGTCGACGAAATCGAATTCCGGCAACTGCGGTACTTGCGGCGTTGATCCCGTCCAGAAGTCCGGAAATAACTGGTATTTTTAGGAAACTCGCCGAACACTGTCGCACATTCCGTGCGAATTCTGATTGGTTAAAGGGACTGAAACTTATTTCTGTTGAAGTGTTTCAGTTGAGGTAAGACGTTTCAACAGTTTTTTGGCACAGTTTAACGACCGGAGATGATCAATGAGTTGCCTAAGTCGATTTTATATTCGAGAGCCACATTCCACGAATGAGACAAATCGTGTCCATAATACGTGTGTGAGACGAGACTCAACGTGGAGCCAGAAGCTGACTGCATTAACGATATGCGTTTCCGGTCTGCTCATCGTACAACTGATTGTTCAGCCTGTTCCGGTTCAAGCAGACATTGTCTATACCTACGTCGGCAACCTATTTAACGACATTGATGACTGGACTCCGCCTGTTGGTTCCTACGATACGAGCATGAGCGTCACCGGTTCGTTCACGATGGCGTCTGCGCTCGCCCCTAACCTCTCCAACCAGGGCATCCTGCCGAATACGTTTTCGTTTTCTGACGGTCGAAATCTATTGACACATACGACGTCATTAAGTTCGGAGAGTTTTGTTGTTTCTACTAATTCGCTCGGGGACATTGTCGAATGGTTTATCTTCCTCGAGACTGCACTTGCCATAGATCCGATTCGATCGATTTTCACAACCAACAACCTCTCAATATTTCCCGACATTGTGGATCAAGGAGGGATTGCTCCGCATGGCGGTAATGCTGACACGGGCCGCGTATTTAATAACCCTGGAGTGTGGTCCGTTCATGTCATTCCCGAACCAGGATGCAGTCTGCTCCTGATGGGAATGAGCGCGTTTCTACTCAGCCGCCGTCGCGTGCGCGTTTAGCATGGGCAATCTCGAAACGTGCTCGATCAGAATTGCGACAGCGCAGGACGGTAACTGAGTTCATTGTATTGAACTCGGACAAAATGTGTGCTTTACAATGTGATCGCAGGCGTTAGACTCGCAGCGACGCGGCTCCGGTACCGATGGAGCTGACTCCCGCTATTCTCGACGACAGGACATTGGGTATCGATATCGTCTCAAGAGATAGATTCGTGACCACGTCGTGAGCCGGCACCCTCTGAGTCCTACAGCGCAAGGTATTTACGTCAGCCTTTCCAGGCTGACCCAATCCTCCCGATTTGGCACAAACCAGATAAACGGCGTCAGCCTGGAAAGGCTGGCCTACAGCTTTGCATCGAGCCGGCGCTGTAGGATTAGGCGGTTGAATGAGTTGTCGGAAACGCGTTCGAATTTAAAGCGGCTTCTGTGGGCAACCTGGCATTTAAACGCTGGGGTTGGCTCGATACAAAACCGAGCTTGGGTTGCAAGGCAGCACTCGACCGTCTCGTGCCGATTGGCCTTTCGTATGATTGGATTGAGATGCCGCATTGAACCCTGCCGCTTCGGTTGCGTTCAATGGAAATCGGACTTGTGAAAAAAATGACAGTAAATTTGTGTCAGTTGGAGAAACGTCTTCGTACCGGGTTGTTTTACGGTGTTGAATCCCGCATAGTATCCCAAGCGGAATGAGGTTGCCGGTTTATTCAACAACATAAATACGATCGGAGAAACAAGATGATGAATTTGGGTCGGGTGATTCGGCAGCGATTTTGGGAGCGATCAGGACAACTTCGGACTGCGAACCCGTCGCTTAATGTCAATCATCAACTGGCAGTCGTAAACTACATGCTGTTGCTGTTTTTCATGGTTGTCCTTTCGTTTGCCGCGCTCGGTCAGTTGGCAGCGAACGACGATATCGATGACGCCCAACGAGCCGAATTGATGAATCGATTTGGCGTCAGCGAAGAGAGACTTGATGCGTTAATGCGAATTATTGATGAAGGCAAAAATCGTAATCAAGCGATGCAACATTTGACCTATCTTTGTGAGCAAATTGGTTCGCGGTTGACCGCTTCGTCCCGCTTGGAACAGGCTAACCGTTGGACAGCTGAGCAGTTTGAGTCCTTTGGGTTGCAGAATGTGCGGTTGCACGAGTGGGGAACGTTTCCGGTGAGATTTGACCGCGGCCCCAGTTCGGGCCGGATGGTTGAACCCGACGAACGGATTTTCGAGTTTACGACCCGCGCCTGGTCGGTCGGAACAAACGGACCTCAGCAGGGACGAGTCTTTCGTGAACCAAAAACCGTTGAGGAATTGGACGAAATTGCAAATCAATTGGAGGGCGCATGGATTTTACGTCCGCTCGGTGCTTCAGAGAGCCCGTTTCTCGACCGGATGCGAACTGCCGGGATCATTGGCACCATTACAGCATCGCGCGACGAGTTGGTGCGAACGGGCGCCGTTTCTGGAGCTCGTCAGCTTGATTTTGACAACTTGCCCACAGACGTCAATGTATATGTACGTCGATCCGACTACGATGCAATTAACAGTCGAATTGCTGACGACCAAGAGGTCGTGGTTGAGTTCGATCTCAATCATAAATTTACCAAGGGTCCCATTCCGTGTTATAACACGATCGCTGAAATTGTTGGCACCGAGCTTCCCGACGAGGTCGTAATTATTTCTGGACATCTCGACAGTTGGGATGGTCCTGGTTCTCAAGGGACTGTTGACAACGGAACTGGATCAAGTGTTACGATGGAGGCCGCCCGGATTCTGATGGCTGCAGGAATCAAACCCCGACGGACGATCCGCTTTATTTTGTGGACAGGCGAAGAACAAGGGTTACTTGGTTCCCGCGGCTATGTTGCGGAGCTAACCGAAGAGGAGCGAACCAAAATTTCAGCGGTGTTTGTCGACGACAGTGGTACCAACCAACAGGAATCGCTCACTGGCACGCATGCGATGGAACCGATGCTAAAACAAATCATCGAACCGATGAATTTTGCCTTCCCCGATTTAGTACCCATTCACGCTAAATCAGGAAACCGGATGCCGCAACGAGGAGCTAGTGACCATGCGCCATTTAACGCGGTTGGCGTTCCGGGTTTCTTTTGGGGCAAAACGGGTCGAGCCAATTATCGGCACGCCTGGCACACCCAGAACGATCGGTTAGATCAAGCGGTTCCCGAGTATCTGGTAAAGAACTCAACAGTCTCCGCAATCGCGGCTTATTTGCTAGCCGAAGCTGAAACATTGCTTCCACGTGACGTCACTGAGGTCGAAGATGGCGAAGAGGACGATCAGGATTCCGAAACTCGGCCTCGTCGACGTCGACGTTGAATCTTGGTTGATGAGTTCCCGAGCGTGCTCCTGCGCTTGATCACCGTCAAGTGTGACGCAGGGGATTCGTTGCATCGTGGCTTGATGTACGTTTCAGGTAGAAAGGCGTTGCAACTGACGTAACGGAACGTAGAACTTTGCATAGCGTTTGCCATCAACATAGCGGACCCCTTTCTGGTGGGGGACGAGCACCGTCGCGCGCCTATGTATATGGTTGACGTATCCCATGTACTGGTGGCCGGCATGGCAAAAGCCCACGTAATCGCCGACCGCGATTCCCTGTGACAGTTCTGCAGCTTCGCGAGGGGTGAATAACTGGTGGTTGGACTGTCGATGACCGAATAATCGAAAGGCGATTTCACGGAACCTCCGTGCGCTGCAGCTCGAATCGTGCCAAACAAGGAACTCGATGAGGTGCAGTAGTTCGTGTTCGAAAATCCGCAACAGCGCATCGAGTCGATCAACGCAGGACAATCCTGCGACGCGGACTCGGCTGCTCGAATCGGGTTGACCAGCAATTTGAAAATTCGCTTGAGCATTCGGCGATTGCACATCCGCCAGCCGTTCAGTTGAGGAACCTGCGGAGGTTTCGAACGTCGTGCCAAACAACAGGATTGCGGAGATAGCGATTTCGAATTTTCGAGGAGGAGTCAGGTTTGGTTTCCCGGCGGTCCGGTTGCACTTTGCCAGGTTGGATTGGGTCATTTCGACCGTGGTTTTACCTCCAACGCTGGTCATGCGATTGGAGACTCGAAAATGAATTACATCTCGATTCTCAAGCATTGTTTGTTGGCACATCCCGTCAAAAAATTGCTGATCGTAGAGTTGCATGAGCAGTTGAATATCATGATTGGCCAAACATCTGAAATTCCGCTGTGAGATGGTGAGGGACTGGTCGAGAATCGCCAGCGCGATGCGTTGCCGCTTTTCACCAATTTGATCCGACTCACAAGTTCGCTGTTTAACGGTATGTTCCAGTTGGTCTCGAGCAGGGTTCATCTGAATTCCTTTACGATGTTCGGTGGGTTCCGCTCGCACGCGCTGTTTGGCAGACGCAAGTTGGATCGCGAAGCATGTCAGGCACGTTTAATTTATGGCAGGTGACTCGCATCAAATGAAGTGCCGAGTCCGGATGACATTTTCGGCTAGTTCGATCTCCGAAAATAGCCAGCAGGAAAAAATTTTGGACAAAAAAGTCGCTTTTGGCAGCCGAAAGACCGATGACAGAAATGTTTAATGAAAGCACAATATTTTGTGTTGACATTGGCCGGAACAACGATATATTGGGTCCCACCGCCAATTTTGACCCTGAGCCCAGCTCGCGTCTTTCGACAGGTAACGGGAGACTGCTAGCGGTGGTTGGTCCGCAGTGAAGTGCGGATATTCGGACCGTGATTCGAGGGAAAAGACTCGAACGATGGTCCGCTCAAGGGATCAATAGTAGACGCTGGAACCCAAACATTGTTTGGCAGCAGAATCGGTAGTGCGCAGGTAGGCGACAAGTATGGCAAGGAAGCGTGAATTGTTCCGCGTCGTTGCTGGTTGGACATTCCGACCAACCGTGTCATGTCTATCTGGCATCAAGACAAATGCTGAACGTGTCGGCGGTTGAAGCTGTGTCCATACGATCGCGTTAAACCCAATGGATTGAAGGAGATGAGTGATGCTGAATGCAACTCAACAGGAAATGCTGGTACGTAAACGGGACGGTCGGATTGTGCCATTTGATCGCACGTTGATTGCTCGAGCAATACAGAAAGCTTTTTGTGCGGAACAGGAGGCGATCGACATCTCTGAGTTGGATCCGGAGTTGCTGTCAAAAATCGACCAGATGACGGATGAAGTCGTCGATCAAATCGGCTCCGAAGCGCAGTCGACTGGCGGCGTAGACGTCGAGAAGGTTCAGGATCGAGTTGAATTCGAGTTGATGCGAAACGAATTCTATAAGGTCGCGCGCCGATACATTTTGTATCGTGAGGAGCATGCGCGGCGTCGCGAACGTCTGGCAATTGATGAGCCGACACCGGAGACACCGAAACCCGCGATGATGGTCAATCGAGCGGGATCGCTGGAATCATTGGACTTGGAACGATTGCGTTTGCAATTCGAACATGCTTGTCGAGATTTGGACTCGCAGGTGATTGAGGAATTGTATAATGCGGTGCAGGGGGAGTTCTACAACGGAATTACACCTGATGAAATTGCAGAAGCGATGGTGCTTGCAGCGCGGGCTCGAATTGAAATTGATCCGTCGTACGATCGAGTTGCAGGGCGGTTTACGCTGAACACGATCTATCGGCAAGCCTTGGGGCGGACGGCCGTCAATGGCGACCTGCAACAGCTTTATCGTGAGAAGTTTGCAGAGTATATCGATCATGGAGTGGACCATGGCAGAATTGATCCTCGCCTGAAAGAATTTGACTTGGTCCGGTTATCCGAGGCGTTGGATTCCAGTCGCGATGAGTTGTTCCCGTTTCTCGGGTTGCAGACGATTTACGATCGTTATCTGCTGCATGTCGAGGGGCGTCGCATCGAAACTCCCCAGTATTTCTGGATGCGGGTTGCCATGGGGTTGTCGCTCGGGGAAGGCGAGCAGCGCAATGACCGGACCATCGAATTTTATAACATTTTATCGATGTTCCGTTTCACATCCGCGACGCCGACACTATTCAATTCAGGGACATGCCATCCGCAACTGAGTTCATGTTATTTGAGCACAATTGACGATGATTTGGACCATATTTTCAAGGCGATATCGGATAACGCGCGACTCTCGAAATGGGCTGGAGGGTTGGGAAACGACTGGACCAACATTCGAGCGACCAATGCGCACATCAAAGGGACAAACGGGCGGAGCCAGGGAGTCATTCCGTTTCTAAAGGTCGTCAGCGATACGGCCGTTGCTGTGAATCAGGGGGGCAAACGCAAAGGCGCGGTCTGTTCTTACCTGGAGTCATGGCATTTGGATATCGAAGAGTTTTTGGATTTGCGAAGAAACACCGGAGATGATCGGCGGCGGACGCATGACATGCACACCGCAAACTGGATTCCCGACTTGTTCATGAAGCGAGTTCACGACGAGGGTCATTGGACCTTGTTCAGTCCCGATGAAGTTCCCGATCTGCACGACTTGTATGGGAAGGCATTCGAAGAACGATATGAGCATTATGAGCGGGAGGCGGCAGCCGGAAAAATCCGCTTGTTCCGCCAGATTTCGGCGGTCGAGTTGTGGCGTAAAATGCTCACACGAGTCTTCGAAACGGGTCATCCATGGATCACGTTCAAAGATCCATCAAACATTCGGTCGCCTCAGGATCATGTTGGCGTGGTCCATAGCAGTAACCTGTGCACCGAGATTCTGCTGAATACTTCGGCTCAGGAGACGGCCGTTTGTAATCTGGGTTCGATTAACATGCTGGCACACGTGCGAAATGGCGAGCTGGATTTGAATCGATTGGAAGAGACGATCAACACGGCCGTGCGGATGTTGGACAACGTGATCGATATCAACTTCTATCCGACCTCTGAAGCGAAGAACGCGAACCAACGGCATCGACCGGTTGGTTTGGGATTGATGGGCTTTCAAGATGCCTTGGCCGCTTGTGGAATCAGTTATGCCAGTAAGGAAGCGGTCGAATTCGCAGATCGAAGTATGGAAGCGATTTCGTACTACGCGATCATGGCCTCGTCCAAGTTGGCCGCCGAACGTGGCCCATACACATCGTATCTCGGTTCCAAGTGGAGCCGGGGCCTGTTGCCGATCGATACCATCGAAGTTCTGGAACAACATCGGGGTATGCCGGTCGAGATGGACCAATCCTCCACGATGGATTGGCAAGTGGTTCGTGACCAGGTCGCCCGTCACGGCATGCGTAACAGCAATGTGATGGCGATTGCGCCGACGGCCACGATCTCCACAATCATTGGGGTGACCCAATCGATCGAGCCGACGTACAAGCACTTGTTTGCGAAGAGCAATCTTTCCGGCGAATTCACTCAAGTGAATATCAATCTGGTCAACGAATTGAAGGCTCGCGATCTCTGGAGTAAAGATATGTTGGAGCAGCTCAAGTATCACGAAGGGACGTTGGCCGACATTGTTGAATTGCCGGAAGATATTCGTCGACGCTTCGCTACCAGTTTTGAGATCGAGCCGAAATGGTTGATCGAGTGTGCCAGTCGACGCCAGAAGTGGATTGACATGGGGCAATCTTTGAATTTGTATATTTCGCAAGCCAATGGCCGCAAATTGGATGAAATGTATAAATTGGCTTGGCGTAGCGGGTTGAAAACGACTTACTATTTGCGGTCACTAGGGAAAACCAATGTCGAGAAATCGACCGTGGACATCAATAAGTACGGGATGCAACCTCGATGGATGACCCACCGTAGCGAGTCGAGTTCACTGAATGTGGAAAGGAGACCTGAGGCACGTGCCTGCAAATTGGATGATCCCGATTGTGAAGCATGCCAGTAGAATCAAGTGTATTGTTAAAAACCTGTCAACATGTTGAAAACAAGGAGCAACAACATGGCCACCGTTTTGCGAGAGTCCGAGGTACTAACCGGAAAAGCGACACGAGTCGATGCCGATCAAAAGCGTCTGATTAATAACCATAAAGTTGACGTCAACCAGTTGATGCCGCTGAAGTATAAATGGGCCTGGGAGCATTACACAAATGGTTGTGCCAACAACTGGATGCCTACGGAAGTACCCATGAATCGGGACATCGAAATCTGGAAAGGCAATCAGTTAACGAGCGACGAACGATTGGTGATTATGCGTAATCTGGGATTTTTTGCCACCGCAGAGAGCCTGGTCGGAAACAATCTGGTGTTGGCGATTTTCAAACATGTGACCAACGCCGAATGTCGCCAGTATCTGCTGAGACAGGCTTTCGAAGAGGCCGTTCATACCCATACGTTTTTATACGCGGTGGAGAGTCTTGGATTGAGCGAAGGTGAAATCTTTAATATGTATCGAGAAATTCCGGCGATCGCTCGCAAGGATGCCTTCGAAATGGAGTTGACCCAGGAGTTACTCGATCCGGATTTCACAACCTCAACGCTCGAGGGTGCACAAGCACTGTTGAAGAATCTGATCGGTTTTTACGTGATCATGGAAGGAATTTTCTTCTATACAGGATTTGTGATGATCTTGTCCTTTCAGCGTCGCAATCTGATGACCGGGATTGGTGAACAGTTCCAATATATTCTGCGCGATGAGTCTATACATTTGAATTTTGGTATCGATTTGATCAATGGTATTCGCAGTGAGAATCCAGAGTTGTGGACACCTGCCTTCAAACAAGAGATGGTCGACCGGATTCGGGAGGCCGTTGAGTTGGAAATCGCTTACGCGAAAGACTGTTTGCCGAACGGGATTTTGGGACTCAATGCCGGAGCGTTTCGGGATTATGTCCAATACATTGCGGACCGTCGGTTGGAACGCATTAATCTTCCAGCCCAGTACGGTAGTCCCAATCCTTTCAACTGGATGAGCGAAATCATGGATATGTCGAAGGAAAAGAATTTCTTTGAATCGACGGTAACCGAGTATCAATCGGGCGGACTGGCTTGGGACTAGTCCGTCGTAGGAATGCATCACATCAACAGGTCATCTTGCAAGAGTGAGATTGACCTGTTTTTTGTTGCAATCGGTTAATTTTGATGACAGTTTGGCGAATTTGACGATGATCTTCCATTCCGACGTGGAACTCGTTCGCAAAAACGGGCATCCTTGCTAGAATGCTGAATGTGACGCATGGTGATCGGTTGGGTCGATGAAACAGGTAACAGTATCGGTTTTGGTCGGATTGGCGAAATTTTTTTCAGGCGCAACTGTGCGCTGGGTCGATTGCCAACCGGATACCTGTCAACGCATTTACTTTGCGAATCATACCAGCCATGTCGACGCATTGATTTTGTGGGCATCGTTGCCACGACAGATTCGCAGTGTGACTCGACCCGTTGCGGCCAAAGATTACTGGGATGGAGGTCCGATTCGCCGATACATGGCTACGGTCTTCAACGCTTGTTTGATCGACCGCAAGGATGTCAGCAAGCGCAACAGTCCCGTGGATATGTTGCTACGTGAAATGGGAGAGGACTATTCACTGATTATTTTTCCCGAAGGAGGACGCAGTCCGGATGGTGAACTTGGACAATTCAAGAGTGGATTGTTCTATTTGGGAAAACGCCGTCCCGACCTGGAACTGGTGCCAGTATTTTTGGATAACATGAATCGGGTGATGCCCAAAGGTGAGGTACTCCCGCTTCCACTACTTACCAGCATCACGATTGGTCCGCCAATGTGGCTGGAATCGGGGGAAGGCAAATCAGAATTTCTGGACCGAGCCAGAAAGGCGATCGTGGACCTCAAAGAAACATGATGGGGAGTTTCGGGTGGATGACATCCCCTGCCCAGCTCAGGCGTTGTTTGTAAACAAGGTCACTGCTCACGCGGCCGTCGTTTGCAGTCAGAGCGGTTTTAATTGGCTGACAGCATGGATTCCATCCAGTGTGAATGAACGCGGGATACCGCATGATGAATTGAATTCGGATTTGTCCTTTCGACTGAACCCTTCCCATTTTCGCAACTGAACCAAAATAACGTTTGAATATACGGATGAATCTGTTGCCTGAAATGCCGACACTATTAGGGTTTTTCTTTGATACTCGCCAGTTTAGCGGGCCGAGCATCATTTTGCTGGCTTGTAATTTGCTGGTGTTGCTCGCCCTATTCGTGGTTGGCAGATATATTCGCAAACAATCCGAGTCGCTCATCGACCCTGCCGTCATCCGCTCGTTTAATCGACGGATCGTTGCTTGGATCGCACTACTGGTCATTCTAGTATTGGCTTTGATGATTAGCCGTACGTTTACGTTAGTGTTTTTCGGGTTTTTGTCGTTTTGGGCGTTACGCGAGTTTATTACGATGACACCCACGCGCCGCGGCGATCATCGCACGTTGTTCTGGGTCTTCTTTCTGTTTACACCACTCCAGTACTTTTTAATCTCGTTGCAGGATTTGAGTTTTTTACCGAATCTGCCCAACCGAGGTCGATTTGCCGAGTTATTCATTTTCATTATTCCGGTGTACGCCTCGTTGTTCGTAGCCGGAAGAATCGCCTTTGCCGACGATTCCAAGCGATATTTGGAACGCATTGCCAAGATACAATTTGGACTGTTGATCTGCGTATTTGCGTTGAGCCATGCACCGGCGCTACTGTATCTGGAGCCCTTGAGAACATTTAACACAGAGACAAATGTATGGGAGACGTGGACGAACGGAACGACAACCGGCCTGCTTTTGTACTTTGTGATCATTGTGCAAATCAGTGACTTGCTGCATTTTGTCTGGGACCGGATTGCGGGGCGTCACGTCATCGCACCCTCAATCAACGCCAACAAGACCTGGGAAGGCTTGACCGGTTCCGCGTGTTGTACATTAGTGATCGGCATGTTCATTCAAGCCGTAATGCCAATTACGCCCTTCCAAATTGTCGGTTCGGGTTTGATGGCCTGTTTGATTTCGGTGATGGCTTCTTCTGGGAGCATGACGATGTCGGCGATCAAGCGAGATCGAGGCGTACAGGATTATGGGACGTTAGTGCAAGGTCACGCAGGTGTGCTCGACCGAATTGATTCGATCTGTTTTGCGGCTCCTATTTTCTATCATGTGACCCGATTTTTCCTGGCGACTTCAAACACGGAGATAACCAACCTTTGACCCAATTGAATTCACTACTGCGGCAGAAGCTCGAAGAGTTCTCCATCGAGTTGCCGACAGATTGCAGCGATCAACTCGCTGCCTATGCCGAGGCGCTGTGGACTTGGAATCGCTCGCTCAATTTAACAAGACATACGGATTGCGAAAAATTCGTGATTAGAGATGTATTGGATACCGTTCAACTTTCCGAGTTGATTCATGCTGGCGAACATGTACTTGATATCGGCTCTGGAGGGGGCGTTCCTGGATTGACATTGGCGATCATGCGGCCCGATCTAAACATCGCTCTATGTGAGTCGGTTGGCAAGAAAGCGAACGCGTTGCAACACATGGTCGATACATTGCAAATCGAGGCGACAGTCTTTCCGCTTCGCGCGGAAGAGCTGCTTGACGCCTCTCGATTTGATGTATGCACGGCTCGCGCGGTTGGCCCCCTTTGGAAAATCTGTCGATGGCTAAACCACTATTGGTTAGAAGCGGGCCGACTGCTGGCAACCAAAGGACCCCGGTGGACCGAAGAAAAGCAAGTTGCCCAGGAAATGGGATTGCTGAAAAAGGTGCACTTAAAGGTCGCGGCAGAATATCGGACGCCAGTGATCGACGCACAAAACGTGATCGTCAAAATATGGTCGCATGTTTTGCCTGACAAATAGCTTCACCCCTTTTTCAGTGATCATGTTGAGGCTGCGTCTAGCCGTTAGCCGGCGCGCCGAGTCACGGAATCCCAAATTGGGATTCGACGTAGAGAACACCAGCCCTCCCACCGATGGGTTGCTAAACGAATCCCTTGAGTCATACTGGACTTGGTTAACTCATTTCGCCTCACTTTGGTTGCGGAAACCATGAACGAGAATTTAAAAAAGCGTCGTGCGAATTCCTGGTCTGGAAGTTCGGGAGTCCTGCTGTTAATCGTTTGTGGTTTGGTGATGGCCATGTTCGCATATACGTATTACGTATCGGTCCAAGGGATCGCCAACGAATCCGTCTACTTTAACTTGGTGGAACTGTTGCCACTCATCGTGATGGTGATTAGCTATTGGATTTGCACGGTTTTCAAAAAGCGGCGTTAGTCCTACAGCGCAAGGTATGTACGTCAGCCTTTCCAGGCTGACCCAATCCTCCCGGTTTGGCACAAACCAAGTAAACGGCGTCAGCCTGGAAAGGCTGGCCTACAGCTTGCATCGAGCCGGCGCTGTAGGATTAGCCCACCCTTTGAAATTTGACGACCGAAACTAATTTTCGGCGACTCAGGCCGAGCCTTCGCTGTACAAACGAATTGAGTTCGTCGGATATCGGATATAGGGATCCAGATTGCGTTCGACTTGGCAACGGAGATGCTGACCTCTCCGAATGGGTCGCTGAACGATTTAAAGGGTTTCTTGTTATCCCGATTGGCATAACCTTTGCATAAAGAAGAATTGGAAGTGGTGAAAGCCCCCGGATCTGCGAAAGCGGAAACGGATGGGGGCGGAACCGAGACGAGGCAGTGTCCGAACAGTTGGATTTTTCCACTGTTCGGGCCAGCAATTATCATTTGATTATCGCTCATTTTTGCTCCTCGATATGTTTTCCGGTTATTTTGAAGCGGTCGATTGAAACGTTTATCTAGTTTCAATCGACCGCTTTTTTTTATTCTTGGTGTATTAAAATAATACACCGTTGCAAAATTGAACAGGACAAATCGAACGATAGAGAGCTTCGGCCCCATACGCGAGGCTACGTCTCAAAAAAAAATCTGAAGCGCGATCGTTTTTTTTCGTTCAGCTTGACCGCGTTGTGAAACAGACCGGATGCAAAACTTGCGATGCTTTAAAGGATAGTCCGTTCGCTTTGGCAGACGTTTTCGAGTTGATCTGTCAGCGGTGAAACGAAATTTGCCGACCATCCAATGCGACGAAACCTAGTCATTTAACGCACGCCGTCCAGACGGCGTGGTTTCAAGGGGAATGGCCCGTGGGGTGGGATTGCAATATCTGTCGAGACCAACTGATAGGCCGTTCGCGAGCCCAGGTGTTTGCGGTCGGACGATTGAACCAGGACGGCCTGAGATTGTTGCTCGACTGAGCTAAACCGGTCAACTTCGAATTCACAACCAGGATCAGCGAAGAGCGATACAACGCCAGTCTGGTTCAGTTGTGTCCGCTAACACAACGTGGGACTAAGCTTAGCGATATGTCCAGCTTCGAACTGCTAATCCTGACTTGGTCGTTTGCGCCAGAGTACGAGTTGACGAGCGGATTGAGGTAGTCTTCAAAGGACGAAGGGGGTATTCTAACTCAGGTAGACTATTCCACGTCAAATCGCGATGATGAATTTCGCGATCAACCCCTGATGTACTTTACTCGATTAACGACATTTTGAAACTATTGTGCAGGTCTCTTTTCAAATGGACAATCGTAGCGAGTCAACTCAGGTTCAGCGGTTGCAACAACACATTCGCAATCAAAGCCAACAGATTAAGAATCTGCGATCAAAAGTGGATCGATTGGAGAAACTCTGGGCGTACTCGATCACGGATCCATCAGTGCGGTGGTTATACGACAATCGCAGTGAGCGGATGGATCCAACGGTGCCAATTTTTGACGAGGGGCGAGCTGAGTTTCACTTGGCGCGATACCGATTTGCCGCTGAATATGTCGCTGGCAAGAGAGTCGCAGATGTTGCTTGTGGGACAGGTTACGGAGTTCGAGTGCTTATCGAGGAGGGGCGAGCGACGGAAGTGATCGGCGTGGATTGTTGTGCGGAAGCGATTGAGTATGCTTCGAAAAATCATGCTCCGCAGGGTGCTTCGTATCTCGCCTGCCGCGGCGAAGAAACTGGACTGGAAGACGGCACCTTCGAAATCATCGTATCGTTTGAGACCCTTGAGCATGTATCGGACGATGATTTACTGATCGCGGAGTTCGCTCGTTTACTAAAACCAGGCGGAACGTTGATTTGTTCTACACCTAACCAATGGCCGTTGGAAGTTGCACCGCATCATGTTCGCGTTTACGATCACCGAACGTTGACGCAATTGCTGAATCGGTATTTCACGGACATTGCACTGTTCAATCAGAATTCAGGAACGGATTTTGAGTACAATCGCGGTGAGCCGGCCGGTATTGTTCCGTCGCACGAGAAAAATTCCGAGATGGCCGAATGTTACTTGGCCGTTTGCAAGCTGCCGATGGCTTAACTCGAATGACTCGAAACGCCTCGCTGAATTTTATTCTACGGTATCTGCGTAATTCTTAAAAATCTGCGCAATGTCCTTGAATCGTCGGAGAAATGCGGCAAAGACGCGAGGTTCGAATCGAGTGCCGTTTTCCGAGTTCATAATCTCGAGACATTTTGTTAGTGGAAAGGGATCTTTGTACGGGCGTTTTGTCGAAAGTGCATCAAACACGTCGGCCACGGTCGTGATTCTACCTTCGAACGGAATTTCTTCTCCTTTTAAACCGTTGGGATATCCAGTCCCGTCCCACTTTTCATGATGCGTCGCGGCAATCGATGCGGCCAGACTCAGCAGCGGAGACCTTTCACCTTGAAAAATTTCGTGCGAGGCATCGGATTCCTGTCCAGCCAACGGACCCATGATTGCCAAGCCCAGTTCGCAATGTTTGGTCATGATCACCATTTCATCCGGATCCAATTTTCCTGGTTTCATCAAAATGGCATCCGGCACGCCAATTTTGCCCACATCGTGCAATTGCGCGGCCAATTCCATTTGGTGGCAATACTCTTCGTCAAACCCCAGTTCGTTGGCAATCACTGCGGCATACTTGCCAACTCGAACAACATGTTGTCCGGTCTCATTATCGCGGAACTCCGCCGCGCGAGCCAAACAGTGAATCACATGTTCGCGGGAACGGGCGAGTTCTTTGGTCCGCAGGTCGACCTCACGTTCCAGCATCTCAGCTTGATTGGCAAGATTGTCCTGATGAGCCTTGACAATCAGTGCATTTTGAACTCGCAGAATCAGATCATGCGGATCGACCGGTTTTTTCAAGAACTCGGTTACACCAAGTTTGAGCGCCTCATTCTTAGTTTTGGCATCGGAATCCGCCGACAATATGATGACCGGCGTAAAGACGCAATCGTCCATATTTTGTCGTGAACGCAGAATGTCCAGCCCATCAACGGTTGGCATATTGATATCCAATAATATCACATCCGGACGATGCATCTGGATCGAGTCAATCGCACGCGTGGAGTCGCTGATTTCGATGAAGCGACTGTAACCGCTCGATTGGAGGAGGCGGCGCACGACCCGAATGACAAGCGGTTCGTCATCGATAATCATGATTTTAGCTGATTTGGTCCGATTGACGCTGCGATCAAGCAACGCTGAGACACCAGTTTCGACGGACGTTGTCGGCGTCGATGCTGCGGTATTCGTTGGTGGCAGTGGAAGAGAACCGCCACCGATCGACGGGGCAGCGCCTTCAAAATTGATTGTCAAAGGAGTGACGATGGACATAGGCTTGTCTTATTATGCAAGTGGTTTAACTCTTCTGGACGGCAATAGGGGATTCATTACGGTATGCGTGTCGCGTAAACTCGCTCGCAAATGATCGGATCCGATCAAGGTCTCCTTGTGTGGCCGCTTGCTCGAAATTCTTTTCCTAGTGGACATGGTATTGACTGAAAAGTTGGACGTCGGCCCGAATCCGGACGAGTTGATTCCGCATCTCATTTGCCGCATCACCGCAAACGTAAACGAGAATACGTCGTTTGGATTCGTCGTGAATTAGTGCACTGGCTTTGTCGTTTTGTCATTATTGGCAGGAGAGTTCTCCAGCATTCAAAGGATACGGCGCCCTAGAGTTAACCCGAGCGCATTGACCAGATTCGTTAGCGTTTCCAGTTGACTATGATCCGGAATCATCGGAAATGGCAGCAAAATCGTTGCCTTCCGTCAACCGATTCAGCGTGGGCTCAATGCGTTCCGTTGTGTCTCAATCGGAAACTGGTCGAGAACCGGTGCCGACTGGGCTCGAGAATCTGTCTCGACCACCTGACTGGACAGCGCCACTTTGTCGTTTTTTATCCGCCAATTGGCGTGTTTGCCGTGATTGTGAGCGGCAAGGCGCTAGCCGCCGACTGACGTGGCAAAACCCGCGGCTAGTGCTTCGTTCCAATTAAAAATTAGGGTTCCCTAATTCTTGAAAAATTGCGACCTTTGTATCAACACGGAGGTTTGCCATGGAAAAGAAGTATATCGTTCGGTTGGACGATCAGGAACGCCAAGAATTAAAACAGA
>JBGTDM010000412.1:0-42970 GCA_041748315.1 Pirellulaceae bacterium
ACAAGGGAAAACAGGCGACGACCAACGTCATCGCTTCCCAGATCAGGAGTACTCGAAAAGATTGACTCGACAACCCGCCCTCAGTAGAATGCAGTCCCGCCGCGATAGCGGCTTACTTGAACAACCGGATGCAACGAAGTGGCGATTGGTGCGCATGTTGAAAATGGGTCAGCGATCATCCCCACTCGGTGATCATGATCGTTCGGCTCGTCAGTTACTAAGGAGGTGGCAGTGGCCGATCCAACAGAAGAGATGTTGAGTGGATTCGACGGACACGATGTCGAAGCCGTACGCGCAGCATTGGATGCAGGCGCGGATCCATGCAATCCTGTACGCGGAAAAGCGCCGATATTATGGCTGCTAGAAG
The DNA here is from genome assembly GCA_041748315.1 of Pirellulaceae bacterium. Taxonomy (GTDB): domain Bacteria; phylum Planctomycetota; class Planctomycetia; order Pirellulales; family Pirellulaceae; genus CALMEE01. Next base: position 368 of record JBGTDM010000412.1, read on the forward strand.
AATACACCCGTTCTGATCGACTCGGCGACTGCCTGCGGCTCCTCTTGGAGCGAGGGGCTGAACTTCCGGATCCGTACCTGACCCCCGTTCTGCTGAACGATGCGCCAGCGGTCATAAAGATGGTTCGGGCTCAACCGTCGATTCTCCACCATCGGACGACATTAGTCTCGGCGTTCACCTCGCTGGAAGGAGTTTCATTGCTCCATGTAGCTGCGGAATATTGCCATTTTGAAGCCGCTCGTGCTTTGGTAGAGGAAGGAGCCGACGTAAATGCCAAGGCACATATCGACAACGATGGCCTCAATGGACACACTCCCCTTTTTCACACGGTGAATTCCATCCATAACTGTTCGGAGCCAATCATGACACTGTTGTTGGAAGCAGGAGCCAGAACGGATATCAGCCTTGCCGGAATCACATGGGGAAAGGGTTTCGCGTGGGAAACGACGTATTTCGATGTCACGCCCCTCTCCTATGCCCAAATGGGACTAATGCCGCAGATGCATCGCATTGAACACGACATTTACTCCAACATTCGAAAACTTTTGACTGCGTCGGGGCGCACTGGAACGCCGTTAAGAAACGTTCCCAATCGGTACCTTAAGCCAAAACGAACCGCCGAATAATTGTTCTGTCCTTAAGCCGTAGCGCAAGCTGATGACGAAATCCAAAGATGTGATCCCAATTTTCGCCAAAGAGCTAAACGAGGGCGGTAACGCGCTGCTCGCAACTCAGTCCGAGCGCAAAACAAGTTCGTTTTGTATCACGTGTTTTCCCGTCGACGGTCGAGCCCGAATACTTAGGTGTGGAGGCTTGAGCGGACGTTGGGGAGACTCTCTTAGACCGACTCGTAGACTCGGAGCTTGTAATCATCGAATAGAATGTGCGTGAATTTGCGATACGCCGCAGAACAAACCGTGCACACGGAGTCGTGAAGCAAGGCATATTGAAACTCAGGCATTGCTAGATGCGGCCCGGTGATCGCGAGCGTTTGCGCGCTGCATTACGCCGCACCACTCTCAAAACAGGACCTTACCCGTACGGAGTTCGCGAGTTATAATCCGCAGGTCCTGATACCCCGACCTACTGAGTACCTGATACCGCCCAACCGAGCCATCGATGCGACTGCCACAATTCATACTCGCGAACGTCAAGCCCATCCTCGTTGAATGGGAAACGTTTGCGGCCAGCCTCGCGCCAGGGACAACGATGACAAAGCTCGCTCTGCGTGACGACGCCGAGGCGATCCTGCTGGCAACCGCGCGGGACATGCAGGCGGACCAGAGCCTTGCGGAGCAGGCGAGCAAGTCCAAAGGCCACGGCGGCGCGGACAGCGCGGAGAGCGACCGTCTCGACAACGCCTCGGTATTGCACGGCGTGGATCGCGTCGGCTGGGGATTCGACATCGTGGAGGTCGTCTCCGAATACCGCGCCCTGCGCGCCAGCGTGCTGCGCCTGTGGCGCAAGAGTCTTTCGCAGCCCGACCTCGAGGACATCGACGATATCACGCGCTTCAACGAATCGATCGATCAGTCGCTCGCCGAGGCCGTCGGTAGTTACACCGAGCAAGTCAATCGGTCTCGCCAAATGCTCCTGGCGATCCTCAGCCACGATCTGCGAAATCCGCTGCACTGCATCCGCATGGCGACGCTTCTTGTCAAGCGGACGGACAGAGACCCGGAGTCTGCCGAGGCACTGTCGATGATCGGCACGAACACCGAGGCGATCGCACGGTTGATCAGCGATCTGATCGACTTCGCATCGACGGGGCTGGGCAGCGCGATGCCGCTGACGCGCGGGCCGGTCGATCTGAAAAAACTCTGCCACGAGGTCTTTGAGGGATTCCGCGTGACACACCCGCATCGCACGCTGTGCTTTCACCCGGACGGCGACCTCAGCGGCGATTGGGATGCGGCCCGACTCCGCCAGGTCGTTTCCAATCTGATGAGCAACGCACTTGCGCACGGCTCGTTCCAGGGGCCGGTCGAACTATCCGTCGCTTCAGAAGAATCGACCGTGATGTTGAGCGTGCAGAACGAAGGCGAGCCGATCCCGCCGCACATGCTGCGAGCGATATTCGATCCGCTGGTGCGCCATACGACGACGGAATCGGCTGCGAAGCGGATTCCGGGCAGCATCGGGCTGGGCTTGTACATCGTGCGCGAGATCATCGTCGGCCACGGGGGCACGATCGAGGTCGCCTCGACGGCGCAGCAAGGCACGACGTTCACCGTCCGCCTTCCGCGGCAGACCCCAGTTGAAGGCGACAAGTGCAGCGCCGCAAAAGCAGCAAGTTAACCCGCAGCTGGAGCTCGCGGAGATGTCTAAACGTTTTGGCTTTAAAGTCCCGACAATGCGACCAATCTGATCCGTCGTGCCAACCAGCAGATCGCCAGTTCTCCAAAATTCAAGATCAAATTCGAGCCCTTCAGCGAGAAACTCTTGAAAACCGAAAACCAACTGTGAGCCCCACGGAAACACGTTAATTATTAGCTGTCACAGAGCACGGTTTGCGGCGAAGGTCGCGGGTTGATTGACCGTAGGGCTTCCGTTCACCCAGCCTTGGTCTAGCGGACGAATAGGTCTCCGAGCAATTCAGCTCCCTGCTCCCTGTGAAAAAGCCTTTCTTCTAAAGCAAATTAGACCTTAGCGCGTTCTGCCACCGAATGGGTCGCGTCTTGGCGGGCAGAAAAATTCCTGTTTCCTACTTGACCGCCGCCCCGAGGTGCTACTATAATCGCACATGCTACGATAGTAGCATCTTGCCAGCGTAGCATTTGGGTAGAGGGACGCTGGGAGATGATCGCCAGCGACCGGACAATCACAGACGAGTTGTCGAGGGGACCAGAAACGCCAAAAGTACTGCGTACGGGGCATTGAGTTCCAGGTTCAGCCTCCTTACCGAGCTACCAACTGCCCATCGAGTACCGAAAGAATACCGCAACCGCTTTGCCGCACACCAATAACCAACAACCTAATCCTACAGCGCCGGCTCGATGCAAAGCTGTAGGCCAGCTTTTCCAGGCTGACGCCGTTTACCTGGTTTGTGCCAAATCGGGAGGATTGGAGGGAGGATTGGGTCAGCCTGGAAAGGCTGACGTACATACCTTGCCCTGAAGGACTAACCGACATGAAAAAGAAGCCGACATGAAAAAGAAACCGAGTCGCCAACCAGCCCAAACACGGTTGGGGCATCGCGAGCGCCAGATTCTCGATGCCGTGTACCACTTGAACGAAGCCTCTGTGGCGGATGTCCTTGACACCTTGGACGATCCACCCAGTTACTCCGCCGTCCGCAAGATGATGAACGTGCTGGTCGACAAAGGCGTGTTGAGTTACCGCCGGGAAGGGACCCGTTTCATCTACAAACCGACTCAGCCGGCATCGACCGCCCGCCGCACCGCGGCCCGCAAACTGCTCGATATCTTCTGCTCGAGCTCACCCACCGAGGCGGTCAACGCCATCCTGGACATTTCCACACGACAACTCACGGACGAAGATTTCGAACAACTGCAATCCATGATCGAGCGAGCCAAGCAAAAGGGGAAATAAAATGAAAGCTATCGACTTCTTGGCGTCCAGCCCAGTTGAACTGAACGGAAATATCGAAGCCATGGCCATACGGCTGATGCTCGCCGTCACCCTGTTGCTGCTGTCGACCTGGTTGGCCTCCGCGCTGTTACGGCGGCGATCAGCGGCGGCACGCCATTGGCTGTGGAGCGCCAGTTTGCTCTGCTGCCTGCTCCTGCCGCTGTTTGTCTTCACGCTGCCTCAATGGCAACTCCCGGTCACCGTTCAGTTGTCCGACGTGACTGGAGATGCACTGTTGAACCCAAGTGACACCTCGCACCGGGCTCCAATTGAATCCGACATTGAAAACGAGCCGCTGGTTGACTCCGGCGAAGATGACGCGTCTGATTCGAGCGAAGTCGAACAGACCGGCGCTTCAGCTTCATTGGATCGAGAAGAGTCGGTCGGCGCGGCGGCCCCGAACCCAGACCATGCGGAATCATCCGCAACCACTGCGGTATTCGATCGCGGCAATTCAACTCTGTTTATCTGGTTTGGAGTGTGGTTGGTCGGTTTTGTTCTGGCAGGTGCGTCGCTGGTGCGCGGTTGGCTCTTCCGCTGGAGTCTGCAACGCCGCTCGTCCGTGATCAAGGACCGAGTGTTGACCAACCTGTTGTCGGAGTTATTGAATCAGGTTCGTATCCGGCGGCCAGTCAAATTGCTGCGAATCGACGCCGACATCGTGCCGCTGACCTGGGGGTTGTTTCGACCGGTGATCGCATTGCCGGCTTCGTATCGTGAATGGGATGAACGTCGGCTGCGGATTGTGTTGTTGCACGAACTGGCTCACATCCGTCGGCTGGATTATCCGGTTCAACTGTTGGCCCGTGTCGCCTGCGCTTTGTACTGGTTCCATCCGCTGGTGTGGTTGGGTCTGACTCGGTTGCGGTTCGAGCGCGAGTTGGCTTGTGACGATCGGGTGGTTGGTCACGGCGTCCGCGCCAGCGATTACGCGGCGGAGTTGATGGCGATCGCTCGCGGATATCGGGGCGTGGTAGGCGAGGCGGCGATCGGGATGGCCCGAGTGGCACCGCTGCGAGTCCGATTGGAGCGGCTGTTTGACGGCGAGCGTTCCCATCGGCCGCTTTCGCGATGGTCGCTGGCGGGGATGGCGGCTGGGATGGTGATGGTTGCGGCGGCTGCTGCGACCGGCGGTTTCCAGGACGGGGAATCGAGCGGTAACGTGGCAGCCATCGCGCAGGACGACCGCCCCCGCGTCGACGCGCACGGCGACCCACTCCCCAATGGTGCCTTGCTGAGTTTGGGGAATGTACAGTTTAAAGGATTAAACTATCTGGCTGGTATGGCACTTTCGCCAGATGAAAAAACTTTGATCACCATCGAGAATGAAGCGATTGTCGCATGGGATGTCGCCACAGGCCGAACTAAATGGCGCAAGGATCCGACGCTGGGCATCGTTAATGGCACTTGGGTAATGAACGCCAAATTTTTTGGCATTCAGCCACTTTGTTTTTCCCCCGACGGGAGGAAATGCTTCTCGACCGGTAAACTCGGCGAGGTCTTGGTCTGGGACGTGGCGACCGGGCGACTAAAGGAATTCGAGATCGATTACGGCGATCATCGCCGACCGGGTCCAGCCGATATGTTTAAGTCGATCGACATTGCGTCCAGCGGGGAACTGATCGCACTGGGAACCGATTCGGCTCTTTATGTCTGTGATCTGAACGGCCAAATTCTTTACTCAGTGAATAATGATCCACAGGTACCGATGGGAGACGAAGAGCTTCGCGCGGGCCAAATTCCCGATCGATTGAGGAGGGGTGGCGAGTTCAGTTACGCCCGGTTTTCGCCCGATGGCAGTCGGCTGGCGCTGGTGAACAGCGAATCGCCAAGAGAAATCCGCATTCTCACCGCGGCCGATGGCACCGAATTAAAGCGGATCGAGACCAGCGATCGCGTCGTCAGAATGGATATTGGTCCCGGAGGTGATTTCATTGTGGCCACCGAACGCGATACGGCGGTGCGGAAGTATGAGATCGCAAGTGGAGAAGAAATCTGGAGTGTCACTTTTCCCGAAGTGGCCGACGTCGAGAACTACACTTCCTGTGTTCTGATCAGTCCGATTGGCAATTGGGTGGCGACCGGCGTCGCTTTGGGCCTCACCCGAGAAATTCGAATTTTCGACTATCAAACGGGAACGGAGATCGCCAGTCTGCCTGAACATCATGATAGCCCATGGGTGTTGGCAGTCACTCGTGATGGCAGCAGGTTATACTCCAACGATTCGGACCATCGATTGATTGGATGGCATGGTAACACATTTCAACCGATTCCGATCCCCTATAGTCGCAAGGCGATCGGACCGTCTCGAGCTTCTTCAGTAGCACCACTGGCTGCCTTTCTAACAAATGACGGCCTGATCCGGTTGATAGATACCGGGACTGGCAGCGAGGTTCTAGCCCTTGAGCCCCCGAATACACATTACGCCATGGAATTCTCGCCCGATGGCAAGTTCATCGCGACTGGCGGAAAGGAGTTCAGCGACCGCGAGATCGTGGATGCCCAAATCATTGTGTGGGAGATCGACACGGGCCGACCAGTGCACCGCTGGGATTGGCCAGTAACCGGCGGTTTCTCGACTATCCTGAGGGTGTTAACCTATTCCAAGGACGGACGTTATTTAGCCGCCGCCCTGGCAGGTCAGGATCGAGGCTACGTGTTTGACTTGCACAGCGGTGAGCTTGCATTTCAATTTGACCATCCGAAAATACAGGACGTCGCGTTCAGTCCGGACAGCCGGATTATAGCCTCGGCCGGCTTGGACCACACCATTGAGTATCGCGAGGTGCAAGGGGACGGAACCTCGGTTATCCGAACGGTCGACGTAGGAGACTGGATGGAAAGCACTGTCGGAGTTTACAAACTGCGGTTTTCGCCCGATGGCGTCAGCTTAGTCAGTTCCGACAGTCGGCTTGCCTTTTGGAACGCCAGCGATTTAAGTTTTGTCGCCGTGACGGAGTCGATCGGCAGCGATCCGTTCTTGCTTTACGACATTTCCAAAGATGGGGCGTGGATGTTGATGCGGAGCGATGAAGGAGAGATTGCCATCGTGGATGTCGCCAGTCGCAAGATGGTGTGGAGCAAGCAAGCCCACCATGGCTTTGTTTCTTCGCTAAGTTTCGGCTACGGCGGAAAAACGGTTCTCAGTGGCGGTAGCGATGGAGTCTGTTACCTGTGGGATGTAACGCCCGAGCGAATTGTGCAAAGACCGATGGAGCAACTTTATCGCGACCTGATGGGCAGTGCCATGCGTGCTGTCTGGAACGCCCATTGGGCGATGTTGGCCGATCCCGACAATGCGGTGTCGCTCTTGGGCGAGAGGTTGATTGGAGAAATCGAGGAGGTCGAAGCGAGCCGAGTCCAGCCGTTGATCGCCGATCTCGGCTCCGAATCCTTCGAAACCAGATCTTCTGCGCAACGAGCTTTAAATGAAATAGGCCCCGGCGTGGAGCCGTTGTTACAAGCGGCGCTCGAGCGCGCGACAGCAGCCGAACAAGTGAGCCGCATTCGTGAGGTGCTCCGCGAGTTGAAACGGGAAGTTTATCTCCGCCCATTGGCGGTGCTGAATGGGATCGACACCGACGAGTCGCGGCGAGTGCTACGGCAACTGGCCGCCGAAGGGCCCGACACCTACATCGGCCGCCAAGCGCGACGGTTGCTGGAGGAATAGGTGGAAATCGTTGACTGCCAACCAGCGGCGGAAAAGCACGTATCGAATGTTACCTGCCAACAACGCAAACTCGGCGGCGATGTTTCAAACATTTGTTGCATAAAGGTAGCACAGCAGGTCAATCTAAGACCTTCTATTCTGCCGCAATCCATCCGGTGTCTACATTGCCCGGACATCGGTGCCCTGATAACATGATATCAGCAATCAGAATCGCTGCCTAACTGAATAAGCGTACAACTGAAGGGGGAGAGAAATGTCTCGCGTTGATTTTGTGGCGCACTGTCCAGGCTGGTTTCGTATCGCCAATTCGCTGGTAGCCCTCGATTTTGCAGGGCTGAGTTTGAGTGCAGGGTCGGCGATTTTTCGGTGGTGGAAAGCGCTGTTGGCAAGTTTTCAGAGGGGCGGCTTGGGTTTGCTCTTTTGCGTGGTGTTGCCATTTTCGGCAACGTTGCCATCAACTGTTTTGGCCATTCCCGTTGCTCAACTTCCCGATTCGACAGAACCACAACGTGTCGACGCTCATGGCGACCCACTCCCCGATGGCGCGCTGCTGCGTCTGGGCACGATCAGGTTTCAGAATCCCTACAGTGTGGCTGGCCTCGAGCTGTCACCCGATGGAAATACGTTGGTCTCGATGGCAACGAGCGCCACGATCGCTTGGGATGCTGCATCTGGTCGCGTTCGATGGCGAAGGAATTTTGAAAGACCCTTGCCGGATGCAGGTCTGATCTTCGCGCCTTCGGCATATGGATCGCATCCTATGTCCTTTTCTCCGGACGGCAAAAAGATCTACTCATCCGGATCCGCCGGCCAAGTTTTGATCTGGGATGTGGACAGTGGCGAATGGGAGCAATTTGAAATCGATTTTGGCGAACACCGACCACTGAGACCCAATGACGTATTCAAATCGATTGATCTCTCGCCAACCAGAGAACGGATCGCGCTGGGCTGTGCGTCGGCCTTTTATGTTTGTGATCAGAATGGCAATGTGATGTATTCGGTTAACAACGATCCAGAGCAACCCTTTAGCAAACAGAAACCGATGCCCGGTGTGATGAGTGACCGGTTGAGCTTCGGTGGCGAGTTCAGCTATGGGCTTTTTTCACCCGATGGTTTAACGTTAGCGCTGGTCAACAGCGAAGCGCCGCGAGAGATCCGGGTTCTGGCCGCCGACGACGGTGCCGAGTTACAGCGGATCGAGACAACGGACCGGGTGGTGCGAATGGACTTCGGACCGGAAGGTAAATTCATTGTAGCCACAGAACGCGATTCGTCGGTCAGAAAATACGAGTTGGAGACGAGTGAGGAGATTTGGAGCGTCACGTATCCCGAATTCGAATTGGCCGAAAACGACACGTCGTGTGTGCTGGTCAGTCCGCAAGGGGACTGGGTGGCGGTCGGGACACCGTTGGGGCCGACGAACTTGATTCGCGTGATTGATTATGACATGGGCGAAGAGATCGCGATCCTTCGTGGGCACCAGTGGAAACCTTGGTTATTGGCGGTCGCTCAGGACGGCAAGACATTGTACTCGAGCGGATGGGACAAACAGATTATTCGTTGGGACATGGAATCCTATGTACGAATCGAGGATGAGGGTATTCACAGAGCAACCGGGATTTCTCGCGCTAGTACCACCGATCACCACGCAGCCTATGTAACCGACGACGGTTTGGTGCGTGTGGTGGATACTCTCACCGATGAGGAAATTGTTGTTCTCGACCCGGAAGCTAAAACCTCGGCGCTGGAATTCTCGTCCGACGGAAATTTCCTGGCGACGGGTGGGCAAGCCGATTGGATTGTGCAAGTGGTGGTTTGGGAGATAGCTACGGGCCGAGCAGTTCACCGCTGGCAGTGGCCGGTCCGGCGCGATCCCCATTCGACGGTGGAAAGTTTGCGGTTTTCCAATGACGGAAAGCGCCTGGCTGCTTGCGTGTTTCGACAGAGTCGAGGTTACCTCTTCGATCTGGAAAGTGATGAGCAGCGCTACGAGTTCAGACACTCGATGGTTTTTGACGTCGCGTTCAGCCCGGATGGCCGGACGTTGGCGTCGGTCGGTTGGGACAGTAAGATTCAGTTTCGCGACGTCGACGGAGATAAGATTAGTACCAATTCGATTGACGTATCGACGGTGATGGGGGACCAGGTCGGGGATCAAACGTCCAAAGATTGGCGGATGTATGGCATCCGTTATTCACCAGACGGAGACCGACTCGCCAGTATTCACATGGATGGGCAGATTGTGACATGGGATACGGCCGATGGCCAAGTTGTTCGCATGGGCAATCACGACAGGTCCAATAGCTTCGCCTGGCCCACCATGGATTATTCGCCGGAAGGGGCATGGATTATCCTAGGCAACCGGCAAGGCGAGGCGAAGCTCCTCGACGCGCTGACCCTGGAAGAGGTCTGGACCAAGCAAGTTCACGAGGACTCGGTCCGCACGATAAACTTTGCTGTTAACGGCCGGACGATACTGACGAGTGGAGGAGGAGTCTGTTACCTATGGGATTTGACTCCCGGACAACTCGATTTCAAGCCGCTTGATCAACTGTATAGCGATCTGTTAGGCAGTGACAGCCAGGCCGCGTGGAACGCCCTTTGGGCGATGTTGGCGGATCCCGACAATGCGGTGTCGCTCTTGGGCGAGAGGTTGATTCGAGAAATCAAGGAGGTCGAACCGAGTCGAGTCCAGCCGTTGATTGACGACCTCGGCTCCGAGTCCTTCGAAACCAGATCTTCTGCGCAACGAGCTTTAAATGAAATAGGCCCCGGCGTCGAGCCGTTGTTACAAGAGGCGCTCGAGCGCGCGACAGCAGCCGAACAAGTGAGCCGCATTCGTGAGGTGCTCCGCGAGTTGAAACGGGAAGTTTATCTCCGCCCATTGGCGGTGCTGAATGGGATCGACATCGACGAGTCGCGGCGAGTGCTACGGCAACTGGCCAACGAAGGGCCCGAAACCTACATCGGCCGCCAAGCGCGACGGTTGCTGGAGGAATAGGGTACGTGTGTTTCAGACTTTTTTTCGGTTTCCAGGATGTTAGTGCTTTGTCCAGGTTAAAGATTAGGATTAGCCGGCGTGCGTTAGCGCCCGGTTCAGACCGTAAAAACCGGACGCTAGCGCGTTCCGGCTGATACTCAGCAATCCGAACTCTTAATATTGACTTAGCCAACTTAACTCGACGATTCTGGCCGAGAGTTCTAAAAGACATATCTCAAATTGTGTTGCACCGGGAAACCAGCGACGGAACGCCGATCCTTGGTTTGTACTTTAACGTCCCCACTTCCTGACAAGAACGAAGAAACCGGCTTTGAAGCCGGTCTCCGAAAACTCAGTCAATTTTTCCGTTACCAGGTGCACTTGGCCCCAGCCAGGATTTTTTTCAGCGACGGCGTCGTCGCAGTAGGGCCAAGCCGCTAACAAGCAAAATGCCAAATGACGACGCTGGTTCGGGCACTACCTGCACGACATGCACGTAGTTAAACAAGTTACGATGAAAAGCCCCGGAATTGGTTGACCAATTAGCGTGCTCACCAAACCAAGGCAACGTGAGACCTCCAACGATCAGATGTCCACTTCCATAAGACATTTCGCCGAGAATGATTTGGTCTGGGTCGTTGCTCCCATACATCAGTGGAATTAATCCAGCTCCAAATACACGATCGTGGGACAAGTTATTGCCAGAGAATGACGTACCCGTCGCGCCAAAGGGTCCGTTATAAATTGCATGTGACCCATCGACCGCTTCTCCTGTTGCATGGCCGCCCGCGGCATCAAGCGTAATGCCGAAACCTAAATCCAAGAGATCTGGAGGGCTACCCCAACGAGCAGCCGTTATCAACAACTTGCCACCTCCGGCCACCCATGTCTCCAGATCCGACCGATTTGCTTCAATAAAAGCAATGAATTCCGCATCTGTGCCATTCCCTCCATCCATGTAAATAGTCTCGTAGGTGAACAGGCTATTGACAACCGCTGTCGGAAAATCGAGCCGATCCCAGTTGCCAACGCCAAATACATCGTTCAGAGTATTGACATTGCCCGGCATGCCCCATGGTTCACCACTCGAGCCACTTACATAAGCAATACCCTGCGCGTGTACCGGGCTGAGAAAGCAAAGCCCAATTGCCAAAAACAAAAAAGTTCGAAACATGTGCTGATCCTCATAGAAAAAATTGGACGAGAACAACTTGAAGGTAAGCGACGAGCCCTCTCACCTTGTAAGCCTTGCATTTTACTTACGGGAAATCCATAGTCAATCAGGTATGTTTGGTAACTTTTACGTCCGCATCGTTTAAACCATTGTTGATGAGGAATGGCTGCTTTTAGGGCGAATATTGGAGAATCCGTTGACCGACGGTTAACTGACGCAAGTCCGTAAAACAAGCGAAAAAGCCCAAAAACCGGCCCCACAACCAAATAATACCAACAGGAACGGGAACTGATGGATCAAGCAGACACCCAACGGCCAATCCATATATAATTTGTCTCAACCAGCAAAATCGTTGACCTACTTTGTTTGCTTTTGATTTGATTGGCCCGCTTCAAACCGTTAGAGGCATTGGCAGTCCGCCTGGGTATGTTGGAGTCAAACTCAAGGTATGTTGAGGTCAGACTTTTTTTCGGTTTCCAGGATGTTAGAGGTGTGGCCTTAAATCAATTCATCGCGAAAACCAGGGTGCTTGAAATGCAGAAGAAGTTACGCGTTTAGCAGGGAGCCAATTACTACGGGCTCGATCAGGGTGCCACTGGCGTGTCGCCAGTGCTTTTCGAATCCAGCTCTCGATCAACACCATTGTGGCTTGACAATCAACTCTTGAAAGCAATTCGTCGGGAACAGCGAGATGGCCTTTGACGGACAAATCATCGACCCCGACATTCCTGCAATCCACGGTTTGCCATCCGATTTTTTCGTGAGAGACAGTCGAAGCCCTATCGGGTCAAACGAGTAGGAAACCGGAGAGCCATTCACACTGGTGACATTGTCGCCGACCTCTCCGAGGTCGCTCGCTATACATTTGTTCGGGTAAGTCTAACCCCTCATCCCTAGCGACGGATTTCGGAGAAATCGGCGACATTACCGACACGATCGCTCGGCATTGGTCATTGATTCCGCGATCGATTACGGCTTGAAATTGAAATACGGCAACCCTCGCCTGATCGATTAATAATTGATGAAGATATTCGACTCGCGCTTTCTATTCGAGTAAACTCAATCGGATTATCAGTTCTGAGCGTTTCTTTCTACACGCTGGGCATCGACGAACTCCGCTCAGGATACTCACAACTGATGCATCAATTTTCATGTAGAGATTCGATGACAAGTAAACTTCCAAATGCAGAACAGTCCTCGACAAGTCAATCCGAGATCCAATCGTCAGAATTGAATGGCCCGTCAAATCCTGTTGCCTCTCAACGCCATCCTGAGTCGCGACCTTTTCGTGACATTGTTCAAGAGGCCATCGACCGACGTTCGTTTTTGCATGTTAGCGTTGCGAGTACTTGTGCCGCGCTGCTGGTGCCGACCTGGATTTCGGAATCTCTGAGTCACGAAACAGGGACTTCGCCACTGTTCAACTTCAAGAACGTCCCTCCATCGCAACAGGATCACGTCGTGGTTCCCCAAGGTTATGTGGCTGAGGTGTTGTTTCGTTGGGGAGATCCGATTAATGGAACGCTTCCGATGTTCCGTGGGGACGCCTCGAACTCGGCCGATGAACAGGCGATGCAAGCTGGGATGGGACACGATGGCATGGAGTTCTTCGCAATCGACGGTGTCGATCCTAATAAGGGAGGCTTGTTGTGCATCAATCACGAATACACCGATCAGGTTTTGCTGTTTGCCGATGGAATTGAACCGCTGCCGCCTGCTCCAATGCCGCTCGAAAAGGTACGCAAGTCGCAAGCTTCGCACGGGATCTCGATTGTCGAAGTCGCCAAGCAGTCGACAGGCGAATGGCAGGTTGTCGATTCCCGATATGCACGGCGAGTCACTGCCGATACTCCGATGCGCATTGCTGGACCAGGTTCGAGTCTTGTAGGCGAGACGGTTCGTGGAACGATCAATAATTGCGCCTCGGGACGAACGCCTTGGGGAACTTTTTTAACGTGCGAGGAGAATTTTCAGGGAGTCTTCGGTTCCGACCAAGCCGACTTTCAGCTCGATAGCGATCAACAGCGATATGGACTTCGAGCGAGCGGTTATCAATACACGATCGACGGCGAGCGTGTATCCATTTATCGCTGGTGGCAGCATGATCCTCGGTTTGATTTGGCTCGACCGGAAAACGATTCCAAGCGATTTGGTTACGTCGTCGAGATCGATCCTTATTCAGCCGACTCGACTCCTACCAAGCGAACAGCGCTTGGCCGGATCAAACATGAGAACGCTGAACTGGTGCTCGCCGCGGACAATCGCGTCGTCGTATATATGGGGGATGATGAAGCGGATGAATTCATCTACAAGTATGTTTCTCGCCGACCGTACGATCCAGCACGATCAGAGTTTGGCGTCGAGGCGACCAATGGTCTGCTGGATGATGGCACGTTATATGTGGCAAAATTCCTGGTGGACGGCCGTGGCGAATGGCTTGCGTTGGTTCCCGGCATGAATAATATCCCGGCCAAAGATGGCTTGGATGGCGATCAAGGGTTTTCGCTGGCGGATGTCAGCGTTCACACGCGGCAAGCCGCTTCGTTGGCTGGCGCGACTCCCATGGATCGTCCAGAGTGGATTGCCGCTCATCCAACGACGGGAGAAGTGTTTGCGACGCTGACCAACAATCGTTCCCGCAGCGAAGCTTGCCCTGCTAATCCAAGGACTAATAACTTGTTCGGACACATTTTGCGGTGGCATGAGGATGGAAACGACGCAGCCGCCGAAACATTTTCCTGGAAAGTATTTGTTTTGGCGGGCAATCCCTCCCATCAGGATCCTACGCATCACGGAAATGTTGCCGGTGACGCTTTTGGCTGTCCGGATGGTTTAAAATTTGACTCGTCTGGAATTCTTTGGATTCAGACCGATATCTCGTCAGGTGTTCTTGGGAAACCAGATTTTGCTGAATTGGGAAATAATATGATGCTGGCAGCCGATCCAACCACGGGCGAAGTCCGCCGGTTTTTGACGGGTCCGAAGGGTTGCGAGGTTACGGGGATTGCCATGACACCCGATCGAAAGACGATGTTTGTCAATATTCAACATCCTGGAGAACCCGCTGATGAATTGAGCGATCCAACCGATCCAAACAAATATAGTAACTGGCCGGATGGGCGGTCGGGAGGTCGTCCACGCTCGGCAACGATAGCGATTCGAAAACTGGACGGGGGCGAAATCGGGAGTTAATCAACGATTACCAACCATGCCGACCTGTCATATTCCGTTGACGGATCACTTGTCGATTTTTGCCAGCTTTTTTGAATTGCAATGATGCAAACTTGTTACACTACAACGTTTAAAGCCACCTGTTTTCGCTTTTTAGTGCAAGCCATGCGTAGTCTCTTCTTGGTATTGGTGTTTGTTTTTTCAACTTGCCTACTCAATTCGGTACAGGCACAAATGATCATCGCGCATCGTGGTGCGTCATACGACGCTCCCGAAAATACTTTGGCAGCTTTCCAACTTGCCTGGGATCAAGGGGCTGATGGCATCGAAGGGGATTTTCATCTGACCAGAGATGGGAAGATTGTTTGCACACATGATAAGGACATGCGACGGACCGCTGGCAGCGCCTTGATTGTTGCCGAATCGAATTTTGATGACCTGAGAAAACTCGATGTTGGCTCGTGGAAGCATTCACGTTTTTCAGGGGAGCGGATACCCACGCTGGCCGAGGTGTTTGAGACCGTCCCGCCGAAGAAAAAGATATTTATTGAAATCAAATGTGGACCCGAGATCGTTCCACACCTCAAACGAGAAATTGACATCGCCACTTTGGAGTCCGACCAACTTGTCGTAATTGCCTTCGATGCGGATGTGATTGCTGCCGTTCGTCAGCATCTACCCGCGATTAAAGCGAATTGGCTCACGAGCTATAAACGGGATCGTTGGACTGGTGTTTGGGCACCGACGCCAGACCGAGTGATGTCAACCTTGAAACGAATCGATGCGATGGGTCTGAACAGCAAAGCTCACGCATGCGTCGATGCAACGTTTGTTGATACATTGCGGGAAGAGAATTTTGAATTCCATTGTTGGACCGTTAATGAACCCGCTGTTGCAAAACGGTTCTTGGACCTTGGCGTCGACTCGATTACGACCGATCGCCCAGCATGGTTACGGGAACGGATCGAACCGTGAAAACGCGTGCCATGCTAATTCGGAGAATCGATAATGTCATCACTAATCGTAAAGTTGGCGCCTTCATTTGATGGATTCTTCAGCCCGCGAATCACCATGCCTGACTATGCTGAAGAAATCGTTTAAAAGGCGTAGCAAGGCTCGCTTGAGTTTCGCCCCGTCGCGACGATTCGTTACTATTAGCTTAAGAGCTTAAGCGGGTATCACCTCGTGGCGTTGATTGTCAGTCTTTACCTGGTTTTCTATTTGTTTTTGGCCCAGACCCTGGAACCTTGGGAACACTGGACCGTGTTCGCATTGGTTTCATCTCTCATCTGTGCGTTCGGTGTGCCATTCGTAGCGAGGTTACAATTAAGGTATGCGGCAACGCGTCCAGCGTTCACCGAACAATCGATCGATCGACTGGAACGTCGTTATTTTATCATCTGGGGTGTTAGCGGAGGTCTGTTGCTGATTGCCGGATGGCACTCGCTGATACTCGGTCAACTTCAGTTGCAAGGCTTGATCCTCATCGACGAGTTGGCGGTGTTATTGCCTTTGCTTTGTTCGTTGTATTGGCTGTTAACCTTTTTCAAGGGGACTCGGAGTTCTGCGTTTGCCGCTGATAAACGGGCGTTCAATCAATCCAATTGGCTGCGCATCCAGTTAGTCGGCATGGTATTGCCCGCGATGGTGCTATTTGGTGTACACGACATGATTGAAAGTCAACCGCTGAATGCATGGCAATCGATTGGTTTACTGACAACGGTAATGCTGGTCATCATTCTATGTCATCCAGTTTTGTTTACTGCCCGATTGAACCTTGAATCCTTTT
Source organism: Pirellulaceae bacterium (assembly GCA_041748315.1). Taxonomy (GTDB): domain Bacteria; phylum Planctomycetota; class Planctomycetia; order Pirellulales; family Pirellulaceae; genus CALMEE01. Next base: position 16,743 of record JBGTDM010000412.1, read on the forward strand.
CGGATGAGGGGTTAGGAAAACGTCTCCAAGTGATGTGCAACGAGCATGGCATCCGCATACCGCAGATGTGGCGTTGGAATACGGATTTACGCATCGTCAATGCGATGATTGTCGGGGCGTTCCCCTGGGGCCGCAAACTCATTGTGACGGATGGACTGATCGATCGCGCTGATGATCGGCAATTGGAATCGATCATCAGACATGAGGTAGCGCACATTCGCCTTGGACATGTCTATTGGAGGCTGGCAATCGTTGTGATGCCACTTGTTGCATTATTATGTGGACTGGCATTTGATGCAGTCGTCCACGGAGCGTCTAATGGCTGGGTCGTGTTAGCAAGTCGTGAAGTGGTGTTGATCTTGTGCGGACTGTACCTGTGTTACATTGTTATCTTTCTTGGTTGGCAAGCTCGCTTGATGGAGTTTGAAGCCGATCTGTTTGCGGCAGACTTGATTGGCCATCATCACCATTCCAATCGACATCGCCAACAACGATTAATCGAGATGCTGAGAATCTTTGCTGCGGAGTATCCAGGCATGTTTTCAGTTGGCGGCTGGCTGCACCCGAGCTTGATCGAGCGTATTACGTTTTTGCAGCGAGCGAACATCCATCCTGGCCTCGTCCAAAGTCTTCGTCGGAAGTTAATATTCGGAAAATTCTGCCTTGTGGCAGTGGGTGTTGGCTCGTTGACCAGTTATTTTATGATTGCCCATTTCGGCTGATACAAATCGCAAATCTGGTCTAAACCGTCAACAATCATGGCATTTGCAGGGATCTCGAATCGAAAGGCGCGTGTTCGGCGACGCATGACGACAATTCGTGCTATGTTCCTGTGAACCCGTTTTGCACGAACGTGTCCCCAACCCAACGAGTTATTTGTCGTGTCAACTCAGACTTTCCTCGATTGCTCTCAAGCAACATCAAACGAATTTGACCAGCATCGCGACGCGGTCGTTGCCGCTGCGTTGTCAGCACTTGATCCAAACGACCGCAACGTCGTGGTTCGCATGGACCGTTCGGAAATCGTCTTACGAGGCAGAGTGGAATCGTTTTTTGAAAAACAACGCGTTCAAGAGGCGATTCGACGTGCCGACTCCAGGCTACGCATCTGCAACGAATTGATCGTCGTGAAGTGATAATGTTGGACGGAGATCTTTGACACTCCCCCTTACGAACGGGGTTGAAGCCCAATCTGGATTGAATTCGATCGAAGACGATGTCGCCTGATGTTGCTTGCCAATCCAACCCACGTAACGAGCGAGTTTCCAAAGGTCAGGGTCCCTCAATGGGATGGATGATTCGAGCGTTGATGTTGGGCGCGTCGGACGTTGAAGTTCAGCAATTGTCGCTCGTTTGGAATGCGCGAATTATGCTCGGAGAAACACAAGTTCGAACTTTGCCGCATTTACCAAACGCGAATCAATCAACACCCCTCCACAAAGGGGGACTGGTGGCATGGATTCTTCCATTACGCGTGAGGCAACGGCAATTAATCTTGTCGAGCGACCTTTACGACAACGACATCGTTTACGACAATTACACAGATCAGGGTCATGCGGGTAAAATAGATGTGCCGTTCTGGCTTTAACGTCCGATTCTGACCCGGTACGACCGATCCATGCCTCTATTGTTGTCAGTTGAACAGCGTGACATTTGGTCATCGATCGATCGGTGGGTCTGAGTCGTTCCGAGGCAGACTAACAAAGTACTTTAGAAAGACCAAGGCATTCGAATGGCTGATGTCCTCAAACCCTCCCAACGATCTACGGACGAACAAACTCAACCGTACGTCAAACAAACGACTGACGTCGATCCCATTGAGACCGAAGAATGGATTGATTCGCTTCAGTACGTCATCAACAGTCGTGGCGCCGAACGAGCGAAGTATCTATTGTCTGTGTTGGAGGCTCGCGCGAAAGCGGAGGGGGTCGATTTGCCCGTCAAATCCAACACGCCGTATATCAACACGATTCATGTTGAACAGCAGCCGCCGTACCCGGGCAATCGGGAGATCGAGCGACGAATCAAGAGCATCGTCCGGTGGAATGCGATGGCGATGGTCGTTCGAGGAAATAAGAAGAACAAGGGTATAGGAGGGCATCTTTCGACCTATGCTTCTTCGGCGACCCTTTATGAAGTTGCGTTCAACCATATCTTCCGTGGACGTGGCGAGAGCGGCTTTGATGGCGACTTTGTTTACTTTCAGGGGCACGGGTCTCCGGGAATTTACGCACGTGCTTTCCTGGAAGGTCGGTTCGACGAAGAAAATCTGGATAACTTTCGCCTGGAAGCTTCAAACCCAAAAGGGCTTTCGTCCTATCCCCACTCTTGGCTGATGCCCGATTTTTGGGAGTATCCAACCGTCTCGATGGGACTCGGGCCGATTATGGCGATCTATCAAGCTCGTTTCAATCGCTATTTGCACGATCGGGGAATCAAGGACACTTCGCGACAACGTGTATGGGCATTCCTGGGCGATGGAGAATGCGATGAGCCCGAATCGTTGGGAGCGATTACGCTGGCGTCTCGCGAGCATCTGGACAACCTTTGCTTTATCGTCAACTGTAATCTACAACGTCTGGACGGACCCGTTCGTGGGAACGGCAAGATTATCCAGGAACTCGAAGCGGTATTCCGCGGCGCCGGTTGGAATGTCATTAAAGTGATTTGGGGGGATGATTGGGATTCATTGCTTGAACGCGACGACAAGGGCCTTCTCGTTAAACGGATGGGAGAGATCATTGACGGGCAATATCAAAAGTATGTGGTGTCCGGCGGAGATTACATTCGTGACCATTTCTTTGGTACCGATCCCGAATTGCTCGAACTGGTCAAAAACTTGTCGGACGAAAAACTTTCACGGTTGCGCCGCGGTGGGCATGACCCTGAAAAAGTCTATGCGGCATACCAGGCTGCCCTCAATCATCGCGGGCAGCCAACGGTTATTCTCGCCAAGACGATTAAGGGCTACGGGCTCGTTGGCGGCGCTGGCCGTAACATCGCCCATAACAAAAAGTCGGTCGAAGAAGCAGAGTTGATGGAGTTTCGCACTCGGTTCGGAATCCCGATCGCCGACGATGAGGTCGCCGAAGCGCCGTTTTATCGACCTGCTGACGATAGTATGGAAGTCAAGTACATCAAGGAACGTCGTCAGGCGCTAGGCGGCTTTGTGCCGTCACGACCGCTGGACCATCCCAAAATCGATGTCCCGGACTATAAGTCAATCCAAAAGTACATTGATCGGGACAATGGAAAAACGATCTCGACCACCATGGGCTTCGCCCGATTGTTGTCAAAATTATGCCAGGACAAGGAGATCGGAAAATACATCGTGCCGATTATTCCGGATGAGTCTCGAACGTTTGGAATGGAAGGGATGTTTAAACAAGTTGGCATCTACTCACACATCGGACAGTTGTACGATCCGGTTGATGCTGAAGGGTTGACCCCGTATCGCGAGGCCAAAGACGGGCAGTTATTAGAAGAGGGTATTTCCGAAGCGGGTGCCATGAGTAGTTTCAATGCTGCTGGCACCGCGTACAGCGCTCACGGCGTCAATATGATCCCGTTTTACATTTTTTATTCAATGTTCGGCTTCCAACGCATCGGCGATTTAATATGGGCCGGTGCGGACATGCGAGCCAAAGGGTTTCTACTGGGCGCAACGGCCGGTCGTACGACACTAAACGGCGAAGGGCTTCAACATCAGGATGGAAACAGTCTACTCTACGCGATGGCGTATCCCACTGTACGTGCATTCGATACGGCTTTCCATTACGAAGTCGCTTACATCATCATGGATGGGTTGCGACGGCTTTATAAGGAAGGGGAAACGGCGATCTATTACTTGATGGTGGGCAACGAAAACTACGAAATGCCTGAAATGCCTGAAGGAATCGGTGAAGGTATCATCAAGGGACTTTACAAGTTCCGCAGTCTGGAGCTTAAAAACGCCAAGTTTCGGGTTCAGTTGTTTGGCGGTGGCGCAATAATGACTCAAGTATTGCGAGCACAACAGATGCTGGCCGACAACTATAAGATCGCGAGCGATGTCTGGAGCGCCACAAGCTATACCGAACTGTTCCGAGACGCTCAAACGGTGCAACGCTGGAATATGCTCCATCCAACCGAAAAACCCCGACAAAGCTATGTGAATTCAGTGTTGAAAGATGTCGAAGGTCCGATCATCGCGGCCAGCGACTATGTGCGTGGACACACGGAACAAATTCGACAGTTCATTCCGGGTGATTTCTATACGTTAGGAACCGATGGCATGGGACGCAGCGACACTCGAAAAACACTGCGACGTCATTTCGAGGTCGATGCAGAATCCATCGTCATTGCGACATTGTACCAGTTGAGTTGTCAAGGCAAACTTAAGCCGCAAGACGTCGCGAAAGCGATTAAGGAACTCGACTACGATCCAGAGAAAATCGATCCGCTTTACGCCTGATCGATCCAACGAGTTGTGGTTGAAGCGTTATGGCCCCCGGGATTGTGTGCAGTAAGTTATCCGCTGAAACACAATCATTTAACATTACAATACCTCTCCAAATGAATCAAAGTTATGTCGGTTGATATTTTAGTCCCCAGCCTCGGGGATGGCATCGAGTCAGCAGATGTCCTGGAAGTACTGGTTAGCGTCGGCGATATGATCAAAAAGGAAGATGGGATCGTCGAACTTGAAACCGACAAGGCGACTGCCGTGGTCCCTGCAACGGCGGCTGGAAAGGTCATCAAGATTCATGTCGCCGAAGGTGATTCCGTTCCGGTTGGAAAAGTCATTTTAACGTTGGAACCTGCCGAAGCTGAATCCCGTTCGGAACCAGAAGACGAACCCTCGAGTTCCAGCTCCGACGAAAGCAAAACCGACGAAGCCGACGAAGCCGAATCCGACGAAGCCGAATCCGACACTGACAAACCGAAAAAACCTGAAAAGCCAGCAGCGACTTCAGGGGCCAAGTCAAAACCGGCGAGTTCTGAGCCGGACGTTCCTGATGACAATCAAAATAAGAAAACATCGTCGAAAAGCGAACGTCAACCAAACGACACAAACCGCTCTCGCTCAAATAAGAAATCGGAATCGGATAAGGTCTCGCGGCGCGAAACTGAAACCGACGTGGCAATCGAAACGGATCCCGTCGAAATCGCCGCTGGACCCGCCATGCGCCGACTGGCGCGCGAAGTGGGCGTCGATCTGAGCCACGTTTCCGGGTCCGGCAGCAGTGGGCGGATCACGCGCGAGGATATCATGAGTGTCGTGCGGGCTGGCGGTACCGACCGAAAGGCAGCTCAAGGTGGCGGCCAACGAGACGCTCATGGACCGGTTCGTATCGAGAAGCTTTCCAGGATGCGCCGTGCGATTGCTAAACAAATGCATCAATCCTGGTCCACCGTTCCACGCGTCACAAATTTCGACGATGCAGATGTGACCGATCTTGAGGCAATTCGTCAAACCAGCAAAGCTGATTATGCAGCGCGAGGAATCAAGCTCACGAGCATGCCGTTTGTGATTAAGTCGGTGGCCATGGCTCTACGCGACCATCCGATCATTAATTCATCATTGGCGGAAGATCAGGAACACATTATTTTCAAGAATTACGTCAGTATCGGAATTGCTGTTGATACCGAACGCGGCTTGGTCGTGCCTGCCATGCGAAATGCCGATCGGTTGTCGATCCCGGATATTGCCAAACAATTGGCATCGATGGCTGAAAAGGTGCGCAATAATGAATTCTCGTTGGATGATCTCAAAGGCGGTACGTTTACCATTAGTAATTTGGGCGCGATCGGAGGCACCTATTCCACACCAATCATCAACGTTCCCGAGAACTCAATCATCCTGATTGGCAAGTCTCGCAAGCTCCCTGTCGTTCGCGGAGATCAAATCGTGCCACGCTTGATTATGCCACTGAGCATCTCCTATGACCATCGGTTGGTCGATGGTGCTGCGGCAGCACGGTTTTTAAATGATGTTATCGGATACCTTGAGGCGCCGAGTCGTCTCTTGTTGGCTCCATAGTAGCGTATCATTGCGGCGAATAAGCCCTGAAACGGCGAGACAATCGATGTATCGTATCATGGTGGCGAATAAGGGCGAGACAATCGATGTATCGGTTTGTGCCGCCCTTTCAGGGCTTGGAGAAAATTGCGACTACCACCCGGGGCGGCGCTGCGCTTTGCCCCGGGCTGATCTGTTCCGGCCCTTTCAGGGCGATCCACCGCGCCATTCAACCTCATCACAATCATCATCGTCCGATGATTTATCCCGGCCCTTTCGGGGTGACTAACCGCGCCACTGAAGATTTCGAACGAGGGTGCAATCCCTCCAATCGCATTCCCTGCACCGACGAATTCCGACTCGGTTTCGCGGCAACTACCACCCGGGGCGGCGCTGCGCTCTGCCCCGGGCTGATCTGTTCCGGCCCTTTCAGGGCGACCCACCGCGCCACTGAAGATTTCGAACGACGATGTCAACCTACCAATCGCATCCTTGTCGATTGGCGCAAAACGGTCTGGCGGCAATGTCGCCGACCTCTCCGAGGTCGGTCGCTCTGTTACAATTGTCGTATGGCTGTAAACCGCTCCGGTGCGATCCACCGACATGTCAGGCAACCCAGAGGAGACTCATGCCCGATTCAAATCTTCTCCAGCGACTGGTCAGACTCGACGAGTACATCGCGAAATTAATGTTTCGGGTCGGTACCCCAGCCTTGCGCTACTCCCTCGCGCTCGTTTTCATCTGGTTTGGCCTCCTCAAGCCACTAGGACTCTCATCCGCCAGTGAGCTAGTGATGGCCACCGTGGCGTGGATGCCACTTCTAACTCCTCAACAATGGCTTGGCGTAATCGGTTGGTGGGAAGTGGCGATCGGTATAACGTTTCTCCATCGGACAACCCTTCGGATTGCGATCGCTCTCCTCGCGTTTCAGATGGTTGGTACATTCATGCCTTTAATCCTTCTCCCTCAGGTTACTTTCCAGGCCGGCCACACTCCGTATGCACCGACAATGGAAGGCCAGTACATCATCAAGAATCTCGTCATCATTTCAGCAGCGCTTGCACTCGGCGGTACTCTCCGACAACGTTCAAGGAATGTGGCAAGTCCTCATGCTTAGTTCGGCACCTGAATAACAAACTTTCGGCGGCCAAACCCATTATCACTTCAAACAACACAAAGGCATTCATGATGGCCATTCCACATGCGACTCCTGGGCAAGTGATTGACGTTCGTTCATTGGAACCGGAACGAACTAAGTCCGTCACAAAATCGCTGATCAAGACCGACCGACTTCAGGTGATACGGCTCGTCATTCCGGCCGGCAAACAGATCCCGACCCACAAAGTGGCTGGTGAAGTCACGGTCCAGTGCCTGGAAGGGCGAATCGCATTCACGGCATTAGGAGAGACGCGGGAACTCCAGATCGGGCAAATGTGTTACTTATCCGGCGGAGCGGAACACTCAGTCAAAGGTCTCGAAGATGCGTCGGTGTTGTTGACGATCCTGCTGTGACCTGTCACTGCCGATAAGCTAAAGTCCAACTTAAGCTGCAAAACCAATTGTGCCGAGTTCAGAATTTGCTGTTTGACGTCGTTTCGAGCCTCTTCTGGCCTCCCAATCCGGGCCAACCCAACTGAAATTGCGTTTACGATAAGCCGGAGTTACGTGCAACTCGAGATGGAAGACTGCACCGTTCCGGCCCCGTGATTGCGGTCTGTTGGCAATGAAAAGGGAATGCGTTTGTGAGACAGTGGAACGGGGCCAATTGACGCTCAAACGATCGCCCAATACAATGCGTCGTATTCGGACAGCCGATGAATCGGGGGAACAGCTTCCGAGAACGGCTTGGCATGACAGCAGGTACTAGACTTTATTTCCAAGGAGTGAACCATGAATCTTATCGTATTAATCCTGGTCGTGATCCTGATTCTCTCCGTTGTTGGGGGGGGTTACGGGTACCGTAGCGGCAACAACGTCCTCGCCGGAGGTGGCGGCCTTATCGGGTTAATCCTGGTCATCCTCCTTGTTTTGTACCTGATGGGCCGCCTTCCCCTTTGACTGGATCCCTGAACGGGAACGTGTGGCACAAGTGGCACAAAGCCGACGAACTAGTGCTTTGTCCAGGTTAGAGTTTAGGGTTAGCCGGTGTGCGTTAGCACCTGGTTCCGGCCGTAAAAGCCGGACGCTAGCGCGTTCCGGCTGATACCCACCAATCCGAACTCTTAATCTTGACAAAGCACTAGCGGTTTTAACAGCGGGGGCATAATGCCTTTCAGTAGTATTCGCTTCACACGTCGGGCCGCGATATTAAACGTGATGGTCATTTCCCTATAACGGCGGTTCACATGATCGTGATTCGCGACGAAACGACGGACGATCATGGCCAGATCCGCAGGGTCACGATTGACGCCTTCGCTAACTCCGAGTTTGGACACAGTGGAGAAGCCGACTTAGTCGATACCCTTCGCCTCAACTCCACCAACCTTCTTTCGCTTGTTGCTTGCGCGGAAAATGAAGTCGTTGGGCATATCCTGTTTACGCCGGTGCTCATCCGGACATCACAAACTGAATCTCATGGAATGGGTCTGGCTCCATTGTCGGTGACACCCGAACGACAAAACAACGGTATCGGATCATCGCTTGTGACGGCTGGGCTGGATCGACTATTTGCCAATGCCTGCCCGTTCGTTGTCGTCCTCGGTCTTCCGGAATATTACGATCGTTTTGGTTTTCGTCTCGCGTCCCAGTTTCGAATACGTCATGGTTTCCCGGGTATCCCCCAAGACGTCTTTTTCTTAAAACGCAATCCGCAAGGTGCAATAACGACCTTGGCGAACGGTTTGGCGTATTATCGCTGTGAATTCGGCGATCAACACATCTAAAAATAGTCATTGGATTCTCAGTCCCACCGTGAGAACAAAAGTAGATTGAGAAAACGGATCTTGTGTCGCGGGAAAAACGAGATGGGCTCGCCGGGCTCGATATTGTCAACTCATTCCCGATTCATAAAACCGAAAATGCCACTAAAATCGACCTATGCCCTTCAAGTGCCGCGCACGGCCATGGTTTGACTCCGCGGCCAACACGAACAAATCCAGTTTGAATCCACGTCGCCCGCGTTCAGGCATAGCAGCTGTGATCGACGACGATTGAAATGGAGGACCCATCCGAAGTGTTAATCTAGGGAATCTAAGAGGATTGAAGTGGTTATGATTGGTTTTAGCGACGTTTGATTCTCAAACCTGAATAATGCCGATCAATGGTTTTGTGTGACAAGCGAAGTCGCCTTGTTTTGCAAGACGTCGCATATGTTCAAGTGCTGAATTCATAGCACATTCGCTGATTTCGCACGATTGAATTGAGTTCTATTGCCGACTCAAAATTGAAATTCTCAATAACTCGCAACGCCTGTCCCTGGTCGACGAGTTGTCCCTGGTCTTCGAATTGCAATTTATGGCTGAATTGAATCTGGAAACTATTCGCGAATTGGTTAAAAAGCAGTTTGCTCAGTTGGGATGTAATGCCGAGCCGTTGCACGAGTTCATTTTGCTTGACGATTGGAACTTTTGTGGGTACCGGTTCAAAAACGGACAATGTATGGCCGATTGGCGAATTGCGATGAATCAGATCGAATTCACCTCGGACTCCCAGTCTCAGTTGACAATTTCGTTGCCGAACCAGATCGACGAATCCCCGGGACCGACTTCACAACTGGAAATTGGCCCCACCAAAGATTGTCTCTCGACAACAGGATTGTTGAACGTCGATCGTGCCGCCTAACCCGTTGTTTCTGCTTTGGTTGGTGGTCGGCGTAACCGGATGTTGACCTCGTTTAGCAAGCGGCGATCAAAATACCGATTCATCTCCGGCTTTTCGAACGTAGACAATCGCAATTCAATCGCCTTTTCCGTTGGGGTGCCTCACGCGGTGATTCGGAGGATTTTGACGTTAAACATCAAACGCAGAATCGAACAGCTTCCCGCTTCAGTTGAATCTATTGAAGGGGCGCAGCTTGAAGCGGAATGAACGACAAAACGCATTCTTGCTTGGCAACCATGTCGCAATCACTTGGCCGCCAAGAGGGGCCGCAGACATGTCTCTATGCAAATGTCTTGTCTTGCACCAAAGTGTGGGGGGTAACCGAGGATGAGGGTCGAGCCGAACTCGTATCCCAGCCACCAAAACGGTTGAATTCGATGAACAGAATGATGGTGCCGATCACCAGTGAAATAAAGGAAATCACCAGCATCACCGTATAAATATTCAAGCCCTGCTTACGGACGGGAACATTACTGGCCGCGATTGCTGGCTGAACGTATTCTTCGCTGGGCGCGGAAGCTTCAAAGTTGACTTCTGACATGACAGGAATTTCCGAATCCGAAATAGATAAAACTATAAAAGCGATTGATTACAGGTAGGTCTTGAGCTTATTTGTTGTTCACGGCAACGGGACGAGACCATTCGGTTGTAACTCGATCACCTCGTTCAATCGCTGCTTTGGTCATTTCAGGAATTAAACGTGCAACAGCTCGATTGTTTTCAGTACGAGTCACAACGGCGGAGCCTCGGAAGCTACCTTCGCGGTAAATATCGACGGTATGACCCGTCAGGACACCATCATCCTGGCCCAAGTTGAACTCGATGAACTCACGTGAGGCGTTGGTTACAAAACCGTTCAGGACTGGAGCGATATGTGCGGTGAGCGAGTTTTCATCTTTACCCAGGCTATTTAATACTTTGGATGATTTAGCAAGTGAATTTGCGAGAACTGCCTTCTCCTGCTCCAGTGCGTCGACCTTGCCACGATTCTCGAAGACCTGGGTTTGCAGTTCGATCACTTTGGAGTGTTCCAACGTAATGTTTTCGACCAGACCGCGGATTTGAGTTTCAAGACTGGTGACTTGACCGTCCTGTTCTGTGAGTCGTTGTTCAGCTTGTTGCAATGTCTGAACAGCGATTTGCAGTGAAGCCTGAGCGTTGATGAGTTCTTTTTCTTTCGACTCATATTTTCGCTTTTCGGCTTGCCATTGAGATTCAAGTTGAGCCAACATCAATTGGCGAGCGACCTTTTCCCGTTCGATCGCCTGAACTTTTTTATCGACTTCTGCTTTAATCGCCTTTTGGTTTTCCAGGCTTTGATTGGCGATCGACTGGTTTTCGATGGCAATAGCTTTCCAGTTCTGGTGCGAGGCAGCAACCATAAAGGCCACGAACAAGAATAGAATGCTCATGACCATAATCAACAGAGTGAGAATTTTGCCCAGTAAATTCATTGTTGGATGTCCCTTGATTCAAGCAAATGCAATATCACCCGGTAACAGCACAAACCAGTGATCCCCCATGACAGTTTAACTGGCGGAATCGGATTCTGTATGCGTGAAAATCAACAGAATTGGAAAACGGGTACCCATGTAGTATAGTTGCCGCTAAAAATAAATGTCAACGATTTCGTCGGCTTAATTCAGCTTGCCTCATCGAGAAACTCTTCCGCATCGATATCATCGTTTTTATCGCTGCGATTCAATGTTTTCCTCGAAAAACCGTCTCCAGAAAGGGAGCGCGAAACTCGTCCGCTGGAGGCTCATCAGAGCACAAAATTGCTGAGAATCACCGAATTGACAGGTTTTCCCAAATTTTTAGGCGCCTTTTGTACACGAACAATTGGAAGCCATGGGTTCGGAAAAGTGTTGGAAATCAAACCCGAAGGGGACGCTGACGATGCACACCCTTCGATCTGAAACACTTCTCGAGATCTATTTTGCTGGAAATGTTTTAAAAAGTGTCGATCTCTCCGATCTGATCGCTTCGACCGGACACTTGTTCCAAATGTCACCTAAGCAGCGATTTCTTCATATTTCAAGTTAAACGTTTCTGCGACAGGTTCGTTAGTTACTCGGCCGTTGTAAATATTGACGGCATCACGAATCGCTTGACTGGTGTCCACGGCCTTCAGAAGACCCTGATTGGCTAACGAAACGGCCCACGGCAATGTCACATTGCACAAGGCAAACGTGCTCGTCCGGCCGACCGCACCGGGCATATTGGCCACACAATAGTGAACGACCTCTTCTTCGATAAACACGGGATCGCTATGAGACGTCGGTCGTGTCGTTTCCACACAGCCCCCTTGATCGACTGCGACGTCGACAATCACGCTGCCAGGTTTCATGATTCTCAGATCCTCACGCGTGATCAAACAAGGTGCTTTTGCGCCCGGAATCAATACGGCACCAATCACCAAGTCCGAGCGTTGTAGCTGTTCGCGGATCATTAACCGGTCGCTAAACAGTACATTGACGTTTGCCGGCATGACATCATCCAGATATCTAAGTCGATCCATATTGATATCCAAGATGGAAACATCGGCTTGAAAGCCAGCGGCGATCTTGGCGGCATTGGTGCCGACAACCCCGCCGCCGATGATGGTGATATGTGCCGGAGCGACACCGGGGACGCCTCCCAACAAAATGCCACGTCCCAGTTGCGGTCGTTCCAGAAATCTAGCCCCCTGTTGGACGCTCATTCGACCCGCGACCTCGCTCATCGGCGTTAATAGTGGAAGTGTGCCGTTAGGTCCACTCAAGGTTTCATAAGCAACTGCAGCCGATTTTGACTTGATTATTGCCTCAGTCAATTCGCGATCTGCTGCAAAATGAAAATATGTGAATACGATTTGTTTGGGTCGAATCATCTTGCATTCGACCATTTGCGGTTCTTTGACCTTCACAATCATTTCAGCTCGATCATAGATCTCTTTGGCGTTCGAGATGATTTCCGCACCTTGAGCGATGTATTCTTCATCCAAAAGCCCACTACCAACACCGGCGGATTGTTCAATCAGGACGTGATGTCCGGCTTTGACCATTTCGTGAACGCCGACCGGTAGCATTGCCACCCGATACTCGTCCTTCTTTATTTCTTTGGGCACACCCACAATCATGTTTTTGTCTCCACGGACATAAAAGGTTGATCAATGTTTTTCAATTAACGGCCGGTGGGCAGGCGTAGCATCTACCCGCTTATTGTTCCGAACCGAGGTCTACCGATTGCAGAAGATGAGCCCCCAACAAAGCCTTGCGATTTGATGTTTGCCGGATCTTGCAAACGACTGAGATAACGAAACTTTCAGTTCTCACATGACCGGAACGCGCACTTCACATAAAGCCGCGGCTAGGTCGATCTTGCAATTCGACCAGTCCGCCAAAGTTTACGGGTTATTGGCACCTGGTTGGCTTTACAACTGACAGGCCATTCAGCCAGTATTTTACGTCCAGCATTTCAACAAACGTAATACGAGTGCACAAGGTGGTGAGGCAAAAATGAGCATACTTTTTGGGAAGCACCCGACGAATCCCGGTCGATCAATCGACAAGTGCATTTTCCTCAGAATCGTCACTCGATTGTTGATTCCCCCGATCCGTTGAAAATCCATCGTTCAAATCGTGTTCGAAATCGCTGGAGACAGGGTCCAAGTCCGATTCGTCAACCGACTTCCTCGTTGTTTCCGAGGTTCCTCGATCCTGAAAGATCAAATGAATTGGCACTTCTCCAAACGGGAGAGTATCCCTCAAAGCCCCCTTCAAATACCGATGGTAGGTTGAATCAATTTCACAGGCGTGACTGAACTTCAACACAATGGTGGGGGGCTGGACGCCAATTTGTGTGCCAAAAAAGAACTTGGGACGGCGATGATAGGTCGAAAGCGGCGGCGGATGCCGTTCCACAGCAGCTTTGACCAATTTGTTCAACTGAGGGGTCGGCACGCGCTGACATGCCTGCTTGAACAGCATTTGAGCATGGTTCACCAATTTTTTGACGTTTTGTCCCGTCACTGCGGTAATGAACGCGATGGGCGCGTGACTCAGGGATGGAAACTGTTCCCGCAGATAATCGGCCCACCGCTCCGTGGGCATATGGTCTTTCATCAAGTCCCATTTGTTGACGACCATAACACATGGTTTGTGGTTTTCCAAAATATAATGGCAAAGTTTTTTGTCGACCTTGCTAACTCGCTGTCCGGCATCGAAGAACATTAAGATCACATCCGCAAATCGTATCGTACGATGAGCGCGGTGAGTTCCATACCAATCAATGTCCGTGCGTACAGATTTACCCTTGCGCAATCCGGGCGTATCGATAGCGATAAACGTTTGCCCATCCATCTCGAATTTCACGTCGACACTGTCACGAGTCGTTCCAGCAACTTCGCTTACAATCATGCGAGGGGCCTGAACCAACGCATTCACAAAAGTGCTTTTACCAACATTCCGTCGACCGACAATCGCCAATTTCATCGTCGGCTCAGTGACATCTTCGATGGCGACCGGCGGCAGTTCGCCAATCGTTTTGAAAACCTGTTCGATTAACTCCGTTTTGCCCCGCTTATTCTGAGCACTTACACACAACGGTTGCCCAAATCCCAGCTTGCAGAATTCGTTGGCCTGCCGGTCCAGTAACTCATGATCACACTTGTTGGCAACCAATATAATTGGCTTCCCAATTGCCCGTATTCGTTTGGTGACCTGCTGGTCGAGTGCCGTCAATCCTTCCCGCACATCAACGACGAACAATAGAATGTCCGCCAAATCCATACCCACTCGAATTTGGTACTCAATTTCCTCATCCAAATCATCGACGTCGTTGATGCCGATGCCGCCGGTATCGACAATTTCAAAATACCGGTCGTCGTCCTGAATAAGACGTGTCATCCGATCCCGCGTCACCCCTGCAACATCATCGACGATGGCTAGCCGACGACCGGCCAGCCAATTAAACATGCTGGATTTTCCAACATTTGGGCGACCAATGATGGCGACTTGATAGATAGACATGACTCGTTAGTCTTTGACAACGCAACAAAGAGTTACAATTAGGATGTAACCCAATAGGGAAAGAAAGGGCTCGGTTTAAAAACGAGTGTCACCCCTGCGTCCAGTTCAATTGGCCAGTCACACGGGCAAACCTCCATTGTTTCAAAACAAGCTGAAAAATGCAAACGCTAATCTTGACCCTAACCGCACGCAAACCCTGTAATCTCCGTGGATTTAAGAGGATCGCCGACATTGCATCGAATCGAATCTATTTTAACGGCTGGCGTTCCGAGTTGCATGAAGACGGTATACTGGCGTGCTGGAATTCGATACCGACGTTCGAAGATTTGCCATGCGGCAGGTTGTCGAACTGGGCGATTGCCGACTCATATTTAATCCAAAGCACCGACACTCCGATGTGGGCGTATTGCTTGCCAGGGTAGCCTGTTTAGCGAGCATTCGAGTAAAATAGTTCCATGAACAGATCCCCAGTTCCACCACGACGTGAATTTCTTTGGCAGACCGGAAACGGATTTGCCGGTTTGGCGTTGAGCGCCATGTTGCCGAAGGATTCACTGTTGGGTCAGGATGCCGACTTGCAGTCAACAGGTCTTACGGCGGATTTTCATCATCCGCCACGAGCTAAGCGAGTCATACAGCTTTTTATGGCGGGTGCTGCCAGCCACATTGACTTGTGGGATCATAAATCAGCATTAGAGAAACATCATGGTGAACCCTCCGATTTCGGCGAACATGTCGAAGCCTTTCAAGACGGGTTGGGACCGTGGATGAAGTCTCCCTTCGCATTCAAGGCGTACGGGCAATCGGGAAAATTTCTAAGTGAAGTCGTGTCACCGCTCGGCGAAGTCGTGGATGACATCGCATTTGTGCATAATATGGTCGGTAAGACCGGAGTGCATAGTCAGGGCACATATTTGCAAGCCACTGGCTTTGACCGACCTGGCTTTCCCGGTATGGGGGCTTGGATCAGTTATGGTCTCGGGTCACTCAACGATAATTTGCCGACATTTGTCGTGTTACCCGATCACCGAGGTTTCGCCAGTAATGGCCCAAAGAACTGGGGATCAGCATTTTTACCGGCCAGTACCCAGGGAACGACCATTTTTCCACAACGCGACAATCCCATTGAAGACTTGAGAGCTTCCTCCAAGTTTGTCACGCCAGAATCCGATCAAGCAGCGTTGGAATTGCTGAACACGCTTAATCGTCGACATGAACGGGCACGGCCAGGCGACTCACGATTGGAAGCTCGAATTCGATCGTACGAATTGGCTGCACGGATGCAGTTGAGCGCTCCTGAAGCACTGGACTTGTCCAAAGAGCCCAAGCATATTCTCAGGATGTATGGTTTGGATAATTCGGGTCGCGAGTATCCGGACAAGATCAATGCTGCGGAAGAGGCTGAGTATTTTGGCCGAAAGTGCGTGATCGCGCGACGATTGCTGGAACGAGGCGTGAGATTCGTCCAAATCTGGTCAGGAAACGACAACAGCTTTCCTCGCAGGAATTGGGACAGCCACGAAGATATCGAGCGTGATCACGAACCGCTCGCTCGTGGGATGGCTGTGGGAACGACCGCTCTTATCAAGGATCTTGAACAACGGGGTCTACTGGAAGACACCATTATTTTGTGGACCACCGAGTTCGGTCGCATGCCCTCAACACAAGGGAGCAAAGGACGGGACCATAATCCATTCGTCTTCACCAATTGGCTTTGTGGCGGAGGAATCAAGCCCGGTACGTACGGTGAAAGCGACATGTGGGGTTACAAACCTCTGGATCGAGACAATCCCACACAAGTGTACGATATTCACGCCACGATCTTACATTTGCTGGGAATCGATCATCAGCAACTCACCGTGCGGCAGGATGGAATCGACCGCCGATTGACTGATGTTCACGGACGCGTGCTCGTCGAAATGCTGAAAGAGTCATAGCCGGTTGATGATGACTCCATATCTTAGTCCTACAGCGCCGGCTCGATGCAAAGCTGTAGGCCAGCCTTTCCAGGCTGACGCCGTTTACCTGGTTTGTGCCAAACCGGGAGGATTGGATCAGCCTGGAAAGGCTGACGTACATACCTTGCGCTGTAGGATTAGGATGACTCACCATCGACCGCGACGACGTTCTTTACCCGGCAGGACCTCCAAACAGGTTGTCCACCATCCGGTTAGCAAGGTTTCGACAAACTCTTCCGGCAGATGTTCGGCGCGCATTTCTGCGGCCAACCGTTCATGATCATAGTTGACCGGAATGAACTCGACCTTAAGTTCATGGGTATCATTCGCACTCAATGATTCCGAGCTTTCCAGCAAGGTATACCATACGTTCGTTTTCCCATCATTTTCCGGACGTCCCAACACTCCAACGTTGATAAAATCGCGATTGGAGGCGAGTTGGCGATGCCACTTAATTCCCGAATGAGTCGCGACAATGGCATTCACTTCATATACCTCGCAAAGGTAGTTCAGGAACGCATCTGAAGTCGCTGACTCCCAAAGAAATTCGTTGACGCGGCGGGGACTGCCATGGCACAATAGTAGCTTACGGTCTCCCAAATGGATTTGTTGTTGCTTTGGAAGCGTGCGCAAAAACGCGCGATTAGTGCTCGACGTGTTCGCCAGCGTGTAGTCGTAACTGAGTTGGGCGAAGTGGTTATCTCGCGGATCTGTATAACCACACTGACAATCATCAAGTGCATGTCCAATCGAGTCGTCATAGTTGCCCTGCAGACAAATGACTTCAAATTCATGCAGCAACGGAAAAATGCGATCAGGATGCGGACCAAACGCGCCTAAATCCCCGAGGCAGAAAATCTGATCAACCTCGCGCCGCGCGATATCTTGCAATGCAACTTGTAACGCCAGGTAGTTGCTATACAAACCACCGACACACGCGATTCGATGATAGTGTTTCATTCGCCTATTTCGTCAACTTGCGTTCGATGGACTGGGTCGACGTTTGAGATCGTTCAAGTGAACGGCCCGTCGCATTCGAACAGATCGAACCATAACGATAACACGTATAACAAGCCCCATGGGACATCGGAAAACATTGCAATGAATCCGCTAATCGATCGCTCAACAGGGAGTCCGGAGAATCAATGAGAATTGGGCAGACATGTACGCCTCGATCGGTTATGATTCGGCTGTTGTGGCAAATAAGTAGAGACTCGTCGTAATTTTCCATCATTTTCGGTGTGACGCGGTCGAGGACGGAATAGCCGCCGCTCCGCGCTTCTTCCGCTCCGATCTGCAATGTTGGCAGGATCTTTAATCGGGGCCGATCATAACCATTTGACCGCAACGTCTCTGAAAACTGGCGGACGACGGCAATGTCTTGCTCGTCGCCCCAGGTTCGCACGGCCGTAATGATGGGCAGAAATCCATGATTGACCAGCAGTCGGACTCCCGCCATCGCTCGGTCAAACGTCCCGTCCCCACGTATCGGATCATTGGTTTGAGGTGAAAATCCGTCGAGACTCACTCGAAATTCCAATCCATAATGACTTGCAGATTCAGCGTGGTGCAACTGACGCAACCAGTCTCCCTTAAGGACCGTTGCATTTGTTAAAACCGTTGCTGGACCGTATTGCAAAGTCTCAGTCAGGATATCGACCATTTCGGGATTGATAAAAGGCTCACCGCCAGTGAAGTAGTATTCTTTTACTCCTAAACTGACTGACTCCCGCAACCGCTCCTGGATTTGCTTCAATGACAAAAAATGGAATGCGTTGTTTTTGGGGCTACAGCTAATAAAACAATGGTTGCAGGTAAGATTACACCTCGTGCCGGCGACCTGGAACCAGAGTTGATCCAGATGTTGGATACCGATCGTAGGGATATGCGGTGAACTCATGAGGTGTATCCAGCCAACTTCGCTGACGACTGTGAGCTAAACCTAATCGTTTTATATAAGTCCTGTTCGGGCCGGTCAGTAATCTGGCGAAAAACATCTCGCACCTGCTTCAGCCCAAGGGAAAACAGAAACCGGGAATCACGTCCGTAAAGCTTTGATCCGACGACGAAGAAATTGGGCTCCGTCGTCCGTAGCACGTCCTCCGCACTTTCACGTTGCGACATACAGTCTGCTCCATTCGTCGACTGCATTGATATCGCCCATTTCATGGGACTTTCAGATGCGTAACAACGATGAATTTGCAATTCCTGCAACCAATCATTGTCCCCCCTAAAACCAACGTTCGCCAACAGATAATCAAATTCTTCCGATCGGCCAGCAGCCCCCTCCTCCCCTTCAAATTCGACTTGAAACCCTGGTTCTTTTCCCTCTCGTGTGCGGACGGCGCGGACCGATGCCTGTAAGATTTCAAATGCAGGATGCGTTAGCGCAATCTTGTTCGCACACTTGACGAGTTTATCACGTGAAGGGAGGGGATCGCCTTCGACAATCGGAATCGGTCCGGCAGTCGACGTTTTCTCATTGATGAGCCACACCACCTTCCCTTGATTTCGTGCATCCATGCAATCGCCAAGCCGCACGATATTCATGGCTGCCGAATAGCCCTGTCCGATCACCAGAAACTTCGAATTGCCGACCAGCTTGCCGTCAAATTCAGGGATTGAAAAACTGAGGCGGGTATTACAAAAATGGGTTGCATCCGTTTGATTCGCGGCGCGCACCTCGAGTTCCCCGAGTGCGGGCAGTCCGCCACTCCCAAAATACCGAGGAACACCGAACGTACCTGTGGCATCAATCAAATAGTCGAACTCATGATAGAACTCGGAACCCGCAGAGTCGACGAGCAATCGGAAACCTGATTCATTGCGTTGAGGCAATCCTACGCATTCCGTCTTCTGAAGAAACGGGCGACCGGCAGCTATGACCTTGGTCAGAGTTTGAATATTTCCAGATAGCAAATCCGTATCTGCCAAGGGTTGCAAGTATCGTTCAATCCAGTCTCGGCCAGTCGGCTCCGCAGTCGAGTCCATAAACTCAAAATCAGGATATTGCGCTTCAATTGCCGCCAATCCTAATCGAGAACAGTTCATTTCGAATGGAGAAAACATCCTGACGTGAGACCATTGACGTACATGCTCACAAATCGTTCCCTGCTCAAATACCGTGACGTCAAAACCAAGGAACCGTCCGTATAATGCCGTCTCCAACCCGATGGGTCCGGCGCCGACCACTGCCATCGTCGGCGTTCGATTGTCATGGTTTAGGGACATCGGAGTCCAATCAATGGGTCGTTGTAAACAATCTATAAATCGTACTCAATCCACGTTGCACACCGGCCAAGGCATCATCCCCTGGCGACCCGCAAACGCGTCAAATCCAACTCCACTGGCTCGTCAAAGATCATGTCCGCCACGACTTTGGCGGTCCCTGTTGAACATTGTAATCCCCAACGGAAATGCCCCGCAGCGACCATCAAATTGGAAACCGTGGGGCAGAAACCGAGATAGGGTAACCCGTCGTAGGTCCCTGGCCTTAATCCTGCCCAGCGATTAGCCAGCGTACTGGTGTTTAGTTCTGGAATTAAGCCGTTGGCGAATTGAAATAATCCCTTTTGTCCCTCGGCTGTCATTTCCTTTACAAATCCCGCGTGTTCCATCGTAGAGCCAGCCAATATCCAACCATCCTTTCGCGGAACCAGATATCTAGAACTGTCGTTGATCACCGTGAATAATATCTGATTTTCTAGCTTAAATGCCAACATTTGTCCCCTTACTGGGACCATACTGATTTCGACATCCAGTTGTTTTAGCATTTGACCGGTCCAGGCGCCGCAGGCTGCGCAAAAAAAGTCTGCTTGGAAAGGTCCCGCCGTCGTTTGGATCGTATTCAACTTGCCATCGCGAACATCAAAATCCTGAAGATCCGTCTCCTCAAAGAAATCAACGTCGCGCCCGCGACAAGCAGCGACCAAAGCTTTGACGTGAAACGGGTTACAAAGCTGATATTCGTCAGGTAAATAAACAGCCGTTTTAACGTGTTCGATTTGCTCCTCAATCGCGGGGACTCTCTTAAGCAACTGGTCGTGATTCAACTCATGAAACTCGATTCCCTCTTCATGCCATTGCAATTTGATTCCTTCAATTGCACTGATTTCCCCGGGGGACCGACCAACATAAACCGCACCGCATTTCCAGAACCCATTGTCGATACCGGTCTCTTCAAGGAGCGACTGACTCCATGCGGGAAACATCGATTGGCTAAGGGCTTTAAGTTGATCCAGTGGATCATCGACTTGAATTGTAGGAGCGGGCGGCAATACTCCGGCGCCCGCCCAAGAAGATTCTCGGCCCAATCGATTCCGCTCCACAACTGCGATTGAGGCGCCTCGTCTGACGAGCTCATAAGCGATCGACAACCCGATCGCACCCCCTCCAATCACGACACAATCGTACTTCACTTACGTTTTCACCTTCCCTGAACTAACCTGTAAGCCCGTTTCAATCAACTCCAACACATTTTCCTCTAACGGGCTTAATCTTACTGGGTTACGCTTTGACTCAAGCGATTCACGATATTTCATTAGATCATCTAAATCGTCGACATCGTAGCCCAGTGGCAACATCTCATAGGTAATTTCATCGAGTTGCAATCGCTCGATCGTATCCGGAAACACCCGCTTGGAACTCCAATCAATTCCCACAAACAATTGACCTATCCATTGACGCATGCCAATCAAATAGTAGCCGCCATCTTTGCAGGGACCGATAACGACTTCCGCTCTTTCCAGTGCATCAAAAGCATCATGAATATGAGCAGTTGTTAACCAAGGGGAATCGCTTCCGATCAAGATCGCCGCATCAGGCGACGCGTATTTAAGTGTCGGTTCGTCCCTTGACGCATGAAACGCTGAGCGAAAAAATGAGCTCATGCGATCGCCTAAGTCTCCGTCCGACTGCTTTTCCAGTTGCCAACTGTCCGCAATGGCATCTCGAAAACTCGGTTCGGATTCGCTCGGACAAAAGGCCAATCGCTTTTCGGCATTGACCGAGTCCAACGATTGCGTAATTAACAGCACGAACTTGTGATGAATCTGAGCTGCCAGTTCGTCACCGATTGACGCGGCCAGCCGAGTTTTTACCGTCCCTGGTTGCCAATGTTTCGCGAACACCCCCAGTACATTGCGCCGAAAAACGTTCATGAATAACCCTAAACGAACCTGAAATTCCATTCTTGCAACTCGGCACGACGAGGCAACCTTGCTTGATCGTTCCGAGGATTACATAAAATAACTCAAAACCATTCCGAAGCCCACAAGTGAGTGTGACCTATGCAATAACTTGTTTAGAACAAACTTGACGGTCGATTGTTGAACGGTTGCATTCCCGGTTCGTGACCTGGTGGAACCAATGTTTTAGTGTGCCGCCGTCCGCTTGGTGTTCGCAAACTTTCAATGCTGTCACGCAACCGCTGAAGTGTCGGCGGGTCGGACAATGGGTCCCGTGACACCATGTGCGCCCACCGTGACATCAGCGATTCAGAGCCAACGCTCATCACCGTGGTAGCCAAGATTCCAATTCGATTTTATACTTGAACTAATAGAAGACGACAGTAATGAACGGCGCTAGTTCAATCCATTGATCAGCCTTGCTTCGCTCACTCTGGATGCGACCGGTTGAACAACGCCATTTTTTCCGAACATCAATGACGATAGATCCATGAAGATTCTTTTGACGAACGACGATGGCATCGATGCGAACGGACTGCACACGTTGGCGAGCATTGCTGGAGAATTTGGCGACGTGTTTATCGCCGCACCGAAACATCAGCATTCTGGTTGCGGACACCAAGTGACATTCGATAATCCAGTCCAGGTTGGCGAATTGGAACCTGGTGTGTTTTGGATCGACGGTACTCCGGCGGACTGCGTACGCGTCGCGACGAGTCAGTTAATCGGTCCCGTCGATTGGGTGATTTCGGGAATCAATCAAGGGAGCAACTTGGGGAATGACGTTTTCATGTCGGGAACGCTTGCCGCAGCCCGGGAAGCAGCGTGGCTGGAAATCCCCTCGATTGCGCTGTCTCAATATCATCGTCCTCACAGTGATCACCTTTGGGAATGGTCTGAGCGATTGACTCGACACGTCTTAAATAAATTCCTGCAAGAGAAACCGCAACAATATCGGTTTTGGAGTATCAATTTCCCGGCCGTCCCCAATCTATTGTCCACGCAAATCGCATTACCCTCGATTCGAGTCTGCGACTTGGACCCGACGCCCGTCAAGCCCGAATATCGCGCCGATGGTCGGGCGTATTTGATGACAAATGATTACCACGCACGACCAAGAATGAAAGGCCGCGATGTCGATGTCTGTTTCAATGGCGAAATTTCGGTCACGTTGATTTGATGCTGCCAGAGTTATTTTCTTTAGGGGTCGGCGTAACCGCACCCTCTCGAATTGCTTTTTTAAGTTCTGAGCATTCTTGCGTCGGTCGACTACACATCGAACACTCCGGACTAATTGCTCCAGACTGCAGCGAGGCAATCCCGCCACACGAGCCCTGAATCCGCTTGCGACCAAAAATCACACCTACGGCCATTGCGAGCACAACAATCACGAACGCCAGTAACGTCCCCAAAAATGTTGTACCAAACCCCGACTGAGTGCCATTCGTGGGTTCGATTGGAAACGTTGTCGATACATGTTCAACCAACCCTCCTCCCTCATGTTCACGAATCAACAAGTAACAGGGGACATTATGGCTTTTACAAAAGTCGATTCCTCCCTCCGGTCCCATCGCCAAGATGGCCGTCGCCAATGCGTCAGCCGTTAAACAATCCTTTGCAACAACTGAAACGCTGGTCAGACGATGTGTCACGGGTCTCCCCAGCTTCGGATCGATCGTATGTGAAAAGGTCTGTTCATCGATTTGGTAAAAGTTCTGATAGTCGCCAGATGTGGCCATGGCTTGACCGGACAAGGGAACGCGGCGGCGCACGGATTGAACCAGCGGATTGGGTTGTAAAACTCCCGCCGTCCAGGAACTTCCGTCAAAACGCTTACCCGAGGCAAACACTTCTCCACCCACTTCGACGAAGTAGTCGTCAACACCGGAGGCCGTTAACACAAGGGAAACTAGATCGACCGCATAACCTTTCGCAATGGCTGACAAATCGATTTGAAGTACAGGGTTTGATTTTGCCAGTCCGGGAGGCTCGGTTCGCACAGACAGTTTTTGAAAACCTACGGCATCGAGAGCGGTTTCAATTTCTTGATTGGTCGGAATTCGCTCCATTGTTTTCGTAGGTCCGAAGTTCCATAAATTGACCAGCGGTGCGACCGTAATGTCAAAGTACCCACTGGTCTGTTCGCTGATTTCCAACGCTCGCTTAACGACGTAAGCGGTTTCCGGTGAGACATCAAACCAATCCGTGTCATCGTGTCGATTAAAGCGCGAAACATCGGAATCTTCGCGGTAAGTCGACATCAATCGGTTGACCCTGTCAAGTTCCGCATCGATCAGGTCGGGTAGTCCCTGCAGCCGATTACTGACGATCCGATGCTGACGATCCGATTTAGCAATCGTTACGCTGAAATCGATCGGCCCCATCGTCTTTCCACTGATAACGTAGACGCCAGCTTTCTCGACAACCGAGGTATTTCCCCCAGTTAATTTGTTTTCTTGACACCAGACAGCGTCGAGCGGAATTGCGAACTGAGCACCGATCGCGATGAGGAAGCCGACGAGGTACGTCCATGGTAACGAAATGGATTGGAGCACCGATTTTCGGTTGGTCGTTAACATGTGTCTAACTTCGAATAAATGACGATCGCTCGCGGGCAAAACTAGTGCTTTGTCCAGGTTAGAGATTAGGATTGGTCGACGTGCGTTAGCACCCGGTTCAGGCCGTAAAAAACCGGACGCTAGTGCGTTCCGGCTGATACTCAGCAATCCGAACTCTTAATATTGACAAAGCACTAGCCACCAAAATCGTCGTAGGCGATGTTTTCGGGCTCGACACCAAGGTCATCCAGCATCTTGAAAACAGCCGAATTCATCATTGGTGGTCCGCAAATGTAATATTCAATATCTTCCGGAGCAGGGTGTTTGGACAAATAGTTATCCAGCAAAACCTGGTGGATAAATCCGACGTGACCGGTCCAATTGTCCTCTGGCAGCGGTTCGGACAACGCCAAATGAAACGAGAAATTCGGAAACTCCTTTTCGATTTCCCGGAACTCGTCGACGTAAAAAAGCTCTCTTAAACTTCGACCACCATACCAGTAAGAAACCTTGCGGTCAGTTTTCAGGTTTTTGAACAACTCAAAAACGTGGCTGCGAAGGGGAGCCATTCCGGCACCACCCCCGATGTAAACCATTTCTGATTTCGAATCTTTGATGAAAAATTCGCCATACGGTCCCGAAATCGTCACCTTGTCGCCCGGTTTAAGATTAAAAATGTACGATGATACAATCCCTGGTGGTACGTTCGGCGTCCGAGGGGGTGGAGATGCGATTCTAATATTGAGCATAATGATCCCGCGCTCACCTGGATAATTCGCCATTGAGTAAGCTCTGAAGACCCCCTCTTTGACGACCGACTTAAACTTCCACATATCGTATTTGTCCCAGTCTTCACGATATTCATCTTCGATCAGGAAGTTCTTGTAATCGACCTCGTGGGGTGGCACTTCAATCTGGATGAATCCGCCAGCTCGGAAAGCGACACTTTCGCCTTCTGGAAGCTCTAGCACCAACTCCTTGATAAACGTCGCGACATTGTGGTTTGAACGAACGGTGCAAACCCATTTCTTGGTTTCAAAGGCCTCTTCAGGGACGACAACCTTCATATCCCGTTTGACGGCAACCTGGCAGGAAAGCCGTTCCCCTTCTTTGGCTTGTTTGGGGGTTATATACCCTGTTTCCGTTGCCAGGATTTCGCCCCCCCCCTCCAACACCTTAACACGACATTGGGCACAAGTTCCACCGCCGCCACAGGCCGAAGAAACAAAGATCCCGCAATCGGCCAACGCCCCCATGAGCTTGCCTCCTTGCGGCACCGAGATTTCCTTTTCACCATTGACCAAGATTTTTACGTGGCCGCTAGGGATGAGCGATTTCTTGGCCAGCAGAATGACTCCCACCAGAAAAATAATCACTCCGGTAAACATTGAGACGCCAACGAGAATTTCCGTTAGAGCATTCATACTCATGAATTAAATACCTTCGAAAATGTTTAGATTCCAGTGAATGCGAGAAAACCGAGGGCCATCAAACCGACGACGACGAACGTCATTCCAAGTCCGCGTAATCCCTTGGGAATGTCGCTGTACTTAATCTTTTCTCGAATGCCCGCCAATGCCGCAATCGCAACGGCCCAACCAAAACCGGAACCAACGCCATACACGATCGACTCGCCAAAATTGTACTCGTTCTGCTGCATAAACAATGAACCACCTAAAATGGCACAGTTCACC
>JBGTDM010000413.1:0-10849 GCA_041748315.1 Pirellulaceae bacterium
TTGCTGAGCTGCTTTCTGACGAGGAATTGGAATTAATCGGTCAGGGAACCAGCATGATCGGGGCTGAAAGTGAGATGGAGGGTGAGCGATGATCGGATCTCAACATTCGGATCTACGATCCTGTACGAATTTACGTTTCAGATCCATGAAAGGTTACTCGGTTCAGCGTGGTCGCGTAAATCCAACGACGAGCGCAGCATTGCGATCACACGAAAACATGGTTTCAGGAAATGCGACACCTGGTGAAGCATCAACAATGAGCGATTCGAGACGGTCGGGCACAATTCTATTGATCGTGCTGGTTGCCATTATAGCACTGTCACTCTCTGCCTACACCTTCGCGATTCTGATGATCACCGAGGATGAAGCGACGCGGTTGATAGGCAAACAAATTCAATCTCGCTACTTGGTTGAGTCGGGTGTCGACTATGTACGGCTATTCATGTCGCAGGATCCGGTGACGATGGATGCGGCAGGAGGAATCTGGAACAACCCTCTATTTCAAGGGATGCCAGTAATTCTCACCAATTCGAATCAGGATACCCGCGGGTATTTTACAATTGTTACGGCAAATATGGATGAATATGGGTCGGTAAGCGGCCATCGATTTGGATTACAAGATGAATCGACGAAATTGAACTTGAACACGTTGTTGTTCGCGGAGCAATACATTCCGGGTGCAGCGCGGCAACTATTAATGGGCCTCCCCGCGATGACGGAGGAAATTGCCGACGCCATCCTCGATTGGTTGGATGCAGACGATGAATTGCGCGACTATGGAACCGAATCAGGATATTATGCCGGTTTGTCGCCCCCCTATGCTTGCAAAAACGGACCCATGGACACGATCGAAGAACTTTTGCTGGTAAGGGGCGTAACCCCTGATCTGCTGTTTGGCATCGATCATAATCGGAATGGGTTGATCGATGCCGACGAATTGAGTATTTCGGGTAACTCGATTATCGACCCGGAAATGCAATTGGGATGGGCGAATTACCTGACACTGTATTCGAAAGAAACGAACCTGAATCGGGAAGGCTTGAAACGCATATTTATCAATAATCCAGATTTGGACGGACTGGAAACGGAGTTGCGAAGTGTTCTGGACCAGCGTTGGACAACGTTCATTCTGGCCTACCGACAAAATGGCCCTTACACGGGAACGGACGAGCCGGATTCGCGGGGATACTACTCAGAAATTGATCTAACCCAAGCGCCTTCGACGGACTTCAATCAGGTTCTCGATTTGATCGATGCACGTACAACCGTATTTGATCCTGAGGACCCAAGTCAAACCATCGTGATCGATTCCCCGATCAAATTGTCCAACCTAAATTTAACAATGCCCGTAATCATGGATAACTTGACGACCATGGAAAGTCTGACGATTCCGGGCCGAATCAATATAATGCAGGCTCCTCGACGAGTCTTGGAGTCCATTCCCGGGATGAACGCCGAGGCTTTGGATGCAATCATGCAAAAACGGGAATATGTGTTGGATGATCCTGATGGCGCTGACCGAAACAGGCGATATGCCACTTGGATCCTGGTGGAGACGTTGGTCACGCTCGAGGAGATGAAAATTATGTTTCCGTTCATTTGTGCGGGTGGTAAGGTATTCCGAGCCGAAATTGTCGGTTACCACGGGGATGGAATCGGAACTTCCAGGGCTGAAGTGGTTTTAGATACTACTGTTCCTATGCCTCGGATACTATTTTGGAGAGACAAGACACATTTACAGAGTGGGTATTCGCTGGAAGCGTGGGGGGCGGGAATTCTCACGTCGAACGACTAAGCAGGAATTGGAAATCATGGATCAAAATCGCAACGCCCTTACTGGATGCGTTACGGTTGGGGAAACAACTCCTCGTTTTTGTCAATAATAGAAACTGAGTTAAAATAGATGGCTTCAAAGGTTTTAATTGCGATTCATTGGGATAAGGTGCAGCTTTTGGTTGCCCGCGGGCAACGCATGGGAGGGGCACTTTGGATCGACCGCACCGACGTCATTGAACTTGATGCGAATCAGGGAGACGCCCCCAATATTGCTCATCACTTAAAACGACTCGGAATCACGCGCGGAGAAGCAACGATCGTTTTGCCGCGCAGCCAAGTCGAGATGCGGCAACTGAATGTGCCTCCCGTCCCCGTCGATGAACTTCCTGAATTGGTGCGATTTCAGGCTCAGTCGCAGTTTGCTACCCTCACTGAAGAGTGGGCGCTGGACTATGTCCCGGTAACGGAAAACGGGCACGTCGAGTCGGTGCTGGCCACGGCACTCTCCAATAAAGTCATTGCCCAACTCAAAGCGGCGGTTGAACCAGCTGGAATCAAAGTTAAACACATTGTGATTCGACCTTTTTCAACGGTTGAGTTGATTCGTTCCAAAGAAATTGGCAAAAAAAATGTGCTGATCATCAATCAGTTTCAAACCGAAATTGATCTGACAGTTGCGGTCAACGGCTACGTCAATCTTTCTCGTACGATTCGTGTCACACCCGCCGATGACGGTACTGGTGACCATCAGGGTTATTCAGAAAATATTGTGGTTCAGGAAGCCAGGCGTACGATTGCGTCTGCAATGAACCAATCTTCTGCGGTTCGGATCGATTCCATTATCATTTGTGGTGACCGTGAAAACCATGCGGAACTTGAGGAGTTACTTAAGCAACAGATTCAACTTCCCGTCAGTTTTTTCCATCCGTTTCAGGCGATTCGAGTCCGACCTGCAGCGCAACAAACCCTTCCTGCACGTGACGGGCGTTTCACACCGTTGATCGGTAGTTTGGTTCAACAAAACTCTGCCGATAATCATGCCATCGACTTCTTGAATCCTCGAAAGGCAATTAAAACAGGGGACTTAAAACGCAAATTGATTCTGGCCGGTACTTTAGCGGCGGCGTTGCTATTGGCCGTCAGCATTTATTTCTACACGGCCATTCAGGCAAAAAGCCGTGAAATCGCACGCCTCAAGCAGGAAAACGAGCAACTCATTCGCGAAAATCAGGGAATTGAGAGTTTGATCGACGAAGTCGCGATGATCGACGACTGGACCCGCCTATCGATTCCCTGGGTCGAGGAATTGCGGCAAGTCAGCGAACGCTTCTTGTATCCGGATGAAGCTCGGACAAACCAGTTCCAGGCCAACATCGAGCAACAAACCCCCACGATTACTCTTAAGGGAAGCAGTCGGGATAACGATGCGTGGGCAAGTTTGGTCGAGCAACTACAAGATAGACCGTATGTGGTGAACCTTGGACAAGGTTCCGAAGTCATCGCTGAGGGTGTCGATATGAAATTCGATTATCAGGTTAATCTCCGGTTGAATACCGAGAATCAGCCGCTGATGGTCGATCAAATTCGAGAGGCGACCTCACGAGACGATCCTACATCCGATGAAACAGGCCAGGAAAATATGACGTCTGAACCCAATGACGTCGATCCAACGGACTTGGATGACGGCAAGGAAACTCATCTCGACGAGGAGGAGGTTCAAGATGTTGGATAAACTGTCCCCTCGTGAGCGTGTCCTTGCCCTGTCGGTGTTTGCGATACTGCCAGTGTTTTTGCTCTATAGCGGCTATTCATGGATTTCATCCAGCCTTGAAGCGAAGAGTAGCGAAATCAGCAGACTCCAAAACATTAATCAGCGTGAACAAACCAAGCAGGTCGTCGGGTGGCTTGCTGCTCAGCGTCGCGCAGATTATCGCAGCGCAAGTCTCCCTTCAGACATTGATGTTGGCTACAATAAATACACGGAGTGGCTCTTTGGTCTGGCTGCAGCATGCAATTTACGTGATCCGACGTTAACCCGAGGACAGGGGGCTCCTCGCAGAAAAGATGGAAAAATAGTATTCCAGACCCGCACGGCTGTTTTTGATGTGCAGGGAACCTTGGAGGAAGCGGTGCAGTTCCTCTATCGATTCGAACAAAAAAAGATGCTGCATCGAATCAATCGCCTCACCCTAAATCCTATCGCAGGAAGTCCTCCCGGAAAAAACCAACGAATCCGGATCGCACTGAATATTGAACTCATTGGACTTCCAGATTCGGATCTGTCCCGGGAAATTGCCGAAGGAGACTGGAACCGTTTGACTCGCCCACTCGACGAGTATCAGCAAACAATCGTTAAACGCAATATCTTTGGGCCGCCTAACAACGCACCGGAAATCACCTCGTTGACGCCGCCGCGCGTTGTGAAGGATACGCCAATCAGTTTTGCGATACAGGCCAGCGACAAAGATCACGGAGACGAATTGACATTTGAGCTGATTTCAACGAGCGGTTCGGCGAAAATTGAACAACGTAATCCTGGAAGTGCGACGGCTCAATTTATCAGCCCAGGATTTGCTGAACCCGGCCGTTACGCCTTCGAAGTTCGAATAACAGATAACGGCTTTCCACCAAAATCCGCGACCCGACCCTTTACCATTACAGTCACCGAACCCGAGCCGCCAGCTCTTGAACCCGAGGTCAAACCTCTACCACCAAAGGCCAGCATCACGATGATCACCAGTCTCAGCCAGAACGCTCGTGGTGAAAAAGAGGTTTGGATTTACTTTCAAGCAGACGACAACCAGGTCGTTTACAAAGTCGGTGATTCCTTCGAGTTGGATGACCTAACTTGGGTTATTCGGTCGCATGACTTCAAGCGGTGTACAATTGAATGCAACGGAAAACTGTTGACCTTTGACCAGGGTGCCCGGCTGTCAAATCCGAGTGCTGAAGTGGATCTTTCCGATTCGACAACCGCGTCGACCGAGTCCAATCCCAAGAACTGAATAGGACAGTGTCGAGTCTCGCATCGATTTCATTCTTGGACTTTTATGATTTGCACGTCGAGTTTGTTCATAAAGCAAATTTGCTTCCTGATACCGGGAAGTACCCAAACCCGTCATGGACGAAGGTGATCTTTGATCCGTAGCCCGTAAATTCGGGGTTCGGCAATGATGAAGAAATGGGCTCGAATGCGCGTCGGATCAAAGTGGATAGGCAAAATGTTATGTAACGTTTCTTACATAGCAGTTCGTCGTGCATGATCGACATGAAGTGAACGATTGGCATTAGGTTGCGTATGTTGTGACATGTTGATTAAGTAGAATGCGTTGTAAATGCGTTTACTTTGAAAAACGACGCAACGGTTTTGCAAGAGGAAGCCCTTTTCGGTTACAATTAACTGTCATGACACCTCCAAATACCGCAGCTGTGCTACGCGTTGACGACATTGAATCGATTGATTGGGGGGTCGCGCTTCGCGAACATGATCGGTGGCTCCGCTCGATCGTCTACAACCGACTGGGGGAACCTGCCGCCGTTGAAGATGTGATGCAGGAAATTGCGTTGGCCGCGGTCCGCCAATCGTCGCCGATTCGGGAATCTGACAAGGTTGCGCCTTGGCTCTATCGACTGGCGATAAGACAAACACTTCTCTATCGCCGAAAAATGGGGCGTGCCCGGAATTTGACGAAGCGGTACGCGGACCGTGTTCTGCCTACAGATCAAGATCGCAGTGGCAGCCCGCTGGACTGGTTGCTAAGCGTAGAGCGAGGGGAGTTGGTGCGCCGCTCGTTGTCCAGAATTCGGCCTGAAGACGCCATGATTTTACAACTCAAGTACCAACAGGATTTGAATTATCACGAAATCGCAGAAAAGCTGGGAATAAGCCACAGTGCGGTTGAAGCTCGATTACACCGTGCTCGTTCGAGATTCCGAAAAGAAATTACGCTCGCCGGAAACCAATAAACTGACTATGATTTTATTATCCCCTTAACTCACTTCCATAAGATTCACGATTTACTGTTTGAGCCGATGAACGACCGAAACCCTGAACGAGTTTCCGATGAGATGATCCAGCGGCTTGTTGGCGGCTCACTGAGCGGCAACGAGTATCGTGAGATATTGATTCGGCTCAATCAGTCGACGGACGGTTGGAAACGTTGTTCGTTAGCCTTCCTTGAAGTACAAGCGTTACAACAGGAATTGAAGGAGATCGATTTTACCAAAATTGACTTCGCTGTTGACAACCGTGGTGACGGCTGTGACCAAGATCTTGTAGGTGATTTGGATCGCATGGCAACGGACCCATCACTCACCTATTCAGAGCTTTTAGATTCCATCCTGAGCTATGAACAGTATCTGCACGAACAAGCGGGCCATGGCGGATTGGTTGGAGAGGATGGATCGAACGACCGCGAAATGCGAGCCAAGTATCCAGATCAATTTTTGCTCGACGCACCAAGGAGCGTTGGAGACGTTGAAACTCACACCGGACGGAAGTGGCGGGGAGGCCATAGGCAAAAACGCAATAAACGCAATATCGGAATCAAGGTATTCGTTGGTTTTGCGTCCTGCCTGTTGGCGTTCGTAGTCACCATGCAGCGCTTTAGTGATCTTGGAACCGACGCCGCGTCCAAGGGAAGTACTTCGTTAAACCATGGAAGCGGATTTAACCTTGAAAATAGCCGTTTCGTTTCCAGAAGCGTCCCAATTGTCGCGGAACAAGAGGCAACGATTGCCGATACGTACACCGATATTTCCTTTATCGAACATTTGGTCGATCCCATGGATTATGAAATCGTGGGGACTTCCAGCGAACTCGACGTCAAGCATGATGATGGGTATAGATATGAAACACCGATTCGCCGAATCGATATCCGGCCGAAAGATCATGACCGATACCGATAAACACAGGAAATGGTTATCGAGTATCGATGGTTTAAATTCGTACCAGGGATTTTGGCGGCCTGAAGCGCGTCGGAGGTCGTGGACCGAAACGATGAATCAAAATCGACTTTTGTATTGGAACTGTTAAAGCATGCGGCGAAACTCCTATTTTTTTCGTCATCTCGGAAGTTTATGTTTTATCGTGGCTTTGAACCTTTGTCTTCAGAGCTACTCGTTCGCGATTTGTTTGCTGGTTCCGCAAAAACTGCCGACCTTGGACACAGTTCAGGTGGAGATTCGATTGAACGAATCCGATGAAGGTCGCAAATGCTGGCTTGGCGTGGATTGCCAGCCGATCTCTCCGATTATTCAATCACAACTTAGTATCGATAGTGGTTTAGCGGTTTTGGACTTGGCGGATAGGTCACCGGCAGAAAAAGCTGGACTAAAGCAATTCGATATTCTTTTGCGACTTGACTCACAACCTCTGATCAATGGCACACAGCTTTCCGGTTTGATTGACGAATGCGGTGAGCAGGAGGTTTTCTTAGAAGTCTTGCGTGGCGGTCGTCTAATGAGGCTGCGGATTCGACCCGAACCAAAACCGGTATGCCAGACCGTGCCTGTAATTTTGGTTGCGCGGCCTGATGGTAATTTTGATTTAAATGATGCTCGAACTGAAATCGCTGAGATTATCAATTCCCGGGATTGCGGTGATTCATTACAGAAGTTTCAGTTGATTTTCGTCCACTCATCGCAAGTCTATTTGGCGGAGAGAAATCGGATGGCGGAACGGACTCATTCTTCCGACGAGCTTGCTTTTGGTGATCAAGTATCCCGCTGGCCAACCACTTTTATTGGCTCAAGAGATTCCAGCGAGTCATGCGATAAAGTCGTTTGGATTCGATTGCAATCCGATCTTAAAAAGAATGCGCTTGCGCTGGCCGAAATCGAAAATCGAATATCTATCGAGCAACGTCGTTTTGAACAATTTTTTTCCGATATCCGATTACAACAAGCGACAACCAAGCGACTTTTGGAATGGCAACTGCAACAGGTCGCAGACAATTATGATCCGACGTTGATCAATGAAATCGGTCAACAACGGCGCGACATTGAAGAAGCATTGTTCATTTGGGAACAAATGTCGAAACGAATGCGTTGTTATGGTCGCTCGCTGAGGTCCGACAGCTCGAAGTCAGCAGAATACAGCGGTTCGAAATCCGGGGGAGTTGATCGATCGACGAAGGGACCTCAGGATCGTGATGAGTAGCATTTCCGTTTAACCGATTGACTCCCGGGTGACTCTTAGCCAATTCATGGCCTCTAGCTGTTTCAACGCGATTTGCCCATTTATGAAATTCAGGGTTGATTCAGGGTTGATCGATATCGCGTGACGAAAAAACGACTGCCATTCCAGGATTGCAGAATCGACCGTCAATTGAAAAAAAGCACGGTAATTTGTGGTTTGAATCGGATTGAAACGAGCATGGGTGACAGCTATCACCCAAAGGCCGTGTTTCACAATTTTAACCGGGGCGAAAGCGATTGGAGTTGACTGCTGAATTCGATTCCGATTACGATTTGCAGATACATCATCAGAGTCATATCGGGAGCCAAGGGATTGGCCAGATTTTTTCTTATCGATCATTCGCTGGATGGACTTGGAGGTCATCACTTCGACACGGTCCGATTAATCACGCGCGAAATTCAGGTCCGTGGATTTGATGTTGTTATTGGCACGCATCGAAGTTGTATTGCGACGCAACCTGAACTTGGTGACGCAGAAATTCGTCCGATTTTTCGCAATTCGACCTATACTCCGTTCAGCCAGCTAGGAGCGCTTCGCGAGGCGACTCGCTCGAAGTATTCAATGATTGATGAACCGGTCGCCAGCACGAGTTGGGTTCCTCGGTTTCCCCAAATTTGGAATAGGCGAAAACTGATACAAGGGCAGCGGAAGATTGTCTGTGAATTTGCCCAGGATTGCGAAGCACTGTTTCAATCGTATTCGTTTGACGAGCAAGACCATGCGCTATTTTTGACGGTGAATGAGCTTGATTTTATTGGTTTGGCTGCCTATTTGGCCAATCATCCATGTTCCGTTCAAATTCATTGGCATGTTGTCTTTCACTTTGGCGTGTTTTCCGGTCGCCCTACGGTTTATGGGAAACAGAAAAAACAACTTGAGCACATGCGTCGCGCGTTACAAACGGCTTTGGCACCAATCCCTTACCATCAAATATCTTTCTATGCGTCCACGGAAGAGCTGGTCGAACAGTACAACCAGTTGGGGATTGGCCATTTTCGAATGTTTCCCTACCCGATCGATCCGTCAATGGTGCAAACGGATCGTCGACAGGAGGCGCCGGCGACCGTTCGCCTGACTTTGGCCGGTGGGCTGCGGCGCGAGAAGGGAAAAAAAGAAATTGGCAATGTCGCGAAGGCAATCAATGAACTTCGCAAACAGGGAGTCAACGTACAACTCAATATGCAACGCCGGCGATCCTCTTGGTTCAAACGGCACGAGACCATGTTGGATCTAACCAATGAAGAAGAGCAGCAGCTCATTCGGTACGTTGATCATCCACTCCCCCAAAACGAGTATCGAGAACTAATCCAGAAATCCGATGTGGGCCTATTGCTTTACGACAACCGCACGTACTACGCGCGACGAGCGGGAATTCTCTGTGAATATTTGACAGCGGGCTGTCCTGTTGTCGTACCCGCCGGTTGTTGGTTGAGTCAACAGATTGCTGAACCGACCTATCGACACATCGAATCACTCATTAAACATCGTCGCGTTGGAAAATCGGTTGAGCTGGACGGACTTTATCATTCCATCCAGAATGTACCGCTGGATGGAGGGGTCATCTCCTTCGATCGTGAACTTCATCCGTTTGAACTCAGCGGACAAGTGACTCATCCTGCGGCTGCACTTGCTCTGCAATTCGAATGGCACTGGCCAAGAACACAGGGTACCTACGTCGAGATCGAATTTCTAGCGTTTAACTCAAAACATGAAAAACTGGCCTCGGATCGGCAAATCGTTGGGCATCGAGAGGATGCGGCGCCTTCGCATGTTCTGTTTCGGCTCGCCGCCGATGCGGCCAATTTCAAAATGTATTTCAGAAACGCGTATGAGGATTCGACGACAAGTCTCAAAGGTGTTCGATTGACACCCGTTGGCGAGCCTGGTGAAGTCGTTCCTCGAGGGGCTGTCGGCTACTCGTTCAATGACCATCGTGATGTCGCTGCCGCAGTTGCCGAGATCATTAATAACTACTCGCACTACGCCATGTCTGCGGCGGAGTTCTCCAAGTCGTGGTCACGGTGTCATAATCCGTCCTTCTGTGTGGATTTTGTCATCCACCGTCCTTTCAATCTTCGGCAAGTCGCCTGACGACGTTATTGGCCCCAGAAACTCAAGTGAGTTGTGGATGGCTATCTGTGAAATATCTCTTACTCAAGTCGAGTCGTCGATCCCTTCGGTACAGTTCATATCAACTCGTCATGCGCAAGTACGGAGAGAGGGTTGCGAAGGTGTGTCATGCAATTAGAATGCAAGTAACAGCTGGGTGCCATCAGCGACACGCTCGACTGTCGTTCGTTGTGATTTGACTCTGATCGTCGATTGATTCTGAACGCTGCCGCCGTATGGCTACTTTCGATTAAATGGGTGGTCGCAAACGGACTACAAAACTCAAAACTAAGTTAGGGGATTGACGTCATGGCCTACACGAAACGATTGCTTTCCGTCCTGCGGAAGATTTCGGATGAGTTAACTGGACATCGCGATGTTCAACGACCTATTAGTGCTTCGCTGCTTACGCGGTCAGTTCTTACTTCTTCAAGTCGTGTTGTTGTGACCCGATTTCAGAAGCTTTGCTTTCTAGCGCTTGGAACCATTGTCCAATTTGCAGTTCCTGCTTCGTTTGCTCAGGAAACGAGATTTCTCCGCTACCCACATGTAAGCAATGATGGTCAGTTGGTGTTCAGCTACCATGGCGACATATGGCTTGTTGAACAAGATGGCAGTCGCCCCCATCGTTTGACGGCGCATTTGGCGCGCGACACCTTTCCACGTTTTTCTCCGGATGGTCGTCATGTGGCTTTCACAAGTAACCGCATGGGAAACAATGACGTGTGGGTGATTCCAGTGGATGGCGGACGGCCGAAGCAGCTC
>JBGTDM010000414.1:0-8030 GCA_041748315.1 Pirellulaceae bacterium
CCAAAGGGACGTGCGGAGTTGCGATAGCGACGCAGCACCTCGTCGACAGCGTCCAGCAAATCAGCTCGCACCATGCTGATCTCGTCGATGACCAGTAAATCGAGGCTCTGCAACAAGCGAATTTTGTTATTGGAAAATCGCCGTTGTTGTTGCTGTCCTGATCGTTGAATTCCCGGCAAATGCAAGCCAAGCGGAATTTGAAACAGAGAATGGATCGTCATTCCGCCGGCATTGATGGCAGCCACACCGGTCGGGGCAACGACAGCCATTCGTTTTGTCGCTTCGGAGCGGATTGCGCGCAGAAACGTTGTCTTGCCGCTTCCCGCCTTTCCTGTCAGAAACAAGCATTTATTCGTATAGCGCACCAATTCAAACGCGAGTTCCAGTTCGGGATTGGTTTGCATTTCGTTCGAAGACGCATCGTCCATCGGTATGACATTTGTTGATTCCATTGTAACGTCTCTCCAAATCAACGATTGTGATACCTGTCATTTATCATACGTTAAATCAAAAGCGGTTCAAGCAGATTCGACAGGTCAAAGTTTATGGCCGACTGAGATTGATCGATGGCCAAATCGACGAGCCTTTCGAACATTCACTTCATGGTTTATCGGAAGGCTTGATCGCAAACAACGAACCTACTTCTGGTGTTTCGAGGCTTATTAACGCGAGTTCACCGTTATATTTCCGCCAGCAATAGCCGCAAGGCAGGGCTAATTTTCGCGACGGGGTGTTTCTTTTTTAACCGATTGAATTCGAATTCGTTGAGCCAGTGCCAGCCGTTGCCAAGTTTTAAGCTGTGTTGTTCCGCAGCAGATAATACGACGTCAAACAATGTCATCGTGCAGCGTTCCAAGCCTCCGTCGGAATGATCGGCAGACTGCGACCAGAGAACGAATTCAACTCGAGTCGAAATCGCGTCTCCGATCTCTAATTCCGCCAGCTCAATGCCAGTATGCTCCAACAAGGCGCGCGTCATACATTTGACCAGTGGTTCATGCGCCACAACCAGCGCGCTCTGCGAATAGCCATTGTCGTGGGCGGTTGGCAGAACATTTTGCGGTTTGCTTTGGCTGGCCTGGGAGTCGGCCTGGTCACCGATGAGACGGTCGCCAATGCTCGGACGTTATTATCATCGCGCGAGGCGGCTCGACTCAATGAATCGATTCGGCAGCTCGACACCGATGAGTTTCCTCCCGACGCCGTCCGACGGATTTGCCGCCCCAATTATGACCAAAACACGCCTGATCTACGGCCCCTAGCATCACGACTAAGGGAGATGATCGGCCGCTCGATCACCAAGAGCGTAACCAGATTGTGAGAAAAAAGATGGCTCGCATAATTTGGTCAAGAATGGCAAGTAAGTCGATAGCTGAATCGCTTAACGCACAATCTGCCGACAACAGCCTTCACCCGACAACAGCCTTCACCGCGAACTGTTTGAAGGCTTCTCGCAAGTTCTGACAAACTTGTTTCCCGAAAAAATCGTCTTCGTCTTCAACCGAACTGGTGGATTCGATGATCAGAAACCTCAACATGTTTTTTTTTATTGTCGAAGTTTTCAGCATCGAAAATGCAGTGTTGTGCTACTGTCAAACTGGTGTTCCCACGGCGGACTCAGTCATCGATTGCGTCATCGATATCTACCATCGTCTGTTGCAGTATGTTCATGCCAAGCCAAAGCTCGAAACGTTTGGTGAATTCACGCCGTTCGAGCGAGTGATGGGCCTCACCGATCCACCCGGTTCGACAGTGGAAGATGTGGCGAGTCAATGGGAGCTTGCTCGGCAAGCCGTTGCCGAGATTATGCCAACGCTAGTCGCGGCCGAGCCCATGGCGACTTGCACCGACGCAATGTGCTAGTTGGCTTGTATGGACGAGAAGCAAATTTTCCTATGGTGTTTGATTATGAATTTACAGGTAAGGAACGGCTTGTCGTTTGGGACTTTATCAAATTCGAGTACGAGATTAAGGTGCGTGGGCTGGCCAAGGTGCTAGAGCATCTAGCGGAAGAGGAGTTTTGCCTCCAAGTGATTTTGTTTGAACAGCGATTGTGGGACGAGACGGCTCACCTGCGTCCTGGGGACGAGGCGTTTCGGCTAACCTCTAACGCATCGGCCATGGAGCGATTGCAACACATTATTTGCAACGTCCGACGAGCGGCCTGTCATGCGCTGACTCTGGATACGCCGCGCAACGTCGATTGGCAAGAGGAATTTGGGTTCTGTTGCATGTTGTACACGGCCGGCTCGTCGAATTTTGGATACAGCCAGTACGAACGGCTCGCCGCTTGGTTAGCCTCAGCGGTTTCGATAGGCAAAGGATATGGGGCGGACGATTAAAGTCTTGGTATGAAGCTCGGTGGCAACGAATGTTTGAGCACGGCCACTTTTCCAAAGCCGAGGAGCTTGAAATGATCGAGGGTGACTCGAATGTTGCCTTGGATATGGCCAAATCATTAATCAAGACCGTTAGGCGAGACGATAAGGCAGTGCCAGGGAGATTTTGCTGCCGTTGGCAGAGCGTGAACCACGGCGAGTCGATGTCTACGAGGTCCTCGTGTTAGCTTGTTTGGAATTAGGGCGAGAAAACGAAGCCGAATTGTGCTGCATCGTTTCTCAACCGAGGGATTAATGAGCATGGAAACCTGGTGCCAAGTCGGGAGGATGGAAAAGGATATCGGGCATCGCTGTTATTTGAGGAACGACAATTTTTTCGCAGCGGCACATTTTAATAAGTCGCGCTTTGCATACAAGAGCGGCTACGCGCTCGAGTCAACCTATTACCCTCGAATCAACGTGGCAGCGGTTTCAATGTATTTTGCAGCGGCTAATTTGAGACTCGATCATGCCCAACGTATTGAGGATTTGTTACAAGAATCACACACGGCTGCACAATCCGTGCTTGACAATCTCGCGGCAACGCAACCCAGGGATGATGAGGATGTGCAATGGCGACTGGCAACGAAGCCGAGGCCTATCTTCTGCTGGGTCAAACATCCCATGCCAGGGAACTGTACGAGCGTTTATTATTCGATCCAAGTTTTACGGAATTTGCCAAAAACTCTGCAAACGTACAAATGGAAATTAATGAGCGATACCTGCATGACTTAAGAAGCGGGGGAGTGATACCCTGAACGAGAGTTTAGAGTACATGAGGTGCTCCCCAGTTGACGCGCCCGTCAAGGGGGCGGGGGCCCGCCTCACCAAGTGCTTCTGGAATAGAAATGTAATTACACCGAATCGAAGTTTTCATGAACGACACACAAGACGAATTGAACCTGGTGAACCCAGGTCGGCATTTGCTGCCAGAGATTGAAGTGCGTTTGAACTTGGCCAAAAAGGTCAAGCCGATTTGGGCTCGCCAAGTGGAAGCGGAACAGGAGATCGAAAGCTTGGAAGGAGTCCATCAACTAAGAACGGGTGATTATCTCTGCTGAGGCATCCAAAACGAGCCCTGGCCGCAGAGTGAGAACAAACTCCTTTCCAAATACGATCCATCAGCGGTCATCGATGACCAAGGTTGGCAACGCTTTGATCCCAAACCGGATGGCGCACCGGTTCAAACGTGTCCTGTCACTACCCGTTTCAAGTCGTCGCCGATTGGGGTCAACTCAAAGGCAAACCGGGGGACTACGTCGTGCGCAGTACCACCAATCTCAGCGATGTTTGGATCGTCGATAAAGCGGTCTTCGAACGAACATATCAAATGCTGGACGATGGTACAGACTAAGGCGCTGCGCTTCCGGCGCTCCAGCAGCACTGCGACGTTATTTCCTTGTTACCTGGTTCCTAACCCAATCTTTCATAACTGGTGGTACGGAAATATGGGGGCAGTCCAGTGTCCTTAGATCATGAAACGGCATCCGGCATCCATCGGGCCGAGCGACAACATGATAACTGGCTCCCGGAAACTGAACGCGCGACTTCCTCGGCATTTCAAGCACCCTGGTT
The DNA here is from genome assembly GCA_041748315.1 of Pirellulaceae bacterium. Lineage (GTDB taxonomy): Bacteria > Planctomycetota > Planctomycetia > Pirellulales > Pirellulaceae > CALMEE01. Next base: position 3,954 of record JBGTDM010000414.1, read on the forward strand.
TTCGTGATGATGTGATTGAAAGTCGCAAGGCAAATATCCTGAAAACCGAAAAACAAATCTGACTCCATACGTTGCGATTGGAGGATCGAAACGAATCGCGGGGAAGTTGAGTAGGGACAAAGATTATATTTCCGGTGGGAAGTTATGGAAGGTAGCACAGGATCTGGCAGAGTTGTTTCAATGCGTTGTTCGCCGTTGACTACCCCAAAACCAACGCCTTGCCAATCTAATATCACTAGCGCAATTAGGCAATTTAGGCTACACGTGGTTGCCAATGCAGTACATCATCGAAGCTGCGTTTGTTCTTTATTGTTCGAGGCAACTTCGACCGTCCAAAACGCTCAATAGTCCTCATTGATCTGAGCGGCGTCCCACATTTCCAGAAATTTATCCTTTACGTAGGGATTCAATTCGTCGGCGTAGTCTCGCGTCAGTTGATTCGCGCGGATCAACTGAATCACATCTGCGAGATCTTGTAAACGATGGGGGGCCGTCATGCCGCTGGCCAACTTGAGTTGGAGCAGCGTCTTTAAGTTAACAAACGGCAGATTTTCGCTGAGGTTTTCAGCAACGTCGTCGGGAGCGGGAAATACAATTGGCTTCTTCAAGCCATCACCTGGATAGTCGCCAACGATCAGTACGTCAATTTTGACATTGTTGGCCGTGTCACGGAACCCCTTCGAGCCTTCGAATAAATCGACCCACCCGAGCCCGGACCATCGCTGTTTGAACTTTTGCAAGTCCTCACGCCTTAGGAGAATATCGACATCTGCCGTTGTGCGGCGGTGTCCATGGGCGTTTGCAGCCATGGCACCGGCAATGGCAAACGGAATGTTCAGTTCTCGCAACGTAGCCGCCAGCCGCCGCATCGTGTCGTGAACTGGAGAACGATCCATAAAAAAAGCATCCACTTGTTTGGCAATGTCTAACATGTCGCTCATAGGATCATTTTACCTCGCGCGTCGATAAAAGACGATAGCCACTTAGCCAGGAACGCAGCTTATTAGTTGTAGCCGTTGAGAAGGGGTCACACGGAAATCAATGATTTATTCCCTGTCCAGGCTGACGTGGCTTGCTCAATAACTCCGTAACGCTGGAATGTTAATCCGGAGAATCGGACGGATCATCACGGAGGGCGAGCAATTCCTACTGCAACTCGTTCAGCAATGGGATGGACTGACCCTGATCCGGTCGCAAAGTGCTTATCGCTTCACGAAACATTTCTTCGGCCTCGTTTGGCAAGATTACGTGCGGCGTCAACCTGGCCCAACATCCGCATGGGCTCGATCAGTTTCACAGGCGGTGAATGGGTAGCTTGTTTCGCCATATTTTATGACATTCGCCTCAGGTAGCTTCCTGGCGTTTCGCCGAAGTGATGGCGAAATGACTGAATAAAGGCGCTAAGCGATTCAAAGCCGAGTTCCAGTGAGATTTGCGTGACGTTGGCCCCGCCTGCCAACAGCCGGATCGCCTGCAACATTCGCACTTGATGTGTCCAACGACCAAGAGGAATGCCCACCTCGTCGCGAAAGATTCGCTGCATCGTTCGCAAACTGGTGGAACATTCCTTCGACAAGTGACCTAAGCTCAGCTCGGACCCCGGCTCCGAAATGATTCGCTCGGCCAGCCGCCGAGCCCGTTCCTCTCGCGGCAACGAAATGACCAGCGGTAGGGTCGGCAATTTTCGCAGTTGAAACTGAAGGAACTGAATCAGGCTGCGATTTTCAGGCGTGTCATTCCGGACGATCCCCAGACTACAGACATAAACCAGCAACTCATGCAACAATGAGGTCACGTTGACCACTTGGCATTCGGACTTACTCAGCGATTTCGGTGCTCGATTCATGTAGATCGACTGCAGGAAGACTCGACCGTGCACGCGGATTTGATGAACTTTATCCGCAGGAATCCAGACACCCCGCCTGGCCGGCACCAGCCAACAGGCCAATTCAGACTCGACGGTCATTGCACAGATGACCGCCCCAACTACTGCCCGCAGCTGTTGGAAATCGCCGCAACTCCAACGCCACTCTGGTCGGAATGCCAGCCGAACCGGCGAGCGAAGCAAACAAGTTCGCGAATTCCGTGCATTTGCCCTGGCAGCGTTCCAGAACTTGTGATCCGCTAAGCTTTTCCGCGATCATTTTTTGTTCGACATGGGTGTGTATCCATTGGCTGATCCGCCGTACCGCTTCTTGGACCGTTGCTGCACCCTCGACGATCTGGCCGGCCTGGGCCGCTATCCGTTCGTTTTGCGGCTGAATGAAATCTGTCTCAGCCAACCAGCGATACATCCCAGGAACGGAAATCGGAAACGGGGTCTCGGCCAGTGCCGAAGTCGAATCGCTGAGTCGCACGGTCGCAGTATATGCATTATCAACGGTCGTAATCGCTTCGATCGATTGGCCAACGGACTCCAGGTTGAATTCATCCAGCAAAGTCTCTTTCCATTTTAGGTGTACCCGCAAGGTTTGCAGCTTGTTGATCGACTGCATTTCGGCATCGACGGGGAAGATCAATAACTCGCTATCGGAATACGTGTACGCGCCAACCTGCTCGGTCTGTTCGCGCGTGGTCCTGACGATTCGCATGGAAGGAACTGGCGTTCGCTGCTCGACGAGGGATCCCCCAGCGTCCAGCCGCACCGACTTATCCCCATCGGCACCATCTACGGACATCTTTCAGTCGGAATGCAAGCCATCACGGGCGGTCAACTCAAACGCCATCTTGTGAACCCCACCGGCCGACGAATCCAGGAACCCCATTTTGAATGGGGTTCCGATCGCGGTCTCGTCCCCCAACTGTCGATGTAACCAAACCGGCAAAACCATGTCGGCCACCAGTGGAAGATCGTCTTCCCAGGCAAACGTACTGCGGTGGGTTTCGCTGCCGTCGAACGACTCGATGATCAAGCCCTGTTCGGTCGCTTCACCGCGCAGAGTCGTACTGCCAGACAACGACTTGATCTTGGCTTCCAAACGGACGGGGCGTAGTTCTTTGGTTGCCACAAGCATCATCGTCGTGGCAAACTCCTGTGGTGTCCCCAGCAGTTTGACTTTGAAAATCGATTTCGAGCGAAACTCGATTGTTCCGTCCTTCAGCACTCGATTTGAACTATGGACTGAGCCTGCGGTGGTCGTCCATCAGAATCAAAAACCACTCATCATGATCTTCTGCCTGCGACGCGGCCAAGTGAAACAGGCTTCCGGCCTGTGATAGTGGCAAGTCCAGGCTCCCAGCCTGTGCCACTGGAATCCAGCAGACAACCGTCTATACGGCACACAACGTGTTATTCCAAACCCAAAATAGAAAAATAAAGTTCATTGAACATTTTCCAGGCATTTATCTTGCATCGCGAGAAGCGGGGCTGGATAGGCGGCAAGCTCAAAGGGATTTGATACTTGAAGTCCAAAACACCAATCACGAAATCATGCTTGTCGGCAATGGACAATCATCAATAATTCGCTGGTGCGAGCCAAATCTTTTGACGAAGATCCCATCGTGCTTTTGGTGTATCTGTTGGCTCTTGTGCGTTTTTGTTCTCCTGAAAATGAGCTGCGTCCCAATACTGTTCGACTCGTCGAGCCGACTAAATGTTCTTCCGGAACTGAATCTGATTCAGGTACTTCTGAAATTCGACGACACGGTTGAGTGGTTTGCCCGACGCACTACGAGCCAGTTCATCGGCAACCACGAATCGAGGAAGCCTGAACTGTTGGTTTCCTGAGGGAACCGCAAAAACATACCAAAGCCATACTGGAACTCCATATCGACCAACCCAGATTTGCTTTTTGCCGATTTCGAATTTGGAGATCGCATTTGCTGGAAGTCGATACTCAGCCGTGTAGAAAGGGTGGGGTATTCGAACCACGAGAGTTCCGTCAATTGACCGCGAGAATCTGTATGTTGCAGTGGGTAAACGAATCAGCGCGACAAGAATTCTCAGCGATACGAAAAACAAGAATAGCCAAAACAAAACAATGATGATCAAAACAACCCGACCAACATTGGTGGATCTTTGATTTTGGATTCGGTTTTGGATTGCCCGTTCAGCTGCTTTTTCTTCCGACTCCTTTA
>JBGTDM010000415.1:0-7778 GCA_041748315.1 Pirellulaceae bacterium
TCTTTGTCCCACGTACTGGCCGCGAAAACGGTCTCACCAAACAAACGGACTTTGTCACCCGTCCGTTCGAATTCCGTCTCGGCTTGCTTCATCAGCGACTCGGCGTGGCGCGCAGCATCCGGTTCTCCAGCCGACAGAGCGTGGAAGGGGATGCCATCGGCTCGTCTTCGACCGGAGCCACGCCGGTGGCAACTTGCAGAGCCGCATCGGTTCGCATCGTTAGCTGGTCGTTGAGGTCTTCGTAGCCCGCGGCAATGGAAAAGATTCGCTGAGCCAGCATAATCCGCTGATCGTGCGCTATTGCTTCAGGGTTCAGGGTTACGCGGGTCAGCAATGGCGTCGTTGATGGCGTCAATCAGTCCGATTTTACGATCGACTTCTTGAAGCAGCAGAACTCCGGCATCATTGGTCAGTCGCCCACCGAGAAATCCGCCACAACTTTACGGCGATCCAAACTTGAAAACCCCATCGACTTACTGGTACACTCTGTCATGATAAAGCCACTTGCTTTTGTAGTGCGTGTTGACATTGATAATCCACGTTGTACAAGGCAAAAGGCTTTTCTTATAGGTGACTACAAATAAACCGATGAAATATTCGGGCTACGCTTGATTGAGGGCTGGAGGGCGGATTCTTGTCGCCAAAATACGGCTTTCATGCTAAAATTGTCTCATGAATCTGCTTGATAAATTAAAAGGGATCTTCGGAACGAACAATCAACGGTTGGATGTGAGTAGCCGTTTCAAGTTCGAGCGTCATGCCTTCACTGGCACCATGTCCAAATTCAGAGTGGCCAAGGAAATCAAAACCAGCAAGTTATTTGGCATCAAGTTTCTTGATACGGAAAAAACAAATCTGTTTCGCGCCCGATTTAAGGGACTCAACAAACCGGAGGAAGGCGAGATTGCGATGAAACTCGATCATCCGCGAATCGTCAAGACCTACGAATTTGGTTGGACCATTGCCGGCGACGAATACATTTTGATGGAGTATATCAATGGCCCAGGTTTGAACTCGCTGATCCATGAACGTAGTTCGCGATTGTCGGGCCACGAACTCGATTTTATTCGCCAAATGGCTGAGGCTATTCAGGCACTGCACGACGCCGGATATATCCATCGCGATATTTGTCCGAGAAACTTTATTGTCCATCGCGAGGAGAACTGGCTTAAGCTGATCGACTTCGGGCTGACCGTACCCAATGCCCCCGAGTTTCGGCAGCCCGGGAATCGTACGGGGACCCCTCAATACATGGCCCCCGAAATCGTGCGACGGCGAGAAACGGATCAGACAGTCGATATCTTTGCTTTCGGAATTAGCGCGTACCGTTTACTCACGTTTGAGCACCCTTGGGGGTCGACGGAAACGTCTGGTTTGGCGGCACTGGCCCACGATTCGAGACCGTTTCGTCCCATCACTGAACATCGCCCTGACATTGATCCGGTACTCGCGAAGGCGATTCACAAATGCCTTGAATCCAATCCTGAGAATCGCATGCAATCCGCCCAACAGTTTTTGCACGCGATCCGAGACATGAATGCCGCATTCTTAGAAAATTGAGCATCAAGCGACGAGGACTGACAGAGACACCCGATGGGCACTTCTGTCTTCATTCATGAAGACCGCGAGTCCAGCGCAAAATCGTTCAGTTAAGTCGTTGTCTGCGCGTGAACGCCGGGCATACTTTTAAACGGATCGAGTTGACGTGCCCATAATCGAAAAGCCTGGGAAATTCAGCGCGAGAAATACTTTCTGCAAGATGAGGGTGATTCGAAATTAGCGTTACGTTCAAGTAACAGTTCCAAATCGCCAGAGATCCAACCAGCGAGCCGGTCAAGGACAGGACCCTCGATGACCGCTACATATTCTCGGGAAGGGTTGGCGGGGAGAGAATTGCGTGTCTCGCCACTACTGCTCGATTGATTCATGTTAGGTTGGTAAGACATGGTTTCTCCTCTATTCTTTGGACCTTGGTCCGTACTAAATAGTTCGTTGGTTCGGCAATAATTTGACAAAAAAAATCGTGGATGTTTGCGAATTGCTCCAGATTTCGAAAAACATCGGGTTTTGCCGATGATATTTGTTTGTTGCTTTTTTCGAACAGAACAATCAATTTGGCGGTACTTTTAATTCGTTCAACTTCGAACGACCTGTCAATATTGAACTAAGCGTGGTAAGCACACTGCGGGGGACAGCGAATTCCAGAAATCCTCTAGCAATTCATGGTTGATCAGGGTTGACGATAAATCCGTCTGCGGGCCTCAGGAGATCGCGAGCCAACCAATTGGCCTGTGCATTTAACGTGGATACGGCGTTGTCTGCTGTATTTATGAGCCTGGCTTTACCCAAGCGCTGCGCGATAATTTGAATTTGACGAGGTTTTGCCGAAATTGTCGGATCGATCGAGAGCCCAAAGGTTTCGAAAGTACGGCAGTGCAGTTATGATAAACCAAGTAGATTTGACCGTTGGTTAGTGGGTTTTACTGATCGGTTAACCGGACGGTCTGAGTTCCTGGAACGTGGGATTGAACGCCTATCGTCGGGCATGTAATGGTCAAAAAGTGGACGGGTTCAGGCACTTGCATGTTTTTTTTGACTTGAATCCTGAGGGTGTTCCAACCGAAATCGTCAATTGGTTGATTAACCTTGAAGGAATGTTAGCTGAATCAATTGCGGGTCGGTTCGTAGGCCGCTCGCCAACTGAGGTACTGTTCTCATACTATTTGAACGCGGCGACGCCGAATTTGAGCAATCGGGAGAAAAGAATGTTACGAAGTAGATTATTATTTTTGGTTACAATTCCTGTCGGACTGTTTGTCAATTTCCAAACTTGCTTGTGCCAGGACGGTGCCGCAACACCAGAAGCAACCGCACCGATTGCCAGCGTTTTGGAGCAACAAGACGAAGTGTCTCCAAGCGATGTTCCAATCACGCCTCAACCGGGCGCAGGAACTGTCACCGGGGACGCGTCGGCCGCTGGCCAAGTTCAGAGTTCCCCAGCCCAGCACGGTCATCATGATGGTTCTTGGGGCTGTTGCGACGGATATTTAACAAGCCAATTCCCCGACACAACTGCTTGCTGTAATCAATGTTTCTCGGGCTATGCCACCTATCGAACCTGTTGTCCGGCCCCCTGCCGATACCCGTTCCGTTGTGTTCCAAGTTACCCGCCTCGGCGCCACTGTATGCCGCCGGTTTTTCGGTTTCGTGGTTGCTTTTAGTCGAGCCGCGGATGGGTAGTACCAACGGATCCATAGCGTCGCGCGCCAGGACTTTTCTGAATTGAAATGCGGTCATTGAGAATTTTGGGGAGCGATCGAATACTGCCTTCGTTCCAGGTTCACCCCGATCAGGATGTATCGCGGAGGGTTTCCTGCGGTCGAAAGTTATTCAGTAAAGATAAAAATTCTTGCTGGAAAACATAGAATGGGGATGGTTAATGATGAAAGCCCCAAAGCAATTCGAAACCACCCCAATTTCACAGTATCGTCACTTGTGGGGGGATGCCTGGTTCCGATAAGCAGTAGTAACATCACCATCACGATCAGGTGAAATGTTCCGATATAGATCATGTAAGCGACCGCCAAGACGATAATCGCTTCAGCGATCAAAAACGAACGCTTTCCAAACAACGTGTAGGTCACGTGCCCTCCGTCCAGTTGCCCCACGGGCATCATGTTGAGTCCGGTCACGACCAAGCCAACCCAGCCGGCGGCCAACATCGGGTTCATTTGTTGCGGCCAGATGCCGCGTTCAGGATGATAACCTTCAATCTGCATCCAATGGATCAGCCAATTGAGAACGAGCGGGCTTTCAAAGGCCAACTGTCCACCTCCACGCACGCTGAAATCCAATTGCATGACGCCGAATATACACATTGGAATTGCAATGACCAGGCCAGCCAGCGGCCCGGCGATACCGATATCGAAGATCTGTCTGCGGTTCGCTATATTCGCCTCCATGCCAATCACTGCCCCCAAGGTCCCGATCGGATTGAAGGGAAATGGCAAAAAAATCGGCACGGTTGCTGGAACTTTGTAAATCAAGGTGGCGATAAAATGTCCCATTTCATGCACTAGCAAAATGAGCAACACGCAACTCATGTAGATCAGCCCCTGATCCCAATTGCGAAGGATCATTTGTCTCAATGGCATCCAATCGACGGTCCCCTGTTGGGCCAGTTCGGCTGCATTGATGATGGGCATCACGGGGTGCCAATTTGTGACCCCAACCCAAAATGTCGAACAACAAGTCAAGAAAAATAGCAGGATGGGGATTTTGAGGCGACGGCGGCGAGGTCGGGTTTCCTCATTATTTTGAGGATCGTTGTCCATAGGTTCAGTACGATAGTTGAACGAATCACCTGAATTAGAGGATCGGCTATCGCTTGTCTCGTCGGTAGTCACTTGCGGCAAAAATATCCAGTTGTCGGGGGGATGATATCAAGCATGCCAAGTTGCGAAGTGCTCCGCTGGAACACAATGCAATTCCGGCGATGCGCGAGACTTTCCTTGGGCACGTCCAAATCTCATTGTACGATATTTGAACCGACTCGTCGAATGATGATCTCGCGCCTTAACCGTCCTCAAGAAATACATGCATTGCGCAAGATTCGTTGGACCCAGTCCGAAAGACGACGAGAAGTCTTGGCGAACGGTGCTTCTGTATTGCCCTTGATTGGCGCAAATAGCGAATCGGTGAATACACTCTTAAGAGGTCAGCCGTTAACGCGTCAAATCAACCCGTGCCAGGGACCATCGCAAGCTTTCGTCGACGATTCGGCACATGGCACGCGACTCCCGTAGCCTAGGACTCCGCGCAGTTTCCACGAACGTCGACTCTACGTGGTTAGGTGGATTCGATCGGCAACGGAAGCTCGAAGTCGAGACGATATTCCGCTCAGGTCATGGCACGTCCGAATTTCTTTTCGAGGCGGCAAGTCTGGGAATCATATCGGGTGCCGTTGGAATATTCCGCAAACAGGTGAACTGGCCAATCATGGCCCATATCAACACAAACGACACGACCAATAGGACGTGTGCAAAATCAAACAACATTGGCTTGTCCTCGGGGGGATGAGGTAACAAACCCTCCATGAAGGTACGGAAACGTCCGTGTAAAGAACTAACTTCGACTCGATTGTGGACAACACCTAAAAAAAATTTCCTGCAGCGTTACCTCTTCGCGAATCCCGAGTTTTTAGCGGACCCAAACGACTGCTACGATCGTTTGAAGTTTATAATGCAAGCTTCTTGATTGGTCCGGGGCGTTCACGTGGCACCCTGCGACCGGTGTCAAATCCACCACCACTTCTCACAGACGTCCCATAAAGGGATAACGACCATGCACCGCCGATTCGTCCGCCGCTCGCTCTTCACATCGGACAGACTACGATGAATCATGCGATTCAATTCAGGAGCCCGCATTGAACCAACCTGGCCGATCCAATCCAATGACAAACACCTCGAACGACATCAACTCATCCGCCAAGCATGCGCAGGGAGTCGCTATTGGTATTGACTTGGGTACGACGTATTCCGTTGCGGCACATGTTGGTCATGCGGGTCAACCGGTTTCGATTGTAAATGCCGAAGGGGACCTGCTCACCCCAAGTGTTATTCTGTTTGATGATGCTGAAGTGATTGTTGGCAGGGAGGCGATCAAGGCGTTGTCGAATGATTTTGATCGGGTGATTGAGTGTCCGAAACGGCAGATGGGGCGTCGTGTATTTGACAAGGCGATCAATGGCCGGCGATATCCTCCAGAGGTTCTCCAAGGGTGGGTACTTAAAAAGATAGCGAACGATGCTTCGAAAATCACCGGACCGGTAACCGATGCCGTAATCACAGTGCCGGCTTATTTCGACGAAACCCGCCGCAAAGCAACTCAAGACGCCGGATTCGTGGCAGGTCTAAACGTCATCGACATCATCAACGAACCAACGGCGGCTGCTATTGCGTACGGTTTTCGCAAGGGCTGGGTCGATCAGTCCGGCGAATTCGAGACGGCCAAGACATTCCTGGTTTACGATTTGGGAGGTGGGACATTCGATGTTACCTTGATGCGCATTGATCGAAAGGGGTTTCACACAATCTCCACAGACGGTGACATCCAGCTCGGTGGACGCGATTGGGACCTGCGGCTGGTTAATTTCGTTGCCGACGGATTTATTCGCAACTTCGGAGCCGACCCGCGTCTTGACAAGGATGCTTGTGGCCAACTGCAACGAGACTGCCAAGAAGCCAAAGAGTCCTTGTCGGTTCGTCAGTCGGTAACTGTCAAATGTACCAGCAATGGACTGACGATTAAGAAGACAATTCGTCGCGAGGATTTTGAGGCATTGACCAAAGATCTTGTGGAACGCACTGCCTTCACGACTCGACAGACATTAAAACAATCGGGAAAGCAATGGAGCGAGATTGACGTTGTCCTATTGGTGGGTGGGAGTACGCGAATGCCGTGCATCCGAAAGATGCTGAGAGATCTAACCGGGAAAGAGCCGCAAACCGATATTTCACCGGATGAGGCCGGTGCACATGGAGCGGCGATCAAGGCGGGGATGCTGCGAAATCAATTCCCAGCCGGGGTACCCATGCCGGAAATCAATAATGTCAACTCGCATACGCTGGGAATCGTTGCCCAGCATGTCGAGTCGGGTGCCGAGCGCGTCGTCTCGGTAATTCCGCGAAATTCACCGCTGCCCGCCTCAAGCAAACGAACATTCAAAACCCATCGACTTGGTCAGGAATCGATCAAAGTCCGTGTCGTGGAAGGGGAGAGTGAAAATCCAGAAGACTGTTCGCTCATCGGCAAATGTTCCATTTGGGGCTTGCCTGAAAACCTCCCAATCGGCACTCCAATCGAAGTTAAATTTGGTTACGAGGAAAGCGGCCGGTTGATCGTGCGCGTAAAGATCGGTGGAACAAAGAAGCCGTACCGATACAAAATCGATCGCCCCAACAGTTTGACTCAAGAACAATTGGAAAGTTGGCGAGCATTCATTGCGGGCGAGACGCTACTCCGCTGGAAGTCCGACACCGCGATTGAATGATAACACGAGCAGAACAAATGCTGGCGTCACAACGATCCATGACAGGAATTATTAGGGCCCGCTAGGGTATCGTTGTTGAAGATGGTTGTCGTTCATCAAGAAAGAGTGGCGCTGGCAACGCTGGAAATGCAATAGAATAGAATTGCACAGGTGAGGCCTATTGGGTAAACGGCTGTAAACCAAGAATTGCGTAAAGCCCCTCAACCGCTACCTGTGCGGCGATTGCAAATTCAGGATTGGCCAAGTCATCGGGCGACAATGCCTCGCGATAATGGCTCGAAATCCAATTGCCTATCCGTTGATCCAATGGCTCGCTGAACAATACACCGGAGGGGATTGCGGCAAGCTGCTCTTCATCAAGAATCACTCGTAGACGCAAACAGGCTGGACCGCCTCCATTATTCATGCTTTCCCTCAAATCCAGGTATCGAACCTCGGAAATCGGATTGGCCCCATCGATAATGTGTCGAATCGCGGCCTGTGCGGACGGCGTTGAGTTGCATTCGCCAGGGCAAACTAACACCATGGAGCTCGAGTTGAGTGTCAGCAATTGACTGTTGAACAGATAGCTGGAAACAGCGTCGGCCAATGGCAGCATCTGGTCGGGAATCTCGACAACATGAAGCATGGCGCCGGTGGTTGCCGTGAACCGAGCGGAAATGGCCGACAAAACTTCAGCTTGGTCTAACCAAGCCAGTTCATGAATCAACAACACATTCTGATTCCC
>JBGTDM010000416.1:0-14082 GCA_041748315.1 Pirellulaceae bacterium
TCACGAAAACCTCGCAACCGATTGAGTGTCATAAACATGTTTGTAAATTTTCTTCCCGCCATATAGAAAACGCCGCCAGCCTGGCGCCGACTGAACAACTGAATCGCCTCGACCCATTCTTCGTCGAATTCCCTTGGGTCGGGGTCAAACAGCATGATCACGTTGTAATGCCCCAGTTCTTCGATCGTGCGAGGAAGCTGGGAGATCGGTTCATTTCCTTCCTGAGACCGGTCCTCGTCCATTGTCTGCAACCAGCTACTCAGCGAGATCATCGGATCGCGTTGCAACAACCGATGAACAAGTTGGAACTCCCAAGATGGTCCGCCAGCGACGAGCAATACTTTGACTTTTTCATCAACGACCTCCACAATTGAGGAAGTCAACTCATTGTCCGATGTTTCGGATTCGCCACTGATCGGTTGAACTCTGACCGTGTATGTAAATTTGCCTGGCTCACGTAGGGTTTGTTGAAAGTTGAGCCGCAGGCGTCCCTGCGACTCGATCTTCAGCGACTCGGTCGAAACCGTTGTTTGACTGATCGACGTTCCCGCAGCATTGAGTTCATGTTGAATCAGCTCGACGGCAACTTCACTTTCCTGAACATCTTCGGCTTTGAAAAGCACCTCAATTTCAAACGGCTCATTCGGTTGCGCTTTATCGCGTACGTAAACGTCGGTGACAGCGAGGTTTCGTGGACGTGACGGATCACCAACGCCGATCGTAAAAATCGGAATTTTTTTTTCGGCGGCTTGTCTGGCGAGCTCCAACAAATCTCCGTCAGAACCATTGTGTTGACCGTCACCAGCAATCACAATCGCTGACAAACGACTGGAATCGTTAAGCAATTCGCGGAGCAGATGCCACATATCCGTCCCCTTGCCATTGGCGATCAAGGGTGGCAACACGTTGGATTGATCTGGCGATTGTTGGTTGGCTGCCACCGCGTCGTCGGATTCGATGGACTCGGATTTGTCATCAACACTCGTCCCGCGATTCGTTTCGCCGGGGGGCGTACCTAACTGCTGACTGCTTGGGCCTACCGAACCCTTCGCAGGAAGCAAGGCAACGTTGTTTACGACATCGGAGAAATCGATGATTCGAAGTGATCCCTTTTCCCGCAACGCGTCGACGATTTCGTGATCGTTTCGATCGAAAGCTCGACTCAAAATTTCGGCGCGAGAATACCGGCCATTTTGCAGGTCATCAGAATTCCATCCGGTGGAAGACGCAACTTGAGCGATCAATTCTGGCTCAGTGAAATGATCCTGTCTGGAGAAGGACAATGACGCATCACGTGCCAAAGCAATATTGGGTTTCAATGAGTGTTGGTGTGTGAATCTGATCGACGGATTCAGGAAGAGCAAAATCAACATTAACATCACGCTGAATCGCAGCACAGCCAGGCACAGCTTGATCGGAAATGGGCAAGTACTGATTTCATGGAGATACAACCAGAGAACGGCGCCAGCAATCAAAATCACAATACCAATCAGGACAAAGACACCCCACGATTCAGGCATATTGACCCATTGCAATTGCGGCACGCCCTCACGGGTCGCATCGTCGCCCAGCAACATTCTAAGAAACGAATTTTGTCCGATCAAACTCACAAGTCTATTTTCCAATTTGTTGTTTAGTGTGTGGAGGCGTTGCTGGACGAGACGTTTGCCTCGCTTGAACGGCCCGTTCGAGCGTCGTGTTAATCAAGTTGGCGGCTCCGGACCCTGATTCAGGGTCCACCGATGCAACTCGGCGACGTGGCTTCTTGAGTTTGGTAGTGCACCGGAGTCAGCCACGGTTATTCTCCGCCCCCCGTTGGTTCAGCTTCCGCTTCATTCGTGGCTCCATCGGATGGTTTCGTTTCTTTTGACGTGGAAGTCAATTTGCTCAACGCGTAGAGCCGATTCGCACCGACAACCCAAATCTTCTCACCATCACTGTACAAGTTGCCCACAGGAGCATTCGTTCCCAGGCGGACGCCGACGCGACGAACCAGTTCTCCTCGGCCATTTTGCCCGTCCAGGCTATATTGTGCAATCGAATCCTCGATCGGCACATAGATCCCATCCGGGGTCACCATGGCTCGACCGAAAGAGATCTCATCACCGAATTCCTCGACCCATTCCCAGCGCCCTTGGGCGGAAATGCTGACGGCAGCAATCGAGTCCTGTCCACCCAAATAAATTTTGTCGCCGTGGATGCCGATCAAATATTCGAATTTACTGTTGAACGGCCGATTCTCGGTCCGCCAGATAAACTTGGCGGTTTGGCGATCAATTGCCCAAATCGCGGAATAGTCGGAACTGAACAGCAGGAGAATGTTACCGATCGGTATCACCAAGTCATGTTCCCAACCGTCCATGATCATCTGCCCGGACACGCCGATGTGCTGCAAACTGGAATCTTCCTTTCCGCTTCGTTCGTAGCGCCGCGCGAACTGAATGCCACCCGTCAAGGGATCCACCGCGAACAATACACCGGTTCCGCAGGTGACATAAGCAGAACTGCCGTCAACGGTGATATCAATTGGCGAGTACGGCTGGCCTCCAGAGGCTGGATCATCGCACAAGTATGCTCGCCAAACCAGTTCGCCGTTACCTGAATGGAGTGCATAAAGTGAAATGGCGCCTCCTTGAATGATTGGGACCAATACGAGGTCTCCAACACCAACTGGGGCAGACATGAACCCTATCCCTTCGAAAGGATTGCCGACGTCACTCTGTGGATCCTGCTTGGTAGAAGTCGACGGTTGCTCTTTTAACTCCGAAACCGGAGGTTGCCGCCAGAGCAACTTTCCTGTTCGTGCGTCGTAGGCAGTCAGTGCATTAACTCGGTTCCGCTTGGGCAATTGACCATACTGAAAACCGCGCCTTGAACTTGTTGGTTCGCGTGGCGGTTTTCCGGTCACGGAGTAATTTTCGCCTTCGACATTGTAAACAACACCCCGGTAGACTGAGGTTGATTGGTGAACGCGATCCGAGAAGTATTGGATTGCCAAACTATCGTCCGGGACCTGACCGCCCGCTGTCGTCCGCCGACCGTAGCTAACCATCATCTCGCGCAACATCCGACTGGCGTCGTCCTCAACATATTTATTAAACCACAGCGGGCGCCAGCGTGGTGATTCCTCAGGCTGTCTGTCCCACACAGTCACGTCACCACCTGTTTTGAACAAAACCTGATCATCGTATATCAACAAGTCTGCCGAGGGGCGCCAGCGCCGCTCGCGCCATTTATGAATCAGATTGCTTTCCTTACTGTCAACCGTAGCAAAAACCCTGTCGGTGTCATGGGCAGCGTCTCCCATTAACACGTTTCCCGAGTAATTAGACTCATCAAATGTGCTAAGCGGCGAAAAATAGTATTGCCAAGTCGCTGCCAAGTCGTGATCGAGATATCCATCGGGGAGGCGATTCATCAGTCCATGCCTGCGCGGTCCTCCCATACGCATCGTCCAATCACCCATCACTAATGAGTTGTCGCTCAACTTCGGTGACGATTCGACGAACGACCGAATATCCCGTGCAATTGCAGAACTTGTTCCGCCAATTTGTTGGGCATTGGCTAATGCCTGCTGAGCCATCGTTGTGTCCCCGAGATAGGTATAGGCAACGGACAGCTTCAGCCACACGTCTCCCATCGAGACGCTGGGCGACGGATATTGATCGGTAATTTTTCTGAGTAATCTTGTGGCCGCCACGAAATCAAACTGATCCATGAAAATTCCGGCAAGCTGATACGCAGCTTCGTCGCCCAGCGAACTGATGAAGTAGGACTTGACAATTTTGCTGAGTATCTCCACATCGAAGTCACCCTTCGATTGTGCCATGATTTCCTTGGCATTCGCGTCGGCGGAAATTCGGTAAGCACGTAGACCCTCAAGAGGCAGTTCGGTCAAGATAGATTCGACTCGCTCAGTCATCGAGTAATAGGTCTCACCGTTATCCGAATACAATGTGTCGCCACTTTGCTCTAACACGGTTTGCCAATAGCGGATCGCAACCTGGTAATTCCCGTCTTTTTGGTACTGATCAGCTTTGTTGAGCAGTGCGACAAGATCAGGATCGGTCTTAAGCATTGCGCCACCAATGTATCGCCCGACACCCCCTTCCCCTTCGCCATCGGATTCGCCATCGTCATCGTCATCAACATCATCATCGTCGTCCAGATCCTCATCTTGGCTGGAACCAATCGTGACTTTGACTTGCAAGGGGATCAAGCCGCCAAAGGCACAGCGAACGAGTCCCCGATCAGCATTGCCGAAAGGAATCGCACTGACCATCATCATGCAAAGTAATGTTTTTAATTTCATAATGAACTCCCGGGACCTTTCAGATTATCGCTTTCGACCGAATAACCATCCAAGAAACTGTTCCAATCCGAGCAAGGTCGCCAGCAACAGGAGAATGGTCGGCCAGATGGCACTGGCTGATCGCGATTCGATCCGGCCAGACAATTGATCGCTCGATAGCAATTTGACTTTGTTCGAAAAGAAGCTGTCACCCAGTGAATTGATATCAAGCCGTTTCAGATTACTCTCTCGTTCCTCGGAATTTGCCGCAAAAAGTACGACATCGGTTTCTCCGGTTTTTTTCTCCAACATCATCTCATAGAAACCCCGGCGAAGCAGATCGTCAAACGTCACCTGATACAAGACGCTCCGTTTGCTCTCTTCACTATCCCCATCGGACACAGCTAAATTCTCGACCTTCTCGCCCGCAGGGTCCGTTAAGCCAACACGAATATCGTAGCGGGATAAATCGACGGGATACGTAATTGGATTGCCGACGGTTGCGTTGCCCACCGTACTTTCAGTACCCACCAGATAGTTAACCAAGTCCCAAATGACACAAATATAGGTTGGGTGAGCAGGCCAGACCCCCCAGTCGGCATCGGCTGGGATCGCAAAGGATACGGTTTTACCTTTTCCAAACGATTTTTCTGCCATGGCTGGAGAGCTGCTCTCATTGGTGAGCCTCATCGGAACAGACACAAGCTGGCCCAATTGAGTTTCAAGAACCGTTCCCTCCCACCAACTGAATATTTCAACGTTGGTCAGATTGACATCGCGATCCTGAGCCACCCGCAAGGCAGGGTGATTCGGATCCTTGACATCAAAATAGACCCAATTGCCCATCAACGGATCGCCATCTTCATTCAAAAGTTTTAACGGCGAAAGCCCTTCGCCCTCCTTAAAGAACGATTCATTAAAACGACTGGCACGCACGACGCTACCGGGCATGAATACAATGCCACCTCCGTTATTCACCCACTGTTCCAATGAAATGATGCGATCTTCGGATGCTTCATCGACATTGCATAAAAAAATGACTTTATATTTTGACAGGGAAACCGACGCCAATTCACTAGCCGTGACGACGTCGACAATCAAACCAGTCCCCTCGACACCAATCCGCTCCAGGAAAAATGACTCGCTTCGCTCAGGCAGTGGCGAGGGATCACCATCGACGACCAGGACTGGAATGCCCTGTAGGACACGAGCCGCGTAAAACCGCGAACTATCCGTTGGAAGTACATCAAGATTCGCACCATCGGCCACAATTTCTGCAATCAGTTGATAATTCAGGCGATTCGTGTCGAGCTGATCGCGCAAATCGAAATCGTCAAAGTAATCGCGTTCCAATTTAAATAGAAAGCGAAACTGCACCGTTTCTGTCGAGTTCGGTGCAAGGCTGTCAATGGTCTCGATCATCGGCGGGCTCTCACCTTCGCGAAACCTGACTTGAACATTTTCGGCCGTCCGATTGCTATAGTTCGCGACCGTGACCGCAAACCCTACAATGGTATTGGATACGAGCAGGTCTTGAGGACGAAAATCAATAATCGCCAAATTGGCCGTTTCATCATTGCCCACGTCCACAATGCTAATTTGAGCGACTTGTTCGGTCATTTGATTGATCAATTGATTCGGCGCAGCAGACGATGCCAACAACTCGGGGGTTGCCCAATCGATTTCCCGCATATCTGACAATAGCAGGATCATGCGATTGAGATCAGACCGACCGCTTGATACATAGCGCTGTATCTCTTGTAAGGTCTCCGTATACTGCGCCCGCTGATCAGAGCATTGCAATTCCTCCAGCGTCTGCGTCAATGACCCGACTGTTTCGACCGTAACCGGTTCGTTGGTCACCAAAGGTCTGGTTGGACGACTGGTCAAATACAACGTCAAAAACTCGGCGTTGTCATCGATGGCAAACTGGTTGATCAAATCTCGTAATTGATGAACTGAGCGCTCGAAAAGAGTGAGATTATCATGCCCGACAACTTGTTGGCTGAGTGAATCATCCAAAATGATTATTCGTTCAAACTGTTTCGTATTCCCCAGCAGATCACCGATCGACGACGGCAGGAAGGGACGCGAGATCATGAAACCCAACAGCACCATTGCCAAGCAACGCAGCATCAGCAATATAAAATTCTCGATACGAATCCGTTTGCGATTTTTCTTGTCTGCATCGATCAGGAAACGCATGGCGGCCCAGTCGACAATTTTGAAGCGACGGCGGTTAAGCAAGTGGATTATGATCGGTGACGCCATGGCCAGCGCGCCGACTCCGAGCATCCAGGGATTCAACATCCAACTCGCAAACCATCCCATCTTGTTTAACTCTTTCCTGTTACGATTTGTTTTATCTTGCGGCGTCCCTGGACGATATAGACAAGGTGCATTTAGCGCCTTAACAGAACTTTCCGCCGTCTTTGTCGGAAACTGAGGTAGCTTGAAAGCACAGCATCCAACGGTTTCGACGTATCCACCAGAAGGTGGTCGACACCATTGACCGCGCAGGCCTTTCGCACATCCTTTAAAAACTGTTGGACCGCCGCTAAATATGATTCTTTTAACGCTCGTGGTTCGGTCAACAATTCGACTGATTCTTCCAAACCGCGAAATTTCGTGTTTTCTTCGAATGGAAAAGTCAATTCATCACCATGCATGATTTGAAACACAATGACTTCATGGCGTCGCAGCCGAAATTGTTGTAGGGCCTTGGCCAAGCTACTAACGTCCAGAAATAAATCTGAGATCAACACCACCAGCCCACGTTGGCGGATTTGTGCGGACAATTGCTGAAAAACATCATCGACGTCCGTTTGATCGGACGGTTCAATGCGCTCCAGTTCATGTAACATCAGTTTCAGGTGCGCCGAACTGGAACTGGCTTTGAGCATCTTGTCGATTTTATTGCTAAACGTAACCAAACCAACCGCATCCTGCTGTTGTTGCAACAAATACGTCAATGACGCAGCTGTGGTCGCGCCATAATCAAATTTACTCCAGCCAGACGTTTCACCATATCGCATTGATTTGCTGCAATCGAGAATAATATGGCACTTTAAATTCGTCTCTTCCTCGTACTCTTTAATGTACAATCGATCGGTTTTGGACCATACCTTCCAATCAATGTGCCGCAGATCATCCCCTGCAGAATATTCGCGATGCGTTGCAAACTCGACTGCGAATCCATTGTATGGACTGCGGTGATTCCCGGTGATGAATCCTTCAACCACCAATCGAGCCCGTATATCCATTCGCTTGATACGGTCGAGAGTCTTAGGATCCAAATAGTTGACCGGCGTGTTTTCAATAGCCACTTTAGTTTTCTCTGGTCGTAGTCGGGTTACATCTGAACGGCGGACTGGGGATCTCTTCCGAGAGCAGGCAAACTCACAGGACTTGAGCAACCGCACCCGCTTTTTTTTGCTGATCGAATCATGCAAAAGCACGTTGTAATTGTGGGGCAACTTCGTCCCCGGAGTGCCGTTCTGGGAGCTCTTCCAGCAGGCGATCGATGACTTCGTCTGAAAAAATCCCCGTCGACTCTGCATTGAAGTTGGTGATCACGCGATGTCGCAATACGGGTTTTGCCATGGCGCGGATATCTTCAGTGGAAACGTAAAAACGTCCTTCAAGCATTGCCCGAGCCTTTCCTCCCAGGAGAAGATATTGGACGCCTCGCGGCCCAGCTCCCCAGCTGACCCAGTCCTTGATGAACTCCGGAGAATTTTCGTCACGGATTCGAGTCGCACGGACGAGCCGCAACGCATAGTGAATGACATGGGGCGCGACCGGGACTCGCCGCACCATGTGTTGGAGCCGGATGATATCGTCGCCGGAGAGGACCTCCGCGACGTCGGGCACAATGTCCTGCGTCGTCGTCTCGGCGATGTTGTACTCTTCGTCATACGACGGGTATTTGACAAAGATCTTGAACATGAAGCGGTCCTGTTGTGCCTCGGGAAGCGTATAGGTCCCCTCTTGCTCGATCGGATTTTGAGTCGCCAGTACAAAAAAAGGTGCGGGGAGCGGGTGTCGCTCGCCGCCGATCGTGACTTGTCGCTCCTGCATTGATTCCAACAATGCCGCCTGCGTCTTAGGTGGCGTTCGGTTGATCTCATCCGCCAAAATGATATTTGAAAAGATCGGACCGCGCAAGAATTTGAAACTTCGATCTCCAGAGACTTTGTCCTCTTGAATGACTTCGGTCCCGGTAATGTCACTCGGCATCAAGTCGGGCGTAAACTGAATTCGATTAAAACCCAGTCGCAATGTCTTGGCGACGGTACTAACCATCAATGTCTTTGCCAATCCAGGCACACCTTCCAGTAAACAATGACCTTGTGCGAAAATCGCAACCAATAACTGTTCCAACACTTCGCCCTGACCAACGATCACTTTGGAAAGCTCTTGTCGCACCGATCGATATGCAGACTTCAATTGTTCAAGCGCTTGCAGATCGTCACCGCCAGGTTCGTAAGAGTCGGCCATAATCAAATTCTTTGCTTTCTGTTAAATGAAAAATAATCAAATGTAAGCGTCAATAAACCAGCGATGAAACAACGACTCGTTGCCCAGTATCCCATCGCG
This sequence comes from Pirellulaceae bacterium, assembly GCA_041748315.1. Classification (GTDB taxonomy): domain Bacteria; phylum Planctomycetota; class Planctomycetia; order Pirellulales; family Pirellulaceae; genus CALMEE01. The sequence continues at coordinate 8,891 of JBGTDM010000416.1, forward strand.
AGACAAAAAGATTCTGACATGGCCTTTCGCCATCGGTTTCAAGTGAACGTAACCGTTCCACGTGTCGCTTTCAATGACAGACTTACCTATGTGTTCAGGATATTATATTCTAACCTAACCCCGTCTATCGACCAGTTACCAACGAGTTCGTCGCAGGCTTTTCACGGAACAACGATGTCGCGGCGGCCCAACGAACCCGATAACTTTCGCACCGTCATCGTGTTTCGTAAGCGTTCGAAAAATGACAAAACAAGGACAATCAGCCAAGAATATTGAAACAAATTGATACAAACAGGATTTTGATTGTAACGACGCTTGTTACCAAATCGTTTCCAAAAATTACGACGAAATACAATTTGCACCGGGATTTTTGCCGTCGGCAACTCTCCTTGGCCCTTTTGCAGGCAACCCAGCGGTACCGTCATTTTCGAATGCCAGTTCTATCCAGGTCCACCTCAGACCCAAGTTTTGCTGACACTAAACTTTTCAATTGGACCCTGGTGGTCCATAATAAAGAAATGGAAAAAAGCGCACGCAAATCCCCTGATCCGGCAACGCCATCCGATGCAACGCAACCTGCCGTTGAGAATCGGCTCGATATGCGTGCCGAAGCGGCGGTTGCAGAAAGCTATCCAAACCACGCCAAGCCCGATTGGCGGAGCGTGTCGATCTCCGCGGCCTTTCACCTCCTGGTATTGGCTGCATTAGTGCTGTTAGGGTTTCGGGCCGATGTTGGAGGTGGTTCTCCGGACGTGCGGCGAGTCAGCCTGGTTCTGCAGACGTTAAACGATCAAAACGAGATTGATTATTTGACGGAACAGGACATTCAGCCAGATGCCAATCAAAGCAATTCGACGCCGCCTGAATCGTCGGCGCCCCCTGAGACGCTTGACCCACTGGAGCCGCTCGATTCTTCTTCGCTGCCGGCGTTTGAGTTACCATCACTCGATGCACCAGGGATGACTCAAACTCCATCGAGCGACCAGAAACGCAGCCAGACTTTTGAATTGACCGAGGCTCAAAAGGAAATGATTGCCGCTGATCAAACTCGGTTTGCAGCCGAGGCAAACCGTGGTGCGGAGGCGACGTTGAGTGTCTTTGGTTCAGGCACGATGACCGGCCGCAATTTTGTTTTCGTGATCGATCGCTCAAAAAGTATGGGTGGACAGGGACTTGGGGTGCTGGATCTGGCCTCGCGGCACTTGAGTGAAGCGATCGACCAACTCCAACCCAATCACCGTTTTCAAATCGTGGCCTATCACCGAACGACAACGATGATCGATGATCGCGGATTGCTCAACGCCACCCCTGAGAACAAGCAAAAAGTCAAGACATTTGTCAATAGCCTGGCAGCTTTCGGAAGCACCTATCACGACTCCGCACTGTTCCTGGCGTGTTCCCTTCGTCCCGACGTGATTGTGCTGATTTCGGATGGTGGCCTACCGTATCTAAATCGCGCTCAATTAGATAATATTCGACGAGCCGCTGGACGTGCGCAAATTCATTGCCTGGAGTTCGGCCAAGGTCCAAGACAGAGTCGAGGCGGTTTTATGGAAATCCTGGCGTCCGATAACAATGGCTCGTATCGTTATATCGACGTGAGCGAACTCCGGAAAAATAATTGATCAGCATTGGCCATTCAACATGCAAAATGAACAACCGTGATGTATACGTTTCGATTCAATCCCGACGTTCGACGGACGGCAAGACCTAGTTCACGTTTCACGTTCCTGAGAGTGTTTTGTGCCGTAATCATCAGCGGTGGACTTGCCATTTTTTTGATTCCTACTGGCAATTCTGCAATCACCGGAGACCCACAATCAGATGCCGCTCAGGAATATGCCGTGTGGCTCAAATTCCGCGACGGATCGTTGATTCAGGCAACGGTTCCGGACCAATCCGTTCCCTGGCTTACCGTGCAAACGGACGGCCGACTCATTGAATCGACGATCAACATTGCTGATATTGATCAGCTTTACTTTACGGAATCGCCTGCCAGTGAACTGGTCGCAAAGGCACGTCGATGGATCGACCAGTTGTCCTCGAGCGAATTCCATGAGCGCGATCAGGCCGAAAAGAGATTACTTGCCGAAGGGGGGCCCTATGTCGAACTGATTAAACTATCCCGGGAAAGAATTTCCGAACCCGAAGCCCGCTTTCGATTGGAACGAGTCTTAAAACATTTGACAGTCACCACGGGTCCTAAGATCGAGCTGGACACTTTGAATTCTGACAATCGAAAACTGGAAGGAGACGTTCGCGATTGGAAGCTTGTTGGAAAGATCGGTGAGACTCCATTTGCACTCGATCGAACTGCCCTTCAACACGTCTATTTTGAAAATCCCCTGACAACGATGATCCCTGCGTCAAGCCAATTGGCCAAGCAGATTGAGATCCAGTTTTTCACATCTCACGAAGACCATTTTTTTCAGGAAGGTCAGGTCCATGCGAGTTTCGAACAGGATCAGTCGGGTAAACGGATCGCTAGAAACCAAGTGGCTCACGAACTATTTCACTTTCTCGGATTGAACTTGCGCTGCGAACACCTCGGTTGGGACATCATTATTGCCGGGTTTCAATTTACCAACAGCGTCTCTCGAAACAATTCAATTGGCACCTATTTTCTCGATCCGGAAACGAACAATCGATCTCGGTATCTGGGTGTTACAGAAATTACCTTTTGCCAACCTGGGTTCCCAAAGATGCCGGCGGCCGTCGAGATGGCGGGACTATTCCTGGAGATCGTTGTACCCCGGCAGCATGTGATCGAAGCGTACAATGCCGCTGGGCACCGGATCGCAATGCTGGAAACGGCATCCGAACGAACCTCATTTCTCGGGCTAAAATCGAATGAGCCGATCAGTCGGATTCGCGTCTCGCCAAACTATGCGCTAAATCTGCCCGAAGAAGAACTGAACGATGATTATGCAATCGATGACATCTGTTTTCGTGGTCTGGTCCGTCTTACCGATCTCAATCGAAGTGATAAGTTTCAATTGATGTTTAAAACCGGTGAACAACTCTATTGTGACATGGTCCACTTTGAAGAGGGGCAAGTTGTTGTCAGCGATCAAAGATTTGCCGACCAACCATTGAGGTTTGAGCACGGCCAACTCGCTTCTATATCGGGCCCTGCACTTCAACCGACCGCTATGGAGAACGTCAATGAAACGACGGATGAACCTCAATATTTTTTTGTCATGTTGAGTGATGGCTCGATCATCAAGGCAACAGATACAGATTCCAATCAAGTCAATTCACTGGATTTCGGAGCGATTCCGTGGTCGCGTATCAATGGTTTTTGGAGTGGTCCGGTCGCCCGGTACCCTGGGCCACTCGACTTTAGTCATGCCAACACAGTCGCCGTTTATCCAACCTGTCGCTTTCTGATCAAGGAATTCGTTATTGCAGACGGCCAGTTCACCATTCAGCCGGAGTCACTTGAACGAATGCAACAAAATGCCGAGTTGAAACTTGGTCAGCCAGATCCGCAAGTCGATTTTGCAAATGATGGGCTCGCTTTTGACTTTTTAAGTTCACCCACGGTGTGGCTGAAAATTCCAACGGTTGTCTCCGCCCAATCCGGAATCGTAAGGTTAAAGGATGGTCAACAATTTGTCATTGACGAAGTCGATGACGGGTTCACCTTGGATAGTATTGAGGCACAATCCGTGACGATTTCGATGGGCGGAGTTCAACTCTCGTTGTCCATCGACGATATCGCTGTGTTGCGTCTAGCGGACGACAACCCCTAATATTGGTTTCAACGACTCGAGCTGCCATGAATGCTTCAAGCACGTCTGCTTCGACTAATCCGCTGCTTTCGTTGGATGATGTGGTCCAAGCGGCCCGGCGAATTGAGTCTCGGGCTCATCGTACTCCCGTCATGACCAGTCGCTCGGTTGACGAACTCGCGGGTGCTCGATTGTTCTTCAAGTGCGAGCATTTGCAACGGGTCGGTGCTTTCAAATTCAGGGGAGCATGCAATGCTGTAGCGCAAATACCCGACGCCGTACGACCTTGTGGAGTCGTGACGCACAGCTCAGGCAATCATGCGCAAGCCCTCGCCCTGGCCGCCTTGCAGTTCGGAATCGAGGCTCATATCGTAATGCCCTCGACGGCACCCAACGTTAAACGCGAAGCGGTCATCGGCTATGGTGCCAATGTGATAACGTGTGAACCAAACCTCCAAGCCCGAGAATCAACGGCCGCTGAAATTCAACAGCGAACCGGTGCCTGTCTGATTCACCCGTACAACGATCTGCAGGTCATTACCGGACAGGGTACAGCCGCATTGGAACTCATTGACCAAGTCGCAGATTTGGATGTCGTGGTTACCCCGATTGGTGGTGGTGGGTTGATATCGGGAACGTGTATTGTCGCATCACAGCAACCGCGACCCATCCGAGTTGTTGGAGCGGAACCCCTAGGCGCCAACGATGCCGCTCGATCAAAACAAACTGGCAAGTTGATCCCACAAACGGCACCTAACACAATCGCTGACGGTTTACTGACCAGCTTGGGAGATTTAACTTGGCCTTACGTCCGAGATGTCGTCGAACAGATTATCACCGTTGATGAAGCGGCGATTATCCGCACTCTGAGATATTTTTGGCAACGTACCAAACAACTGATCGAACCGAGTTCGGCCGTTGCGGTCGCCGCCGCGATCGAACTCGCCCAACGAGAACGTGATCCGAGCCTGCGCATCGGGATCATCGTTTCCGGAGGCAATGTCGATCTCGACAATCTTCCCTGGAGTTAACGCGATACTGGCGGTCAGTCTGTACGGAATCCGTCGCTTGAATCCGGTTTCTAACCGCAGGGCGGAAAACGCCCGACTTCGCTGCTGATCATTACATCAAAGCGCATGGAGGACGACTCGGAAATCAATCGGGTATGCTCGATACCAATCCATCATTTTGATCTTACAAGACCTCAATCGATCACGGGCGCTGCATTGTTGTCATCGTCCTCGAGTTCACCACAATCGGCAATCGTGATGATTTTCGAGGGACGGCCACTTCTCGAACCAAGCTTCTCGATCCCCTCAACGACGTCCATTCCTTCGAGAACCCGTCCAAAAACAACATGGCCTCCGTCCAGCCAATCGGTTTTGATCGTGGTAATGAAAAACTGAGAGCCGTTCGTATTTTTGCCTGCGTTCGCCATGCTTAACACACCCGGTCCGT
>JBGTDM010000417.1:0-23757 GCA_041748315.1 Pirellulaceae bacterium
ACTGGCTATATCAATCCATCGGATTACATCTCCGGCGTAAGCGGTCCGTCGTATGGCATGCCGTACACTGGAACTTCGATAGGGCTCCCTGGTCCTCCGCATGTTCCACTAGGCGGTCCAGCCGGCTTGCAACAATACCGAATTCACAATCACACCGCTCATGCAATCCCCGGCCCAACGCCTAACGTCAATGTGCACGTTAAGCAACAGCCTGGCGTTAGTTACCCGAGACCTGCCGACACCGTGTTGGTTCGTGAACGCACCATTCGTCCGCCGCATGCAAACATGCAACCACCGGCAGACATGGTTCACGGCAACATTCCAACCAACTGCGACGGTTGCGGAGGATTTGGATGCGGACGTTGCAGGAACTAGGCGTGGAATGAATTTGAATACCTGTTTGGGTTAATTGCGAGCCGCGCCGGAATTTCGGTCGCGGCTCTTTTTCAAACCAGCCCACTTGAGTTCATCGATTGACTTTACGACAACGATTCATCCGGTCGGTCACAATTCGAATTTCAGCGAATCGCAAGTCTCAATTTTGGGGAATCGGTCCATGGCAAAACTAATGTTGGTAAGTGTTTCCGCAATCGCACTGCTGATGATGATCACCAATCATCAGGCCGCAGCGCAGATTGGTGGTCGTAGTCTTTATGATTCCACCATGCCACCAGGCCAGATCGGTCATATGCAACTGCTTCGGCGTACTGCGATGCGAGGGCACCTACAACCTGTTCGCTTACTCGCTCCCGAAGGTGCACGCGTCAGCGTGTTTGACGGCGGTACCTTTCAGGATTTGGGATCACACGACGTCACCGTCGGCATGCTGATCGGAAGTGTCTATCGGGTGAAGGTTACGGAAATTCCTGGACACGCCGGTTTGGAGATTTTTCCGTCCGTCGAAGTGATCAACCGGCTGTATCCGCCACCTGGATTGGAGCTCAAGTTTCCAATTGAAGTCCATCTTGACGAAACTGATTTGACGACGGCGGGCAATGGTGCCATCGTGACTCGAATCGTTTATCTGGAGGATCCCGAAGCAGCGGTTCCCGAACAACAACAGCGCGATCACCAACCCTATTTCGATGTCGGACCAGGTCGCGATCCATTACATGTCGCGCAGCAACTCGGACGCCCAATGGCGATTGTCCGCTGCGGAGGCATTAACCCAGACAGTGCTGATCTTCACGAATTCACATTTGGCGCACCGCCAATACAACTGTACCAATTGATGCCAACGTCATCGGCTGACGATGGCCGATTGGGGCAGGCGACCTTATTCAATGACTTTGGTCGATGAGCAGCCAAGCGATCAACCGGTTTCACTGCTAAACCAACGCCAACCTCAACCAGACTCCGACGAGACCAATTGCAATGCGAAACCATGCCAAAAAACATCGACGTTATTGGGTTAAGCTGATCATAGGAGTTGTGGTTGGTCCGTGCATCGGAGTTCAACTCGCATTGCCCGGTCCCATGCATGCCCAAGACGAGTCCACGAGCCTGCGGATCGCCAAGTTCATTGAGCTGGAATCCCCGGAATCGTCAAACCTCACTGGACCGATTCCGCACGGTCCCGGCACGAAAAACCCGTTAATGCCTCGAACGGCAATTCCGGCTGAAGTCAAGTCCGTCGTCACACCTCAACATCCATGCGATACCTATATTGTCCCGACTCCGAGTTTATCGACGACGATGAACTTGCCCGAACTCGCGATCAAAGAGCCAATGTTGCCATGGCGCGATGAAGTGCTGATCGATGGAGGGGATCGCAATCTGCGAGTTCAAGTCGACCAGGACTGGACGGTCAATGGCCTGGATACCGAAGACACCATCGCTCATTTTGACACATACGCTGGCAAGCGATTGATTCAGCCCAGCAATCGGGTGGGAATTTACTCGCCGAGATTTCGAGCGGTGCGTAAAGTGACCAACCTCGTCGACGCGCACAGTAACATGCAAATGGCCTTGGTCAACGATCAAACGATTCTGCTCCATTCCGGGTCTACGGACTTTTCGACGACCACCGTGCAAAATCAACAACTTCAACGCAATCGCTTGGCGATGTCCGCCAACGGATTCCGCGATCAGACTCGGGGCGTGAATGTCGATAACGTGACACATCTAACTGTGTTTGACAATCGATTCAAGCTGTATGAGGATCTGCAGATTATTCGGTACGGTCGCTACACCGGTTCGGAAAAGCTTCGTTTGGCTGAGGGAATCCAACGGGCCGCTACCTGGAGTGGTGATTTGGAAGTTCTGTCGACCGTTTCTAACTTGCGGTTGATTGAAGGCAATTCAGTCATGGCGTTTGCTGAATCGATCGGTATCAAGAACATGGTCGATAAGCCGGCATTGCAATTAGTAAAGATCGCCAACAAACTCGCCGCAGAAGTCGGTGAAGAAGTAGAATTTACATTGAGATTCGACAATATCGGTAACCAGGAAATCGGCAACGTGACCATTTTGGATAACCTGACCGGTCGACTCGAATATGTGCCAGGTTCGGGGCAATGTTCGCTCGATGCAAACTTGATTACCGAACTCAATGAGGTTGGTTCGACGAAATTACGCTGGGAGATTACTGACCCACTGGCCGTTGGCAACGGCGGTATCATTCGCTTCATATGCATTGTTCGCTAATCGGAAATGGTGGCGCGATCCACTTTGAAACTCGATCTGCTAGAGGTCCTGACACGCTATGACCCCCGATCTGAATTGCCGAATTCGCGTGATTGATTCTCACACGGCTGGCGAGCCAACCCGGGTGGTGATCTCCGGAACACCGATGCCCATCGGCAAAACCATTGCGGACAAACGCGCTTATTTGATGGCAGAGATGGATTGGCTGCGAACCGCCGTCGCCTGCGAACCTCGCGGTCACGCGGCGCTAGTCGGTGCCCTGCTCTGCCCCCCGGAACACGCGGAATGTGAAACAGGAGTGATCTTTTTCAACAATGTGGGGTATTTAAACGGTTGCATTCATGGCACGATTGGGGTCGTTCAAACCTTGCGACATCTAAATCGCGTTCGTCCAAGTTCTTTTAAGATCGACACACCGACAGGCGTCGTCTCGATTTCACTGTCCGAAAGTGGGTTGGTCGAGGCAGCCAATGTCCGCAGCTTTCGACACTTGCCAAATGTACGGGTCGAGCTCGTTGGAGGGGGAGAAGTTTACGGCGATATCGCCTGGGGTGGAAACTGGTTCTTCCTTACCGATGCGCCGAAACACCTGCCATTGCAAAGTGCTTACGTGGAAGAGTTGACGTTGTATGCGTGGAAGATACGAACAGCACTCAGGGAACAGGAGATCACCGGTGTCGATGGCTCCGAAATTGACCATATCGAATTGTTTGGAGCGCCTGATGATTCATTGGTAGCTGACAGTAAAAATTTTGTCCTCTGCCCTGGGAAAGCCTACGACCGCTCACCCTGTGGAACTGGCACCAGTGCCAAGCTCGCATGCCTTTATGAATCGGGGAAACTTCAACCCGGTGAGCGTTGGCGACAAGCTGGAATTCTCAATACCGTGTTCGAGGGAAGGGTTCAACCTCATCCCGACGGCGGCGTCATACCTACCATTTGTGGGAGCGCCTCAATCACGATGGAAGCGGAGATTCTGATCGACCCTAACGACATTTTTCCTTGGGGAATCGTAAATAGATGACCCCATTTCTAATTTGCCGGGTCTTGAACTGCGATCACAACACACTCCGCTCGCGTCCCATCACCCTCCAAGGATGATGTGCATTGATCGCATTGAAGGCTCCGTAAGAGCATCGAAGTACAACAACCGCTGGTTGAGTCCATCCGGGTTATGCTATAAATCGATCTTCGAGTTACGTTTAAAGTCTTGTGCCTTTTCAATCGACGTTTTTCGAGACGAGCAAAACCCTTGAACCAACATCTCTGTTCGTATATGCAAAACATGGAGAGCTGAGTAACGGAAAATGGCGTTCCTCACTTTAGAATTGAAAACGTAGAAATCCATTCGTTCCTTTTTTTCCTTTTTGCGGCTGTTTCTTCCAACCATGACTCTATCCCATTTTAATCCGTTTCGCGGGTGCGTGCCCGCATTGATGACGCCGTGCCGCGCTGACAGGACTCCCGACTATGATGAACTGATTGCTACCGGCAAGAACTTGATCGAGGCCGGAATGCATGCGGTGGTCTATTGTGGCTCGATGGGTGACTGGCCATTGCTTACTGATGAACAGCGGCAAACCGGTGTGCAGCGGCTGGTCGAAGCTGATTTGCCGGTGGTAGTCGGAACCGGTGCTCAAAGCACTCGCCAAGCGGTCGCACATGCGGCCCATGCAAAGCAGGTGGGCGCAGTCGGACTCATGGTGATTCCTCGGTTGCTGTCACGCGGGACATCCCCAGCCGCGCAAGCCGAACACTTTTCCGCGGTGCTGGATGCTGGCGGTGATTTGCCGTCCGTGATTTATAACAGCCCCTACTATGGCTACGAAACCAAAGCCGATCTGTTTTTCACCTTGAGAGCCAAACATAACAACTTGGTCGGTTTCAAGGAGTTCGGAGGTGCTGCGTCGCTGTCTTACGCAGCCGAAAAGATCACCAGTGGCGATCCAGAACTCACGTTGATGGTTGGCGTCGATACCCAGGTCTTTCATGGATATGTCCGCTGCGGGGCCAAGGGGGCGATCACAGGAGTCGGCAATGCCCTTCCCCGAGAGATTCTAAAGTTCGTCCATCTCTGTGAGCAAGCCGAATCCGGCAATCCGCAGGCCAGGTGTCTCGCTTTGGAGTTGGAAGAAGCCCTGCGAGTCCTTTCCACATTTGATGAAGGCCCAGATTTGGTGCTCTACTATAAAGAGCTGATGGTTCTCGAAGGCCATACGGCTTATGCGTTGCAATTCAATGAAAGCGACCGACTTAGCGATAGTCAACGCCAGCACTTGCACGACCAATGGCGATTGTTTAGGGATTGGTGGCGCGATTGGCCGGGAGCCCAATGATCATTAGCCTGCTCAAAGCATGGAAAGGCTCCGTTGTCGGGCGCATGTCCGGATCGAACGACGGGCAGATACGACCCAACATACTGTGATTAAACCCCTTGTTTCCAAATGTCTGCAACTCGATGGAGTGTTCACAGTGACCGATACACGATGGCTAGTCCAGATCGGACAGCAGGTCGATGAACGGTAGCAACCAATCAATTGTGATTGTTGGCGGCGGGGTCATCGGGCTGTGTGTCGGTTACTATCTGAGCAAGTCTGGACATCATGTCACTATTCTTGATCGCGATCCAGCATGGGGGCAGAGCAGCGCTTACAAGAATGCCGGAATGGTTGTCCCTAGTCATTTCATACCCCTGGCGGCACCGGGCGTGATCACCTTGGGACTAAAATGGATGTTCAGTCGCAAAAGTCCGTTCCATCTGCGACCTCGGTTGAGCATGGAGTTGTGGCGTTGGTGCTGGACGTTGCTCCGCCATGCAAATCCCGAACATGTTGCGCGATGTAGTCCACTGCTTCGAGATCTAGGGATGTTGAGCCGTCGCCTATTCGACGAACTTGCACGAGATTTGGGATTCCTGTTTGTGCGTCGTGGCTTGCTGATGCTTTGTCAATCGGAAGCAGGACTCGACGAGGAGATCAAGGTTGCGGAACTGGCAAATCAACTGGGCATCGAGGCTGAAGTCTGTACCCCAAAGCGGTTGCGCGAACTTGAGGGGAACGCAACGATCGAGGCAATTGGAGGCGTCTGGTTCCCTCAAGACGGCCATTTGGATTCCGAGTTGTTCCTGCGCGCAATGCGAACTGGCATCGAGACACGCGGCGGAAACGTGCTTACAGGTGAGGCAAGTCATTTTCGAACGAGCAATAATTCAATCACCGAAGTGATCTTGAGCAATGGCGCGTCGATTGCAGGTGATCAGTTTGTGATTGCCGGTGGCGCATGGACGTCGCCGATCGCTTCCGCCATCAAACTCCGAGTGCCACTGCAAGCTGGCAAGGGATATTCGTTTACACTCGCCAAGTTACCAGAACGTCCCGTACTTTGCTCATTGTTGAAGGAAGCTCGGGTCGCGGTCACGCCGCTCGATGGCAAATTGCGAGTCGCGGGCACCATGGAAATCTGTGGCCAGAATCTTGCAATTAATCACCACCGGACGCGGGGCATCATCGAGTCATTCTGTCGCTATTATCCCGCATTTAGTCCACATGATTTTGATGGATTGGCTCCGTGGTCCGGACTGCGCCCCTGTTCTCCCGATGGACTTCCCTATATAGGCAGGGTCCCCAGTGTAACCAACGCCTTTGTCGCGACAGGGCATGCAATGTTGGGACTCAGTTTGGGACCGGTCACCGGTCAGTTAGTGACTCAGCTTGTGAACGAAGAAGCCACATCGATTGATATCAGAGCGCTTGCTCCGCATCGATTCGACAAGCGATACTGCATTTCCCAATGAATTGAATTTAACCGACAGGAATAAACCTGATGAAACTTTCTGGCAGATCAATAATCGGCGACTCGCGCGGCTCGCAAACCGATGAGGTTTTTTACGCCTTTAATCCAGCGGCGAGCGAACAAATCGAACCAGCGTTTCATGCAGCCACTGTTGCTGAAATCGACAAGGTGGCGGACCTGGCGACGTTAGCGGCAGTTGAGTATAAGCATAAATCCAGTAAGCAGCGCAGCGCCTTTCTGCATGCCATCGCTGACGAAATCGAGTCCCTGGCCTCGCCGATCAAACAGCGCGTGATCCTGGAAACCGCCTTGCCTGCCGGTCGCATCGATGGGGAGTTTGCTCGGACGGTCAATCAAATGCGACTGTTTGCAGAAGTCGCCAAGGAAGGTTCATGGGTACAAGCGAGAATCGACCATGCCGATCCCGAACGACAACCTGTTCCTAAACCGGATGTCCGCTCGATGTTGCGTCCGGTGGGACCCGTGCTGGTCTTCGGAGCCAGCAACTTTCCACTGGCAATCTCAACCGCCGGGGGCGATACTGCAGCTGCATTGGCAGCCGGCAATTCCGTAATTGTCAAGGCGCATCCAGCGCACCCGGGAACTTCGGAATTGTTGGGGCTCGCCATTCAACAGGCAGCGCAAAAATGTGGAATGCCCCCTGGTGTTTTTTCGTTGCTGTTTGGGGCAGATCATCAGCTTGGCGCGGCCTTGGTTACCAATCCAGCAATAAAAGCGGTGGGATTCACCGGTTCCTATGCCGGAGGTCGAGCATTGATGGACTTGGCCGCCGCCCGTTCTGAACCGATCCCTTTTTTTGCCGAAATGGGGAGCGTCAACCCAATCGTCGTGCTTGCCGAAGCCGCAAACGAACGAGGGACAGCGATTGCAACCGGGCTGTATGCCGCCGTAACACTCGGTGTCGGTCAGTTTTGTACAAACCCCGGATTGGTGATTCTGGAAGGATCCGTTGAACAGCAAGGAGATGCGAACGGCGTCGAATCGATCATTTCAGAGCTTGTTAAATTAATGAAAGAATCATCCGCTGAACCGATGTTGACCGCAGGGATTTGCTCGGCATATCACCAAGGGATTAAGCGATTGGCTGCCATTTCAGGAGTCAAGATGCTGGTTGAACCGAGTGCCGATTCAACAGGCTATTGTGTCGGACCTGGATTGCTGGAAACGACTGCAGAAACGCTTTTGGCCGAGCGCTCACTGATGCACGAAGTATTTGGGCCGTGTACGTTACTCGTCCGCACTTCGTCTCATGCCGAGGTGCTGGAACTGGTTGAAGCACTTGAAGGGCAACTCACCGCAACGATCCACGGAACTCCCAACGACCTTTCTGAAAACCACGAACTGATCGACGCCCTTGAGCAGAAAGCTGGACGCATCATTGTGAACAGCTTTCCTACGGGCGTTGAGGTTTGCCATGCGATGATTCATGGTGGCCCGTATCCAGCGACTTCGGATGGAAGATCGACATCGATTGGCACGCAATCGATCTTTCGATTCGCGCGTCCGATTTGCTATCAAGGATTTCCCAAAACACTCTTGCCCGCCGAATTGCGTGATGAGAATCCGACAGGTATCTGGAGATTGGTTGATGGCGAGTTCAGACGATAAACGGACATTTACGCCAAGTGTCAATATGACGAACTTCGACGTATTTCGCTGCGATCATTTCGCTTTCGGAGACACTGCCAAGCAGGATTGCGGCCGGGGGGCTACGTTCCGATGTTGAAACCACCTGGATGTCGGCGCCCGGTTCTGCGGCAACCTGATGGACCGTTTCCGACACCGTCGAACTCTCGACGGATCGAGGCGCGCGATGCATCAGCCTGGCCTTCACGCCGTTGCATTGAGCCGACAGCGGATGGAACCTTTGCATTCCCCGATCTTGAGAAATGCGAGTTAGATTGCCGGCAAACGTTCTGTTTCCGATCTGGGAACTCCGCTAGTGCCCTCTAGCGCGGTGAACTGACCTTCATGGGGATCATAGGAAAATACCTGCCCCGTTTCAAACTTATAGACCCAAGCATGGATCTTCAACTCGCCTTTGGAAAGGGCGACTGCCACACTCGGATGCGTTCGCAAATTCTCCAGTTGAACTAACACATTCTCCTCGACGGCTGCCGTAAGTCGTTCCTTGTCGTCGACAATATGGCTATAGTTTTCTTTGATAATTCGGGCTGTGGCATCTGCATTTGCCAGCCATTTTTGGACAGCAGTCAGTCCCTCCAATTGCTCTGGATGAAGCACTCCGACCATCGCCCCACACATTGAATGACCACAGACAATGATGTCTTTGACCTTTAACACAGAGACGGCATACTCGATCGTTCCAGCTTCACCACCAGTCTGAATCCCATACGGGGGTACAATATTTCCCGCATTTCGCATGATGAACAGTTCTCCAGGCTGGGTCTGAGTCAACAGATTCGGATCGATTCGAGAGTCCGAGCAAGTAATAAACAACGCCAACGGTTGCTGCCCTTTCACCAATCGAGCAAATAACGCCTTTTGGTTGTCGAAAATGTTCTGTTGAAAGTGGTGAATTCCTTCAATGAGTTTTTGCATTTTGTTTGATCCTGTCGATTTCTTACCCTGTTTAATAATGCGAAATTTAGATGATGCTTCAAAAACACAATTGACTTCGTTCACCTTTTCCCGGAACGAATGCCTCGAGACTCTCGTCAGTTGACAGAATCTTGAACGCGGTTGGAGCATTTTATTCGTGCGACCCGAACGTTTGTAAGCCCTGTCAGAAACGGCGATCGCTTTACATCGCCCCCCAATCAGTTAATCCAACCAGTCGATCCAATCACCTGGATTTGCTTGTGGGAGAATTGCAGTCACCTTCGGCAAACCATACATGATCGCCGATCACCGTAAAAACAACGACTACCGCAAATGCCGGCCACACTGGGCTAGTTTAAGGTTAATCGGCCAAAAAAACTAGACAAAGCGGCTTCGCGCTAACCTATCTACGGTGCAATAAGGCCATTCCAAAGTCGATGGCCCGATACATCCCGATGATGTTCGAGTTGTCGGAAAGGTTTTGGACGCGTAGGCCAGCATGGCTTGAGAATTTGCGGAATTCGATGATTTTCCAAATTTGCACAGCCGCATTGTCCGTATCTCATCACAAATTCAAATTGTGAGTGCGTCGACTCATGATTTTTACTCGGCCGATGACTCGAAATGGGCCCGGCTCTTCCAAAACTGTTGTTGCCAGACACCGAGGTTATGACGAGGAAAAAACGGCAAACAGCGGGACCAGGTGATTACGAAACAGATTTTGTAATTTGGAGTTGGCTTCAAATCTCCGTTGATCAGAAACATTCCTGCGAGCACTAGCTACGTCGGCAAAATGACAATCCGTAGATCGCGAATGCAGCCAACATCCCGGGAAGCAACTTGAAGACCGCGCCATCTAAGCCGGATAGGTTCCAAGCAATGACCGTGACCAGACCAACCACCATCATGGTCAACGCAGTCGGTGTTGCCAAAGGTTGATTAAAGAGACGGATGATGAGAATCGGACCCAGCCCCGCGCCCAATACGGACCAGGCCACAAGTACCAACGAAAATACACCCTGCCCCGCATAGAGAGCAATGATCAATGCTAACGCAGCAACCGCCAATGTGGCTATTTTTGCAGCGAGATACGAATCACGCCACCGCGGGTTGACATCTTGAGTAATGACTCCAGAGCAAACGAGAATTTGCGAGTCGGCCGTCGACATCGTCGCCGAAAACAAACCCGCCAGTGACAACCCGATCAGGACATCTGGCAACAACAGACGAGCCATTTCCGGCATCGCCAGTTCGGTCGGCGTTTCGAGTAACGCAGCATTCGGCAGTGCTGCAATCTCGGGGATCAACACCCGAGAGTAAAGTCCAACCATAATACTGATCGCAAAAAATGGGATGAACCAACCGAAGTAATACCAACGCGCTCGACGTATATCTGCGATCGAGCGGATGGCCATGAACCGAACCAAAATGTGCGGTTGACCGACGGCTCCAAATCCGCCAAACACCATTCCCATCAAATACAGGAGAAAACCGAATATCATCCCGGGTGGCATCCAATTTACTAATTGAGCGTCCTGCTCAGCGAGTTGCGCCCAGACAGCTACGGGACCCCCAACCTTCATCGCCGCTGAAACCAAAAGCACCAACATCGCTCCCATCATTACCACCGATTGCGCGACATCCGTCCAGATCGAAGCGCGAATTCCCCCTGCGAAGCAATACAACACCACGATCACCGCACCGATCACAGCCCCCGCTTTGGGATCCCATCCAAACAGTACATTGAGGGCGGTACTCCCTGCTTTTAACTGCGCCGCGGCATAAGCACCCAAGAATAGAAACGTCAGAATCCCTGCAACGACGATGATGGTGCGATTAACCGATTTGGGGCGAGTTCCAATCAATGCAGGGATCGTCGACACATCGACCTCTTCCGAACATCGACGTACCCGGGGATGAACCAGCAACCAGGCGACGAAATCGCCGATAATCCAACCCACCATCATCCAAACGGCAGAAATTCCGAAGCGATAGGTGTAGCCGATCAGCCCAATAAACATGAAACCACTGTTGTTGGTGGCCACCGCGGAGAGTGCCGCCAGAAATGGACCCACTGACCGATTGGCAATCAGGTAATCTTTCGTGGTTGGCGTCTTCTTGAGTGTCGAAAGCACGCCAATGAGCGTGAACGCCAGGAGAAACACCACAAAACTGATGGCAATCAAATTCATAATAAATTTGGCATCCAAAACCAAAACGTGAACTCAACGCCCGAAGATCTTCGTGACGGGACGATCATTTTTCATTAGAGATTGGGGAATAAACCGATTAAAGTTGCTTGCGCGACTTTTGAGTTGCGACGATGTCTGGGACCCAAAGTTGCGTCGCATACCAATGCGACCCTGGACAGACATCGGACGATCCGTCGGCACTTCATGTTATTGCATACACAATAATTACACAAGCAACGACTTTTCTTTTTTTGGTGGTCACTGCAGAGTCCATTCCGTGCGCAGTTTCTATTCCAAGCAGGGATGCAACCTCAGGCGGCTTGTTTACAACGTTTTGCGGAAAAGATCGATTCCGTTCAAAATCATCTCGACTGCGATTGTGCCGATAATCAGCGCTGAAGCTCGACCGACAATATCGATATAGCGCTCGATCAAGCGTTCATTTCGATGGTGCACGATGTCGTAGATTCGTTTCATGATCATTAGAAACAGGCAGCTCAAGCTGAGCGAGATCAGAATCGCGAGGAACGCCAACCCCAGTGAATGTCGCGAGCCAATTAACACGCTGGCGCTGATTGTTCCTGGACCAATCATGAAGGGCATCGCGATCGAACCGGATAGTTGTTCTGGCTCACCCCTCAACTCACCGATAATCGAGGCCCCCATCACGAACGATCGGATCCCAATAATCAGGAACAGAATTCCTCCAAATATCAGGAAGGAAGCGAAGCGAACTTGAAGGACCCGCGTAAACAGCGCATCGCCGGCAGCGGCAAACAGCAAAAACACGAATCCACTGATCACAAATGCACGCAAGACGACTTTGAAAAAGACCTTAAAACTCAACTGGTTCATGACCGGATGCAAAAATGCGGCCATCAAAAGAGGGTTGAACAACACCAGCATAATCAAGATCGAATCAGTCATAGTAGATGGGGCATTCGCTCCCTAATCCTTATCATTCAGTATCATTCAGAAATTGTTTATCACCTGATCCGGTCGGCAGCAGCAGTCAACAACTTGGGAAATTAAATCTTCCTTATTCCCACTTCATCCAACTTCATCCAACGTTTACCGTGTCGTTCCACGCAAGTCATACGGTATAGTCACCGATCCCTGCGTCGAACGAAGACATCGGGACGATTCAATGTTAGCAGTTGCATTGAAGCACACGGCGCGCAACAATATACACTTGGACAAAGTCATTGCCGATGAAATCATTTTATCGTTAATGAAAAAATTATCTAGCGGATAACCTAAAATCGCTGTGCATTGAGGGGTTGGTGGACGAGCGGGTCTTTGTGTCGAATCCAATTGAGTTCCATGATTCCATTGAGATAAGTTAAATTCAGACTCCGACCAATTTTCAGATCCTCGGTTTCGCGAACGAGCTAGCGATGTCCTCCTTGTCAGTCAACACTCAATTCGGAGGTCTGTTTTGCATTCCACATCATTAAGTTTGCGATCGCCACTTACCGGTGTCCCAGGTCGACTCAGTCGCAAAAATATTGTGGTACTAAAATTTGGTGGGACGACGATGGGCGCAACAGCGGAGCAGGGTCGCATCAAACTGGCGCGACAGACTATCGCCGGGTTAATCGACGAAGGGAAGCATGTCGTTCCCGTATTTTCTGCATATCGACGAGGCAGGTCGGGAAACTCCTCAAAATTCAGCGTGACCGATTTACTGGAAAATCATCAGGCCTATGTCGACCGCTTCACAACGCTTCAGCAAGGTGTCGACCAGCTTGAGGAAGATCTGTTGCAAGCCCACTTGAAACTGATCAATGATTTGGAGTGTGGAAATGATACAGAGCTCGTCGCTGAAATCACTCAGGATATCCGGTCGTTGAAAAACAACATTGCCCTCGCGTGTTCAGCGTTCGAGGTTGTCCCCAGCATCAATGACGTGATTATCACTGGGGGTGAACGGCTAACCGTCAAAATCATGGCAGCGTATCTCAACAAGAAACACGCCGAAGGGGAGTTCCCGTTACGTGCCGCGCCCGTGACCGCTCTTGAGCTGGGAATATACACCGATCAGTGCTTTGGAATGGCGACGATCAATTGGGCGGCCGCCGTCGATCATGCTCGTGAAGTTATCGTCGGTCAATACTTGGAGAAAAAAATTATTCCGATCGTTACGGGATTTGACGGCATCTATGATCCCCACAATGCTTTCAAATCAATCATGCAAGTGAATCAGGATGATCGAGGAAATCTGGAAAAGCGTTTTGCCGATGTCTATCGGACGAGCTTGGGGCGAGGCGGATCGGATTTGACGGCAACCTTTCTCGGTCTGGCACTCAATGCCGAGTACGTCGGCTTTTGCAAAGAGACGCCCGGCGTACTCACTGGCGACGACCTGTTGGTCGGCGACGCGGCTCATACGCTACGTCACTTGGATTACGACTTGGCCACGGAAGCCGGAAATATTTTCTCGCGGGCCGTCGAGCCTGTTCGGCATGGGAGCATCCCCGTTCACATCTTTGATCCAGCGCGCCCCGATCTCAAAACGATTGTATCGGATGTCTCCCTCCCTCCAGGATTGTATCTCATTGAGCGCCCCAAAGAATCGGTTAACATCAATTCACGGGCGATCGCTGATGAGCCGGGTGCGCTGCTCGCCTACTTGCAAATTTACGCAAACTTCAATGTCAACGTGGAAGAAATTCGACATCAACGCAGTGGGACGGATTGTATCGTCTGCAGCGACGATGAGGTCGCCTTACAACGTCTCATCGACGAATTGAACCAACGTGGTTTCGAGTCCCAGTCCCACTTTACTTGGTACCTGCGCGTCATCGGCAATATTACCGAGGACTTGGCCAGTGAATTCAATCGCTTTATGAGCAAGCACGAACCGCTCACGTTGGCAGCATACCAAGTTGAAACCAGAGTTCTCACCGCCACGGTCGCACGCAATCGGGCCGGCGCACAACTTACGGAAACCAAACGGATTGAGACGATTGTTCGGCAGATCCACAACCAACTCATCGTTCCCGGTGTTCGCAAAGAGAATGCCGAATCGAATTCGACTACGAGCGACGAACTGCGACGGAAAGTCACTCTTTAACGTGACCAAGCCATGTGATCAATCGCTGATTAAAATCAGCCGCCCCGATGCCCTGTGATCATAAGTACTTGTAGAGTAAGTTCGTGGTGCGAGGATGCGGAACAAAGTCGTGACTCAGCCAAAAACTCCGAGCTGTCGCCAACGGAAACGCCAATAACTTTGTGGCAAAAATCTGAATTGCCAGTGCCTCAGTTCGCTGGACAATCTTCGAACCTAATCCTCGACCACGAAGCGACTCAGCAACCGTTAGTTCATAAATCCAAAGCTCACGGTCGTCGCAGCGATAGCCTAACCTCAGCGAGCTCATCGGGTGACGGTCGTACGACCAAACCCCAGACCGCAAGTGGATTTTGATTTCGTTCGTCAACGCCTTGAATTCAAGGTCCAGACGGGATAGATCAAGGCCATTCCAGATTCCGACATTCAACAGGGTTTCTCGCAACTGGCAGGGATCTGACATGGCGATTTGCCCGTCGTCAAACAAACATTCTTCGGGATCGCCACGCAATGAATAGGAGCGAAAGTCGATTAATGGGTCTTGTGCAAAACGGCGAGCGATCATGCCGGGCGCCGTGGCATGGCATCCCGCGGTCAATTGAGGCTTGACATTCATTGTATTTGTTGATAAAACTATTTCTAACACAATCATTGTTTATGTAATGTTTTGAACCTGTCAATCCGAATCTGGCCCCTAGCGACGGAAACTCGTTTCTCGTTGACTGCAAGTGCCCTCTCGGACCGTGAAACTAAACCCGGGGACCTTAAAGCAGGGTCAGGGTAGAGTGCGGAACGGACTGGTTGTGTCGCAAACCAATGAAAGTATCTCACGGCCAAGGGCGATGATCGACGAGGGACAATTTGACGTGGCGTTGAGGCGACCCTCGGTGGCTGATGCTTGTTCCCTGCGCCGGATTGTCATCGAATCCAGGATTCTGGAGTCCAACACGCTTTACGCCTACTTGCTCCTCTGCCGTGATTTCGCGGAAACATGTGTCATCGCCGAAAATGAACAGGATGTCGTGGGGTTTGTGTTGGCCTATCGCCCCCCCCAACGAGTTGACGTGCTGTTCGTCTGGCAGATTGCTGTTGTCGAGCGCGCTCGCCAACGCGGACTCGCAAAACAAATGCTCAATCATCTCATTTCTCGCACACATCCGCTGGGGGTCCAGTTTTTGGAGGCGACGGTGACCGCCGATAATAAGGCCTCGCGCAACATGTTTGAATCATTTGCTCGGTCGATCGGTGTGACGTCCCAGTTCCAGGTTGGCTTTCGCCGCGAGGATTTCGGAACCGAACCCCATGAGCCTGAAGACCTGTTTCGTGCCGGTCCATTCACATCGATCAAAGGCGAGCAACACAGCGATCGTCAGCGTCACGTGAATCAAGCGACGCCGGTGGCGAAATACGACGGATGATTGGGTCATCGATTGAACTATGAACTAAGTTTTTCCACTCATCATGAAAGAGTTTTCGACCATGCATCTATTCAACCAGCTCGAATCTAGGGTTCGAGGATACTGCCGGAGCTTCCCTGTCGTGTTTACGACCGCGCGAGGGGATGTCATCATCGACGAACAGGGACGGGAGTACCTGGACTTTTTTGCGGGTGCCGGCGCGCTCAACTATGGTCACAACCCACCGCAACTCAAAGCGGCGTTGCTGGAATATCTCATTAACGATGGGATCACCCATGGCTTGGACATGGCAACCACGGCAAAGCGCCAACTGCTGGAGACACTCGACCGCCTGATTCTCAAGCCGCGCGGCCTTGATTACAAGTTGATGTTTCCCGGACCCACGGGTACCAACGCCGTCGAAGCAGCTTTGAAATTGGCCCGCAAGGTGACCCAACGCGAGAGCGTTATTTCGTTTACAAACGGTTTCCATGGGATGACATTGGGCTCGTTGGCATTGACTGGAAATGCCAGCAAGCGAGCGGGTGCAGGAGTCCCCCTAAATCATGTCACACACATGCCCTATTGCGGATATTTCGATGGCGAAATCGACAGCATTTCAATGGTCGAGCAATTTCTGGTCGACGCCAGCAGCGGTGTCGACCTTCCAGCCGCATTTATTCTGGAAACCGTCCAGGCCGAGGGGGGGGTAAACGTCGCCTCTGCGGACTGGCTTCAACGGCTCACTCGGTTGGCTAAGCGATTTGAAATTCTGATGATCATCGATGACATTCAGGTCGGCTGCGGACGCACGGGATCATTTTTCAGTTTCGAACCTTACGGATTGGAACCCGATTTAATCTGTTTGTCAAAATCGCTATCCGGATACGGCCTACCGCTGTCAATTGTATTGATCAAGCCGGAACTCGATCGCTGGGAACCAGGTGAGCATAATGGAACCTTTCGAGGTCATAACCCTGCGTTCGTCACTGCGACCACCGCCTTGCAGACGTTTTGGTCGGACTCAGGCCTCGGGCAGGAAGTCAAACGGAAAGCGGCATTCATGCGCGATCATTTGTTGGAAATCGCGAACGAGTTCGACGGAGAATTGAGCGGGCGCGGCATGATTCAGGGGCTCCGGTTTACCGACCCCGCGATGGCTCAACGTGTCGCAAAAAAAGCGTTTGAAAATGGTTTGATTATCGAGACCTGCGGCTCACAGGATGAGGTACTCAAGCTTTTGCCACCATTGACGATCAGCGACGACCATCTGAATCAAGGGCTTGGGATTCTCACCGACAGTGTCCACACTATGATGAATAAAAAGCCGGTCGCTGCCTTATAAGTAAAGAAAACTCACCTTCAGTAAATAAACTCACCTGGGTCGAGTTGCGTTCATTTCAACGACACTCCGTTGAGACGTTGACATTGAAATGTGGTACATCAAGGACACTCGCGAGCGACCTGCTCGCATCAACCGACAACAGAAACTGTAACGAACTAGGATTAACATGATCGTAAAAAG
Organism: Pirellulaceae bacterium; assembly: GCA_041748315.1. Lineage (GTDB taxonomy): Bacteria > Planctomycetota > Planctomycetia > Pirellulales > Pirellulaceae > CALMEE01. The sequence continues at coordinate 17,209 of JBGTDM010000417.1, forward strand.
CTTATCAGAGATAGCAGGCACATCGCGCGAAGTCACTGCGGAGAACTGGCAGAGTCGCCGTCTTTTGTTGCGCGAGGACGGCATGGGGTTCTCACTTCATGACACGGTAATCCGCGCAGGAACATCGACTGAGATGGAATATCGCCACCACCTGGAGGCCGTCTATTGCGTGCAAGGACGTGGCACAATCAAACTCGTCGATACGGGCGAAGTTTTTGCAATCAATGATGGCACGGTCTACGCCCTGGATCAGCATGACCGGCACGTATTAACTGCGGAGACCGACATGCGCATGGTTTGCGTTTTCAATCCAGCTCTGGTTGGCCCGGAAAATCACGATGGTGAAGGGGTCTATCCCCTGTACGAATCGGCGACCTAACCAAGCTACTTTCAATTCAATTAAGGAGTTTATCATGACTGGAACTCAATCCAGCACCCTTCACAAAACCGAAGATCCCTATTTTTCCCGAGTCGACGAATGGGAGGCAACGCCGCGCGTCGATCCCATAATCTGGCAGGAGACAAGTCATACCGGACCATGGTCAGGTGCAGATCTTTCAGCCTATCAACAGGATGGTTTTCTGTTTAAGCGTCAATTATTTGATGCCGACGAGGCCGCGGCGATGCTCACCGAAGCTGATCGACTGGCAAAAGTAGCCAACCCCCATGACGAAGGTGTGGTCGCGGAACCGGGGAGTCGCATCGTGAGATCTATTTTTCGACTGCATCGGATCAGTGACCTGTTTCAACAGATTTGCCGCGATCCGCGGTTGGTTAACGCAGCACGCCAAATCCTGGGAAGTGAGGTTTATATCCACCAGTCACGGATCAACTACAAACCCGCTTTCGACGGCAAAGAGTTTTTCTGGCACTCCGATTTCGAGACGTGGCATGTCGAGGATGGTATGCCACGGATGCGCGCGGTGAGCATCTCCCTAAGCTTGACTGAAACGAACCCGTTTAACGGTCCACTCATTGTTGTCCCCGGCTCCCACCAGATGTTTATTCGCTGCGCAGGACAAACTCCAGAAAACCATTTTGAGAAGAGTTTGCGAAAACAGGAGTATGGCGTACCCTCCCGAGACGCCATGACCATGCTGGTCGACCAAGGTGGTATGGCGGCACCTACTGGACCGGCTGGTTCGGCTCTGTTCTTCGAGTGTAATACAATGCACGGGTCGGCGAGCAATATCAGTCCGTTTCCCAGAACGAATCTGTTTGTCGTGTTCAACAGTGTCCCGAATGCCGTCTGCGAGCCATTCGGAGACCAGCCTCCGCGCCCCGAATATCTGGCAGAGCGTGAGTTTGACGCCGTGACTCCAACTTGAATGCACAGCTTGCGGTTGGTTGTGGGCACTCCCCGTCGTGGAGTCGGAACACGAGTGTCGACATCGCCGAATATTGTCCACCACGCAACCACTGGAGTCGTTGAATACGGAGAGGCGCAGCGAGTCCATGAGATAGATTTCCTGGCTTTGTTCGACTATAACATTGCGATCAAAACCTGAGTCGAATCATCGAAGCGCCTTACCCGGGTTTTACGGCACATGCAACCAGTTCACTCGACGATCTCGTGACGACTCGTTGATCGCGCAAATCGTCGTTACGGTTGTTCGACTCCCAGATTCAGGCGCCAACAACTCGGAATGCTTGCGACCGACTTAATCGACGGCTGAATGAAGTTACCCGAGCTGGGTCGAAGGAGATTTGACGTCGAGTTCCGCAGTGAGCAGCGGAGCCGCATCGATGTTTTCCGCCGCCATCATCTCGACAACTTTCTCCAACGACGCGAGGAGCTGCTCCTTTTCGGTTCGTTTAAGCTTTTTTAGTTTGGCTAAAAAATCTTCATGCAGTGGGGTTGGTAGTGATTCCAAGCGACGCTTTCCCAGTTCTGTCAATGTGAGATAGAGTTTCCGGCGATCACCCGGATGGCGATTGCGAGCGATGTACCCTGCCAACTCTAATCGATCGAGCAATCTTGTGACCGTTGGTGCGGATAGATGCACAGTTTGCGCGACACTGGCGGCCGTAAGCTCGATCTTATTTTCTGAGGGGAATTCGGCAATAGCTTTAAGACAGAGAAGTTGCGGGACACTCAATCCCGATTGACTTGAAATCTGGCGTGAATGTTCGGAAGTCTTGCGAATAATTTTTCGAAGCGAACGCAAAACTTCGTAAGCAACTTCGATATCGGATAATTTTTTTACAGCCAATTTTTATACGCCAAAAGATTTCAAAAGCGGTTGTCGCTCGACCTCGCCTCATTAGCCCCAACCAGAAACTGTTAGACGACTCTTAAAACATGCGATCGCAGCGGAGCCCGTGTTAAGCTTAAGATGGCGCGAGTTACTTGTCAACTTCGCCGAACGACACCCAGGCCACTGCGCGGAGTCACGAAAGTTAATTGCCGGGGGACTTGCGGATAATGACGTGAATTCGGAAGCATCACTCATTGTAACTGAACTTGATCGAAGACACCTCAGAAAATTTAGGTGGGTCGCGGTTTTTTGTAACCTGTCCAGCCGAGTTGATTAAAATCATCGCGTTTAGCCGGATTCATCAGACGAATATTCGGTTGGATCAACGAGTGAGGTCACGGATGTGGAAATCGCCGTAAGACGCGGACCGTCCGGCATCGATGAAACGAACAAGCGGAAATTCAATTCCGCCGAACCAGTGTTCAGCGTCCGACCTCGGAGAGGTCGGCGACAATGAGGTCGGCGACAATGCCGCGGACTTCTGAGAAATCCGGCGCTAGTGCTTTGTCAATATATCGTTCGCCACATTTCTCACAAATCGCTGAAGACATTGGACACCTCTGCAGTCAGGAATGGCAGCAGTTAACGTTGGCGATGACCCGCGCCGAGCGGGATGCGCGAGCAGCCCGCCGACGTCGGCGTCCATCGCCGTGTTAGCCGTCCAACGTTGCATCCCCGGAACACGAGCTGTGAGGACGTGAATGGCAAAGGGATAGATCATCACACTCGCCAATGACATGAGCCTGCTTTACGCCCTGTCAAAGAGCGACCGTCAGGCGCAAGAAAGTTGCCGGAATGGAGGTCGCATCCTTACTTTGATTCTGGCTGTTTAACAGATTTTCGAGCTCTTTCTGCAGGTCAGCGGCTCGGCCGTTCTTCTCTGCGGCTTCGAATGCATTCATAGTCGGCCCGTAGTATTTCCGGAATTCATCCACGAACGCTGACGGCGTGCCGCAGAAGTTGAAGGTGAACGTGTCTCGCACGAAGGAGATCTTCTCTGCCGGAACTCCTACGGCGGCAAACCGCTCGATCACGTTGCTCTCGACGCCCCACGTCATGGGGCTGACGAAACCTTCCGGCGGGGGCGGCGTGTAGATCGCGGTAATCTTTAAAATCTGCGCCACGAGCGTCGGATCATTGGGAATCCAGTTGCCCATCACGATCCGACCTCCCGGCCGCGTGACACGCACCATTTCCTTGGCGACTTCGAACGGTTTTGGCGCAAACATCGCGCCAAAGACACTGACGACGAGATCAAACGCGTGATCCGGTAACTGCTGCAGATTGGACGCGTCCCCCTCCTGAAACGTGCAGTTCGCAAGACCATGCTCCGCGGCCCTCTTGTTTCCGGCCTCGACCAGGTTCCGCGCAATATCGACGCCCAGCACCTCGGCTCCCAGTTTCGCCGCAGGCAACGCCGTGGTGCCATCGCCGCATCCGAGATCCAAGACCTTAAGTCCCTTGTGGATTCCGAGTCGCTGCACGAGCGTCTCTCCGCTTTCGCGCATGGTCTCGGCGATGCGCGTGAAGTCGCCTTTTTCCCAGAGTGCTTTGTTTGGATTCATCGCAGCATTCCTCATGAGCGTGTTGGTGGGCTTCTGTGTCTGCAAATACTGTGGCGGCTAACGATTGCGGTAACGAGGGGCAAGGGGAAGACGTCGACTTCAAGCCGGACGGCGCCGAGCTCTCCCGTTCACCGATTTGATATGCCGCGCACCGGGTTGCCGTCATTCTATCACCCCGCCTGAAATGACCAAGTGATCTTTCTCCTCTGCGGAGCCGGGCCGGAACAGACGCCAGTCTTCGCCAACCGATCCGGACGGAAATACCACGAGACGGTAATCATCCGATAGGTCAATTGAAAAGCTCCCATTGCGATGGACATCAATGGACTGAACACGGAATTCGTCGGGGCGATCAAGCAGTTGGTTTATCAGTTCGTCTTGTAGATTTCCGTCGCGATGATAGTCCCAAGTATCGTACGAGAATTCATCCGTGCGATGAATTGGTTCCCAAAGATCGGATCGTCCAGTGATGATGCTGCCCGCGTTTTCGATCCGCCACGGACATTGGATGTGGAGTGCGAGTTCGCCGACAGAGCTATCGTCGCGATAGGTCATAGGGCCAAAGTGTAAGACTAACATATCCGCAGCGCGGCGAACGGCGGACATTGTGAGGCCAACGAGGTTGGTGAGCCACTCACGAATCTTATTGCAGTCGCTGTCGTTCAGAGTACGGTGTCCTTAGCGGCATATCGGCGGGCGATCACCCAGTCGCCGCCGAAAAAATATAATTCAAATTCGCGGACGACCAGCGACTTAGGTCGATCGCCCTGTTATCCCGCACAGTAAGGAGATGTTACTATCAATGGACAATGATACTGTCGCCTTCGAAACGAGACCATTTGGTTTTGGCTTCGATCGGTCCGATCATCGTGACATTGTCGTATGGAGGGCCAGACAACTCAAACCAGGTTTGTTTGTCCTGAGCAATCTGAAAGTAGATCCTGCGAGCACCGGTTCCGCCCCCGTAAACCGTTCCATAATCCAGCGATTTTGGTTTGAGTGTTGCGATCAAATCAGTGTCGAGAGTTCCAATCGAGATTTGAGCCAACGTATGCTGAATTTCTTCTTGTGGGACTGATTCCACAGTCGGTAGTTGGTCGGGCGGAATACGTCGCCCAATCTCGTCGCTGCGATTGCATCCGACGGAACAAGCAAAACAGATCAATACAATTTGCATTTGTTTCATTGGCGACTCTAGCGGGATAACGACCAGGATAACGCGGCCGGGAGTTGCCGTTGCCGAGCGAAGCGAACCCACCGGCCTATTCCGGCTCGCGTTCATCCGTTGGTTCTGCCATGTCACTTGTGTTACGGTTGCCAACGCCGTAATAGTCGAGGCGGACTGAAATGCCAGCGTTGCCAAGTCGTCGCAGGGTCGATGCTGGTATCTCGAAGTCGCAGAGACGGTCTGCGAAAACGCCGATGAATACAGTTACGGAACCACCAGTGTCGTCTATATGCCTGGTCAAGTCTACTGCATGGGATGTCCACGTGTCGGCCAAGTCATCCAGGAATTCTGGCACATCGTGACCGGACACAATGTCGAGATCGGCACTCCAGTGGTTTTTCCCGTAGGTTCCAGTCAGTAGGCCTCCGTCGGGTCTGCGTCGTTGTTCGCCGCGCCGTTTGCTGGTCTTGGGTTCTCGCTTGAGCGTGCTTGTCACTTCATCGGGGTCTACGGAAGGATGTTCGACATGCAGCGATGCGACAAATCGGTAGTCGTTCAGCCCGGCGGTTACTCGTGATTCAGAGCGAGTTGGCATGTCATTGTTTGCAAGGCAGAACGACCGCGATAACCTCGCGGCGTGTTTGAGTTTATTATCAATTCGCAGCAACCAACGCCGCTGAGGTTCACACGTTGTTATGCGGCGATTTATCGGTTGTGATTCGGTTCCCAGACCACACGCCCCGCAGACATCCCAGCCGTGCCAAAGTCCGATTTGTCGAATAGGTTTTCGCCCGTAATCAAACGATGTCGGAATTTTCTGACCGTGTCAATCGACAGTTGATAGTTGGTCGAGGGCGATGCCCAGTCAATGACGGTATCACCCACCCGTTCGCCGTCAATTGTATCAGTGTCCCACTCGAAGTTGTCGGACGCTATCAATCCAAAACTGATCCATTCGAGATGCCCCGCAGGAAGTTGATCGGCCAGAACGGCATCGCATAGTTTTACAAGATGTTGTGTCGTTACGAGGAATTCAGATTCTGTATCGTTCATGTTGTGGCGGACGGAATCTGTGCCAAGTACGGTTCGAGTACCGGCCAAGTCAGCGAGTAAGTCCGCGACGGGTATTCGATCCTCTAAAAACGCGCGTAAGACGTTGCCATTCATTTCGATCTGCGGTAGCCGCATAACAATTATTATGCGCCATTAGTCAGCAACACAGCAGGCCCCTCAGCGCGCACTCCGTTCTTGTGGGTGACCGTCACCCAAAGGTATCAATGATTATTACAGTCAATTCCATTGACGGCAATATGCGTGAAACGAAGCCAACGGCTGGTATCCAGCACATCAACCGCGTCAACAGTTGGACTATTTCCGGATAACGACCAAGTTCACGCGGCGGGCGCGTTAGATGTTGAATTCAAAATCGACGCTGCCGCCCGCTTATCGTAAACGCACACCTGGAAAGGTTGGCCGAGCGGGAGCCGGTACGGAGCTCGGAGCGACGGCCAACAGGCAATTCTGTGTGCGGGCGAAAATCGTTTCGCCAACGACCCTG
>JBGTDM010000418.1:0-18172 GCA_041748315.1 Pirellulaceae bacterium
CCGATTCCTTCGAGAATTTGCTGTTGGGACCCCTCGATACTTCGAGTTACAAACTCAAAGCGGAACAAGCGAATTTGAATCCCTGACAACCACAGTCGCCCAGCGATTCCTGAACCAGATACGGACGGGACACGCGGAGTCGTGTTGGCTTATCCCAATACAAGGCGGGATGGTAGAAGGAGTCACGCACCAGCGTCCAGCGTTCGTTCAGGCGCTACGTTCCAGGTTCTCGGCAGTCGTTGAGTTGGTACTGCGGCGGACAGCCGCGTCCGAGATTTCCCCTTTTTCGCTGACATCCTCGAAGCGGACACTGACACGTTTCGAAACGCCAGATTCCTGCATTGTGATGCCGTAAAGCGTTGTGGCGGCGGTCATCGTTTTTTTCGAGTGCGTCACAATTACAAATTTGGTCCAACCGAGAAAACTTTGCAAAACACTGACGAATCGTCCGACATTGGCTTCGTCGAATGGCGCATCGACTTCGTCGAGGATACAAAAAGGACTGGGGCGGAATTTGAAGATCGCCATCATCAACGAAACCGCGGTCAACGCCTTCTCGCCTCCACTAAGTAACGAATTGTTAAACTCAGGTTTGCCTGGTGGCGTTGCGCGAATGTCTATACCCGCCTCAAGCACATCGACCCCTTCTTCGATGATCAAATCCGCTTGACCCCCACCGAACGTCTGGCGAAAAAGTTGCTGGAAGTTGGTCCGAATGCTTTCCAAAGTCTCGACAAATAACTTACGACTGTCGGCATTAACCCGGACAATGATGCGTTCCAAGGTCTCCTTGGCTTCCACCAAATCCTTATACTGTCCATCCAACCGCAGGTACCTCTGTTCCAGTTCCTCCAACTCATTCAAGGCATCCATATTTACCGGACCAATATTGTTGAGCTTGGCCCGTAGATCGTTGATCTCCTGATCGATATTTTCACGATCCTCCTCCAATTGATGCGGATCGTCGACCAAGGTTTGAATGTCAATGTCGTAGTCATCCTTCAGGCGAGTTGCCAGCTGACTCCGTTGCATCGACAGATCCTTTTCTCGCATTTGCAAATTGTGCAGCTCATCCTGTTGGGCGTTGACAACGGCTCGAGTTTCAGCCATCTTCTTTCCAATTTCGCGCCGCTGTTGCTCCGCCGATAACCGAGTTTCATTGTGCAGTCGAATTTCTTCGTCAAGCGCCTGTTTTTTCAGTGCTAATTCGTTGCTGGCCTGTTCACCCTGAGCAATCGCCTTGAGTGACTGGCGGCGAGTCCAAAGCATCTCCGCCAATTGGCTTCGACGACTGACCCGCCCCGTTCGATGATCGTCGACCGTGCCGGCCAGCGCGACAATCCGATTTTGCAGTTCCGCGACCTGTTGCTCGGTTTTTGCGAAGGCGACTTTGTGCATCGTGACCTGTTGTTGCCAATCGTCACGTTGTTCCTCAGCCTGCTTCAGTTGTTCTGTTGCCTGCAGCAAGGAGGATTTCAACTTTGTCATACGCTGCTCGCAATTGGATAATTGCTCGCGATCTGCGACGAGCTTCCGATCCAACTCGCCGAGGACGGCAACGACACCGTCCAATTCGTTCGAGACCGTTTGATGTTGATTTCGGAATTGAGCGATTTCGCCGTCGAGTATTGAGGCTCGTGTTCGTGATTGGTTCAATTTCTCGGAAACTTCGCTATGCTCGGTTAAGATCATTTCGATCGAAGCCTGTTGCCGCTTAACCGAATCACTGAGTCGGCGGAGTTCCTGGCTGATTGTTTCGATTTCCTGTTCCAGCCGGCGTAGATTCTGATGTAATTCGCGCAATTCGCTTCGGCGCGAAACGATTCCGGTCGAGCGGATTTTCGATCCACAAATCAATGACCCGTCGGCCTCCACGATTTCGCCATCAAGGGTAATCAACCTCGTTGTGGGGTGAGTGATGTGGTGCTGCAATTCCAGCGCAACCGTGAGTGATTTGACCAACCATGTCTGACCCAGCAAGTGTCTGATTACGGCCTGGTGTTCCGGCTTGACTTGCACGAGTTGATCGAGTCGCCCAATCACGCCCGGCACATCTTGAAGTACGGGTTCGGTTGCTCTTGCGGTGCGCTGTGGGAACAACTGTATGAGTCCAACGCGCCCTCCCAATCGCAACTTTCCCTTCGCCACCTCGGCAATGAGTTCAGAACCATTGACGACCACATGTTGTGCGCGTTCGCCGAGCGCCAAATCGATCAGTGCGGCGTGCTCAATTTCGACCTTGATGAGGTCGGCGACCAGTCCGACGATTTCCGCGTGAAAGCCCGAAGGATCCTGCGAAGCACGGTTGACCAAGTCTTTGACACCTGCATCAACCCCCTCCTGTTGTTTCTCCAGATCTTGGATTAACTCGGCTCGTTGGTTGCAGCCAACCTGATCGCGATAAAGTTGATTTAACTGAGCTTTCGCGGCTTCGAAGACCTGCATCGTTTGGTCGAGAGCCTCGCGTGCCGAACGCAACGTCGAATCCTTTTCCTCCGCCTGCCTTTGTAACAGGTGTTGCTGATCATTCGTTTCGTTCAATTGTTCAAGCTTGGAATCAAGTAAACGCTCGATTTGTTGACTCGATTGCAAGAGCTTTTGACGAGTCGACTGATTTGCCGCAAGTTGCGAGTCCTGAACGCTGATTTGCTGAGCTAATCCGGTCAGCAAATTCTGCACGGCTGACTGTTCGCCTCGATCCGTAGCGATCGTGTTCTGCAACCGTTCGATTGTGCTCTGGTATTTTGCAACTTCACCCTCGGCCCGCTCAAGATCGACGCGTGCCGCAGATAATGCACTATTGGCCTCACCCAAATCGCGTTCGGTCCCCTGAGTCTGGCGAATTCCGTCATCCAACTTTGCCTGGATTCCAGCAAGTTGATCACGCAACTGACGGGATTGGTTGCCCAGATCATCGAAACGAGATTTTGCCAATGCAACGGCCGAGTGTTTTTCGGCAATCGTTTGCAATAACGAGTTCAATGTCGACTGAAAGCCGGAATGGGTATTTGATGTCGCAAAAAGTTGCTGATCAAGTTCCTCACAACGATTCTCGAACGTCGTCACATGAGACTGTTGATCAGCCAGCTCAAGCTCGAGTCGTTGTTTCCGTTTCAGGATTTCGTCGAGGGTTCGTGAAAAATCGCGCCAGTCCTTCGAGCCGACATGGGTTCGCAAGGCCTTCAACCGATCGGTGTACTCTTTGAATTTAGCAGCTTTTGACGCTTGATTCTTTACGCGGCGGTAGTTCCCCTCGACTTCCTCCACGATATCCGACAGTCGGACCAGGTTTTGTTCGACTCTGGTCAGCCGGCGTTCGGTCTCAATTTTTTTTGCTTTGAAGCGACTGATGCCCGCAGCCTCCTCAAACATCGCTCGACGATCCCTGGGCGAAGCCTGCAATAATTGCTCAACTTTACCCTGTTCGATCAAGCTGTACGCATCGGTTCCGATTCCAGTTCCTCGAAACAGCCCGCGAATATCCTTCAGGCGACAAGGCTCACCATTGATCATGTATTCGCTTTCGCCGCTGCGATAAACGCGCCGCGTCACTCGAATCTCGTCAATTTCCATTCGCAAACGACGATCCGAATTGTCGATAAAAATTGTTGCTTCCGCAGAATTGGAAGGTTTGCGTCCCGACGGTCCGCCAGAACCTTTGAAGATCACGTCGGCCATCTCTTTACCGCGAAGGCTACGAGCGCTCTGTTCGCCCAAAACCCACTTGATCGCGTCGACAATATTTGATTTCCCTGAACCGTTAGGGCCGACAACGACGGTAATTCCCGGCGGAAAATCAAATCGAGTTCGGTCGGGAAAACTCTTGAACCCAACCAATTCCAACGCATTCAGCATGATTTCGTGACAAAGCCGTGTCGTTCAAAGGAATAATACAATCAAGCGCCCCCTTTGTTCAACGTTTAACCAAAGGTTGCGAATGGTGCCGTCGATTTTCACTTCATGTAACCAAAGATTTCATTGTGCCGCACGCGACGTACTGGAAATGAACATCTCGAAGCGAGGTCAACCCCCCAGAGCGCGAAACACTCTATTGTCGATCGCGGTTTCCGAGACGCATGGTCTTCCTGGCCACCCCAGGCCTAACCACAACGAGCCAATCAATTGGCCACGCTCGGCGCCCTCAGTCGGCATGATTGAAATCAACTCACCGTCCTGACAACCGTGAGCTGAATGTCAGCAAATCGTCTAACGGAAAATACTAGGTATAATAGACCATGATTTTCGTTTCGTTCGCAAGTCCGATTTGGCAGCGTTAGCCTCCTCGTTTAATTCTGAGTCGACAGTACCCTTCGTTGAGATTTGGGCGGTGCGCGGATTCGCGTTGGAATCGAGACTTGCGGTATCGAACATGGTGGGAAGGGATTCCTCAAGATCGACGTCGTCGTCATAGCTGTTCGCGGCAACCAATGATCGATTTCGATCGTACTCCCGATTTCTTTCCGGCAGTGCGTTAATCACGAATTTGGTGTTGAGCGAACGACTGGCCTGAGCTTCCTTGAGAACTTTGATTACCGTGCCGTAGTCACAGCCATATTTGGCCAATCTGGGTATCAGCATCTCCAGATCCGTAGGACAGGTGATTCGAACCTCCGGTTGTCCGGGCAGATAGCGGATGATTTCGACCGTATCCGGATTCAGTGCTTTGATCGTTAAGCCTTGTTCGACATATAGAAAATTCTGATCCAGCTTATGACCCGTTCCGAACAATACGATCTCTCGTCGATGTTTTTTCGCAACGTGAATCATCGGTTCGCCAGCGGTCGGTAAGATTACAAAATAGAAATTGCGATTGAGCATTTTTCCATGATAGATCGGTTCATCCTTTGACCGCTGCAACAACGCTCGATAGGCACCGTAGCGCGTCTCCACACTGCTGACATCCAACAACCGCACCAACGCATCCTCGGCCGGTTTGCGAGTACAGGAAGCGAGTGCCGTCAGGGCGTGCCAACGAAATGCTCTTTCACCTCGAGCTACCCTTTCCAGTTCCTCAACGCCATCGGTTTCCCCGATGTACGTGATTGCCTGTGCCGCGTGAAATCTCACCTCCTGGTCATCGCTGCGCAGCGCTCGGCGCAGGCTCGGCAACGCATCACGACCGATTGATTCCAATCGCAACGCGGAGATGTTCGCCATGCCAGGTTCGTGAAACTCCCGCTCGATCCGTTGAATTCGTTCCAATCGGTCGGCAGATGATTCGTTGATGGCCGTACTGGCCAAGACACGAAAAAAGCGAGTCACGTTAAACTTGTATTCTACCGGGACCTGAATCTCAACCAGCTTGTCGTTCTTTGGATTGGCCACGCCGATGCGGGCATTGACGTCCATCGTAGTAAACCGATTGTTGATTGCTTTCGCAATCGCAGCGGAGTTCTTAACCGATTGCGATTGTTTCTGAATGGCAAGACCCACGGGCCGTGGCTCGGTCACCGTGCCACCGCCGGGAACGATCGCTTGCAATTTTCCACCATCACCGGTCGAGGGGGTGAATACTTCATTGACGACCACGGATCCGGTCCCCAAGCCAACCGTATTGCCTTCCTTTACCCTGCCGCCCAACACAGCCATGGGGCGCAATCGCGATTGCATCAGGAAGCCTTGTTCCAAACTGGTCGTCTCCGACCTGGTTGGTGTAATTACGAACAAGTCAAACGTATCACCCTTTTGGGCCGCCGGAGGAAGAAAACCCTTTACCAACACCAGTGAATTGTCGGTCCCCGCCAAGTAAGCGTCGATGTCCGTCACGCCATACGACTGCATCTCGTTAACCAGATGTTGTCGACTGTCCGTCACCGGCGGATTGCTCCCTGTGCCTATCAACCGGTTGACCAATGCGATCCCCTCGACTTGAGCCATGTTGAGCCCCCAGGGCGCCGCAATATTCCCCACGTACAGCGTCTCTTCAACCTTTTTCGAGTATTTCATCGAAGTCAGGTCCGGGCTTTGAGCTCGTGGCACGAGATTGTTACAGCCTAGGGTCACAACCATGACGACCATGAAGCTGTACACATAATTTAAGTTACGTCTATACCGAACAGAAAGGAATCTCGATTTCATCGCACGTCCCGCAAACTGCTTATCGCAAGTCAAAAGTGTGGTAAGTATGAAGCGCGCTAAAACATTTGTGTTCCAGTGCAGGCCAAAATGAAACTCACCAATGGTGGCCTGCATCATGGCGCGCGCCGATTCAAGCCACATGCTCACACAAAGTCGCGGGAAGTTACGATTCAAAAGCGAGAGAAGTCAATGGCAATCCGTGCAATCGGCAGGAATCGATCTGAATTCGATCCCTAAGCCTGACAGATGCTAGCGTTCGAGAGCCGCTCTTCGATTCACAAGCGATGAAAAAAACGCTCATGGGTTAGATGATGCTGTTCAAAAACCCTTCAAGTTGCTGGCAACGGATAGGATTTTGGAGTTTCTTGACGGCCTTCGCTTCGATTTGGCGAACGCGCTCCCGAGTGACTCGGAAAATTCGTCCGACTTCCTCCAAGGTGTAGGTATAGCCATCACCCAAGCCGTAGCGAAGCCGAATGATCTCGCGTTCGCGGTACGTCAACGTTTTTAGCAACCGTTCGATCTTGTCCCTCAATATTCCGTTATTCGCCTTACGCGTCGGATTTTCACAGGTCGAATCCTCCAGGAACTCACCAAAACTGCATTCCTCGGATTCGCCGACGGGGCGATCCAAACTGACGGGCTGGCGACCGATATCCAGGACTCGCCGGACTTCATTCAGGTCCATATCCGCACGCTGTGCGATTTCCTCGGTCGTTGGCTCTCGGCGAGTCTCCTGTTGAATCTCCTTTTCAATGTTGCGTAAACGTGTCAACACATCGATCATGTGCACCGGAATACGAATGGTCCGCGCCTGATCGGCGATCGCACGCGTAATCGCCTGCCGAATCCACCAGGTCGCATAGGTCGAAAACTTGAAACCCCGACGATATTCGTATTTGTCGACCGCTCGCATCAAGCCGGTATTCCCCTCCTGAATCAGATCCAGAAAGCTCATGCCTCGGTTGCGGTACTTCTTAGCGATCGATACGACCAAGCGGAGGTTACAACTGGACAGATCCCGCTTGGCATTTTCAAATTCGCGATGGTACTTTTTGCAGAGTTCAAATCGCTTTTGCATCCCTTCGGGGCTCTCTTGAGTTTCCACCATCAGCCGATGCAATTCTCGTTTCAGTCGAGTTCGTTCTTCCTGCCGAGTCTCATCATCGACGATTTCGGAAAGTCGCTGCTTGAGCCAACTCATTCGCGATGCAAATTTTTTGAACTGTTCGATGACTGGACTAACGCGTCTCGACCGCAGGCTGAGTTCCTCGATCAGCAGCAGCATTTTGTTGCGATTGCTGACAAATCGTTGTCGGGCGTTTTTCTTGGGTTCGGCCTCAGTGGACTTCGAGATCATCGTCGCAAAATCTCGTTTACTGAGCTTCATCAGATGGTCGAGCGTCCGAAAGTTATGCGGCATGCGCCCCAGGATCTGCTCCTTGGTCAACTGGTCTGTGAGCGAGACTTTGATGGTGCGGTCAAAGGGGAGTTCACCTTCGTATACCCGTCTCAGCGTTGTCAGGGTTGCACTTAAGGCGTAAAAATTGCTGAGTACGGCGCGACGAAATCGCCGCCGAGCCAGTTCGATACGCTTCGCCAACGAGATCTCTTCGTCACGCGATAACAACGGCAATTCCGACATTTGGCTGAGATACATCCGGATCGGATCATCGCCGGGACGGGTCAGTCGCTCAGGAAGCTTCAGAGTCCCTAGTTCCTCTTCGACTTGCACCAATTCTTCAAGTGTCGGACCAACGACTTTTACGGGAATGTCGTCGCGAATTTCGATACCGTAACTCTCAAGGGCAACCACCAGGTTGTCGAGTTTTTCCGCGTTGTTTGCCTCGTCCGGCAGGTAATTTATGACTTCGTCGTAAGTCAAATAACCGTTAGACTTTCCCTTTTTGATTATTTCCTGTAAATCGAGTTCAAGGTCTTGCACAATACCCTCCTGCGAAATCCTTTCGCGATGTGCGGGGGACATCGACTGGATTCCTTTAAGGCTTGCCAAGCCCAAATGATTTTCGCCAGCCGATTTGAATCGGGGTCGCTACCCATCCGTGGGTGCTGATTTCTTGTGACGCTGCAAAGCCTGTTCCGAAAGAGCTCGAAATATCTCGTCAGCTTCTGTCCCCTCCTGAACCGATTGTAATTTTGCAATCGCTTGACGCTGATTCGCTAGCTCACGATTATGTTCAAATGCCGCCAATATTTGTTGCAGCCGATTCTGAACATCCGCATCGGCAATTTGCGCCTTCAATTGTGCCGATTCATCCAACTGATTGATCAGGTTTTTCAACTCGAGATCCTCGATCTCAATCATCAACGTTTCAAAATCGGGCAACTTGCCGGCATGATGGCAATTGCACATGGCCGTATAAATTTCGCTAGCGATCGTATCCTGAAGCTCAGTAATCGTAATTTTTTCAAAAACGATTGGAAAAATTACCGGCGATTCCAGTATCAGTTGGATCAATTCAAAACCTCGATCGGTTAATCGAACTCGACCGATCCGCTTCGAGGGTTGACCTGTTGTGTCCTCCGCAATCAACTGGCTTCCACTGCTACGCCGTTTATCATTAAGGCGATTCTTCAGTTGGTCAATTTCGACGAGGAAAATTCGCGACAGCCGAGATAACAGTTGATGCTCTCGCAGATTTGTTTGTGACCTCGAATTCATTTGGCGAGGACTGCGGGCGATCGTGGTCAGAATGTTCTCCAATGCCTGGTGAGCGCGATGCGTGTCCGCTAGCAAGTCAACGCCGGTGATTTCAATTTGAATCTTGTGGTCGATCGCATCGACCGCTTGATCGACTAATTTCCGAAACTCGCCAGCACCGTGCGTCATCAAAAAATCAAAGGGATCGGCCCCATCCGGTAGCGTCAGAATTCTCAAATCGACATCCGCCGTGACGAACAGTTCGAGAACCTCGTTGGCGCGGCGTTTTCCGGCATCATCGCCGTCCAACACCAAGGTAACTCGGTCAGCAAAAGGTCGAATGATGCGGATATGACGTTGTCCCAGCGCGGTTCCAAGCACCGCGACCACGTTATCCATGCCAGCCATCCACGCCGCGATTACATCCGTATACCCCTCGACGACGATCATATGTTTTGACTTGGCGATTGCATCGCGCATCAAATTGAGTCCATAGAGCTGTTCGGTCTTGGCATACAATTTCGTTTCTGGCGAATTGATGTATTTTGCTGGTGGGTCACCATACTTTTGCTCATGCTGAATTGCCAACTCAGGGATGATACGACCGCCAACCGCGATGGGTCGATTGAACCGATCGCGGATCGGAAAGATGACTCGTCCCCGAAACCGGTCATAATAGCCTTTCGAGTTCTCGGAAGTTGTTAACATTCCGATCGCTTGCAAAACTTCTTCTGAGAATTCTGACGAGCGCGACCGATCCAGAAGCCAACGGTACTGATCCGGGACATAACCAATTTTGAAGGCATCCACAGCGGAGTCCAGGAACCCGCGATCGGCAAGGTAGCGTCGAGCGATTTCCGCGTCACGGCTGTTTTTCAAAAAATCGTGAAATTGCTGCTCAACCCAAGCCATTGCTCTGTAGAGCGTCGGCTTATCGCTGGCGTCTCCCGATTTTGATTTGCCAACGGTTCGCCGTGTAAGCTGGATTCCAGCCATATTTGCCAGAAGCTCCATGGCCTGTGGAAATTCAATATTCTCACGTCGCATGACAAAGCTGAATATGTCACCGCCAATGTCGCAAACCCAACATTTCCAGGATTGCCGCACCGGATTGATTTGCAGGCTTGGCCGGGTATCGTCGTGCCACGGGCAAAGCGCGGTGAATGCGCTCCCTTGGCGGCGCAGCTCCAAGTAATTGCCGACAACTTCTTCGATGCTCAGCGCCTGGCGAATCCGTTCTTTATCATCAAAAGTGGATTGATCGTGCATGATCTAACTCAAAAAATGACGGACGATGTAACGGGTAGTGGCTCATAAGCTTAAAAGTAGAAATCTGAATTGACGTTTTGTCTCAATGGGTTTGGCCGGTCAATGGGGCCAATGTCGCCCCAAGGCCTTTTGTTGAATTTCGGTTAGTTCACGAATCCCCCGCTTGGCAAGTTTTAACAACTCGTCCAGTTGCTTTTCCGAAAACGTCGCCTCTTCACCCGTCCCTTGAATCTCCACGAACGCGCCAGCACCCGTCATAACGACATTCATATCCACGGAAGCCGCGACATCGAGTTGATAATCCAAATCAAGCGTTGGCTTGCCATCGACAATTCCCACACTGACGGCCGCCACACTATCACGAATGGGGTAGATGTTTTTATCAGGAAGCTCCGCTCGTATCGACTGAATGGCATCGACCAAAGCGATGTAGGCGCCGGTGATACTCGCCGTTCGCGTTCCTCCATCAGCCTGCAGTACATCGCAATCGATCGCAATTTGACGAGGGCCCAAGGCCTGCAGATCTGCAACCGCCCGCAAGCTGCGGCCAATCAGCCGTTGAATTTCCGTCGTACGACCGTCGACTTTCAGCAGATCTCTTCGTTTCCGCGGACTGGTACTGCCGGGTAACATGCTGTACTCAGCCGTGATCCATCCCTTGCCCTGTTCAAGCAACCACGGTGGCAAGTCCCGATCGATACTCGCGGTGCAAAGCACAATGGTGTCTCCTGCTTGATAGAGAACGCTTCCAGCCGCAACTTTTGTGTATTTGCGTTTAATGTTTACCGGTCGTAGCGCATTGCGTTTTCTGGGCACTTGGGTCGCCTTCGGTGAGTTTTGAAGAAGAACGAAAGAGGCGAGGCTGCAAATGTTGATCGCAGCCTCAACCTCGAAACAAAATTATCGCCGTTGGCTGGTGGCAACCGACGCATGGCTGGGCGTAAACTCGCGGCATCCCGAAATCCGCTTCACGGGGGCCAACCAGGAAACGATCACGAATCGGTTTTCCGTGGGCGCCTTCGTCGGCCGTTCCAATCGTCTGGCCAAAGACGACTACTTGCCCGCAGCATACCTCCGCGAAACTTCGTCCCAATTAATCAGATTAAAAAACGCCTCGATATAATCAGGTCGGCGATTTTGATATTTCAAATAATACGCATGTTCCCAAACGTCCATGCCCAGGATCGGAGTTCGGCCATTCATGATCGGAGAATCCTGGTTCGCCGTGCTTTCGACTTTCAACGAACCATTGTCCAAGGATAGCCATGCCCAGCCACTACCGAAACGGTTTAAACCGGCGTCGCTGAATTGCTTTTTGAAGTCGTCGAAAGTGCCAAACGTCGTGTCGATTGCTGCTGCCAGTTCGCCAGTCGGGTTGCCTCCCCCAGTCGGCGACAAGATCGTCCAAAACAACGAATGGTTGGCGTGTCCGCCGCCATTGTTTTGCACGGCACCACGAATGTTTTCAGGCAATGCTGCCAAGTTTCCAATGAGATCATGTAGAGCCTTGTCCGCAAACTCGGTCCCCTCAATCGCAGCATTGAGTTTTGTAACGTATGCGTTGTGATGCTTTCCGTGATGAATCTCCATGGTCGCTGTATCAATATACGGTTCCAACGCATCAAATGCGTAAGGGAGTTGAGGGAGTTCATGAGCCATAACGTTTATCTCCATAGGGTAAAATTGAAAACATTGAATACGATCGTGACATGACATGGGCCGTTCACGTCATGAACCGAGGGACGACGACCTGGCAAGCGCCAATACAGAATGAGCCAACCTGGGGTCCCACCGCCGCTGTCTTGCGGTCATGGTCAAATTCGAGGACGGTTTATCCCGCTCGACTTTAAAAATTGGGTTTTTGACCACAAGTATCGAGCACGAATGCGAAATGTCCTGATTTCAGCCCATGTCTTACATCTAAGATACCGTCTTTCGAAGCATTGCACAATTATTGGTCAGTGGCGCGGGGCCAACTTCCAATGGCATCAGGGGTTCGATTATCCGAGAGGTTTCGCAGTTCAATGAACTTGATCGAGTGTCAAGGGCGTGGAAATCGCTCACGTTTGAGACGCTCTATTCGGAAACCTGAAGTGCGTCGGCGTTCCACCACGATTCAAAACCCGATCGTTCCAGTAGGCCGGGCTTCGAAGTTTGTCCATCGAAGGTCAACCGGAATGCGCTGAATTATCGCATGCTTGAACCGGGCGGTTTTCGATCAAATCGCTGCTGATTCAAAATGTCAGATTCGTCGGACCAATCATCGCCTAATCCCTGGCCGATTGGATCGTCCATAAGACTTCCGTCCGGTGCTCGCGGACTGGTCACACCCGGAAGAGGAAATTCAGGTCTATTCGTTTCTGACTGTGGCGGGGAGACTTCGGGGCGAGCAACCAAGTGAACGATCGAAAAACCGCCCACCATCAACCCGAAAAGAACAAACAAACCGACGAACATCTTCGCTGGACTTTGTTCAAAATCTGACGAGTCATCGAAACTCACGGTGTTTTTTTCCTCGAGCTGTAATTCCATCGTTGGTTCTGACTTCATGAGTCAATTGAGCTTTTTCGCCGACACCAAAAAGCTTGGTTGGGTTGTTCGTTTCCGACCTGTGCTGATCATCTAGTTGCAATTCAAATGGGTCGAATCGACAATAAGGGCTCAATAATTTACCCGCTCGATTCGCAGTCAATCACTTTCTCTTCATGATACGGCAAACGGAACCAAGCCGCTATCGTACGATTCAGCTCTCTTAATCAACTTTTCACGGACAATGTTTGTACCTGATTCGCAAGCATCCTGTTACCTATGTAAAAGCTAGCTCCGTTCAAACAAAGTTTAGGGTAGGCCAACATACCAAAGAGGCTAAACCTTGGTAAAAGGGGTAAATGATAAAAGATCGGGGTTATATGAGTTGTCCCGGATTTTTCTTTTATTCCAAATGCAACAGACCCGAATCAATACGAAAAGGCAGAACTTCACCGATACGTAACGAGCGAAAACACTATGCAGATTGTACCACGAGGCCGCCAGCTTTTCAGCCGCAACAAGCTGGTTTCTTTGGGAATTTGCGCTTGCATGTTGGCGGCGTTTTACTGCATTCAGCGGATGCAAACTGTTGATCCGGTGGCTCAATCCGTGTCTGCAATAACAGCCAGTTCAATCAACTTAAATCGCGATTCCAGTTCAAATTTGAACGAGTTGGCGTTGTCGACCACCGATTTCCCGGTCATCCAAACGTCGTTTGAGACGCCAGTCAGAACTAGAACAGAATCCATTCCAAATTCGATTTCGACGATTTCGGGGACGTCAGCGACACGTGGGCACCGAATCAATCCGGAGACACTTTTTGCCTTCGAACAACGCATCGTTGATTTGTGGGGAGAAATCATCTCTGCCGAAATGTTGGATCCAAACGGCGATCGAATTAAAGTTAGTATTCGACAAAACGACCAACTCGTTCCACTCATGGTCGTTGATCATCCCAATTCGTCGGCATTTTTCATCGGTCCGGAACACTTGTTTGCGGCTTGGGACAAAGCGATCACCGCGATCAAGCAGTCCACGGCTGATTCACTTTCCGGACAAATTGAATTGGTGGGTTTGCAAACAACGTCGGCCAAAGTTTTACGTCATGCAGTCGCTTTGATTGGCAATCAGGAACCAGAAGTTTTCCTTAGGCAGGATGATCGCAATCGGACCACGACGATCGTTGCCGGTGGCCAGGAAGGTCAAATCCTGCAGGAAGTCGAAGGCCTCAAAGGACAAGTAACCATCGAAATCATCGAAGCCCTTAATGCCATTGTGCTTCGCGGCGATCGAGAAGACGTCGCCAAGGTGAAAGCGCTAATCGAAAGCATCATAACCAGAGCAACGATAGAACAGCCTCTCATTGAAATAATCGCACTTCGGAATTCTAACAGCACACGTCTAAAGAGCCAGGTGGAACAAGCCTACACCCAGATGTATCAGCCGACATTGGGTCCCATTAACATCACTGCGCTTTCCGAACCCGACCGGCTCATGGTCATTGGTCAGGAGCCAGCCATCAATGCGGTCAAGGTATTGGTCGATCGGCTTGATGTGGCTCTACCGGAAGTCGACGTGACTGGACCCGGTAATCGCACCTTCAAACTCAAACACATGTCCGCCTTTGACGCGGCCACGCGATTGAGACTCTATTTTCAGACTGTCGACGTTGGAGCTGTTGATACGACGCCGTTTGAACCGTACACGGTAATCGATGACTATCGCAGTAATACCCTGGTGGTTAAAGGGAGTCAACGATCGCTTGAGATCACGGCAGAACTGTTGACACAGTGGGACGTGGACGAATCGGAATCAGTCAACGTAGTGCGAGTATTTCGATTGAGAAATGCCCTCGCCGCAGACCTGCAAGTGGCTCTGCATGACGCCATCAATGGCCAATTGCAGGGCGCTGGACTCGGCTACACACCATCATCACAATTCCAAGGAAGCCAATTCCAGCAGTTTGAACAAACAGCTCAAGGACATATCCGCTCAGCGATGTTGCAACTGCAAATCATCGGGCCCAATGGGGAGTTTATTAAATCGGGAATTCTGTACGATGTGCGAATTACGGCTGAAGCCAACAGTAACTCGTTGATTGTCAGTGCGCCCGAGAAAAGCATCGAGTTAATTAGCCAGCTCATTCAACAACTTGATACCATTCCCGATGCCGAAACGTTGATCAAGGTTTTTACGGTCAACGACGGCGATGCCAATGTGCTGTTGCAGATGTTGCAAACATTGTTTGGCAGTCAAGCCCAACAGCAGGGGGGGTTTGGCCAGCAACAGACTAATTTGGGTAATCTACCATTGCAAAATGCCGCTGCGACTTCGGGATCGACACTTGTCGACCTTCGGTTTAGTGTCGATCCAGCCACCAATAGCATCATCGCGTCGGGTACAGCTGGCGACTTAATGGTCGTCGAAGACCTGTTGTTGCGACTTGACCAGGGGGTCCGCAACCGATTGGAGACTTCCGTCTACCGGTTAAGCAACGTCCCTGTTGAAGATGTTGCCAACACGATTAATACATGGTTGGCCGACCGTCGCGCGGTCAGCGATCTTGATCCGACATCCGCCAATGTGCCTCTCGAACTGGCGCGGCGCGAGGTGATCGTGGCACCGGAACTGGTAAGTAATAGCCTGATTGTCAGCGCGACCCCGGAATACTTCGGCGAAATTGAACGGATCATTCGTTCACTGGATCGTCGTCCTCCGATGGTCCAAATCAAGGTACTGATTGCCGAGGTGGAATTAAATGATACCGAAGAATTCGGAATCGAGTTCGGGATTCAAGATTCGCTACTCTTCGATCGTGGTATCGGCACGATTGGTTTTCCATTCAATCAAGTCGGTCTGGGTAATAACAGTAATGCGGTCTCACTTGCAACTCGGGAGAATCTTGCTGGTCAAGGTTTGTCAAACCTGGGAGTCGGCCGAACCAACCCGCGACTGGGTTATGGCGGATTAGTGCTTTCCGCCGGTAATGAATCGATCAATATACTTCTGCGGGCATTGAAAGATAAGAATCGACTTCGCGTCCTCGGCACACCTCACATCACAACGATGGATAACCTACAAGCCACCATTACGGTTGGCGCTCAGGTTCCACGGCTTCAAGGCGTCACCCAATCCAACTTCGGAACCACCAATGACGTTGTCGATGTCCCCGTGGGGGTCATCCTACAGGTGACTCCTCGAGTCAGTCCGGACGGCATGATCGTCATGGCCATCGATACGATTAAATCGAGTGTCGGCCCTGAAGCACAAGGCATTGCGGTGTTTGTGGATAATAACGGAAACGTCATTCGCTCACCGCAAATTCTGACGACGGAAGCCGCCACGACGATTATGGCACGCTCCGGACAGTCTGTCGCCTTTTCGGGATTGATCACTACAGAGAATAGCTATTCGAAACGTGGTATTCCGATCATCTCGGACCTCCCTTGGATTGGTCCACTATTTTCCTTTGAATCAGAACTGAATATTCGCAAGGAATTACTGATTATCATGACGCCCTACCTGATCGATAGTCAGGAACAACTGGATCGAATCAACCAAGTTGAGGCAGATCGAATGCATTGGTGCATGTGCGATGTCGTTGACATCTACGGAAATATCTCCTCGATTCATGGCCCAGATGTTCTCGATCAACATGTCCCTACCATCTTTTACCCAGACTCGGATCCCTTCGGACTGCAGCCTAAGAATACGCCAGCTTACCGAGTCCTTGAGGGTGGATTTCAACCACTTGGAGGCGAAGATCTTTACCGGTACGCACCTGGAGAAACGGCTCCGCCAAGCAAAGTGTTACCGCCAGAATTTCTGGAATATCCCTACCATGGCGCGTCGGATGCGAATGCAAACGAGTGGCGAGATACATCTCATCCCGTGTTGACATTGCCGCCACATGGCGGCAATTGATTGATGTTCCCAGTCTCTCAGACATGACCCAAGACGATTCCAGATCCATTACCCGTTCAGGTTTACCATGGCAAACTTCAACCGCACGACGTCAATTCAAAAATCAAGTATTCTGATCCTTGGCTGTTCATTGTTGCTCAGTTTCAACGGTTGCCAGTCGGTTGAAAAATTCAAATGGCCAAGCCATTCCATGGCGAAGGCGAGTCCGTCGTCAACCGGCGCTAACGCAGCTTCCTCGATGAATCCACTCAAAATGATCAATCCCGGTGCTGAGAAGTCACCAGCAAAAACTCCAACGAGGATGGTCGTGATCTGGAAAGATGCCACGATCAGCGATGCCGCCAAACCCCCAACACGCGGATTCGGTGGTCGTGTCTACTTTTATGACGAAAAGGAACAAACCGTCCAAGTGGACGGCGAGATGATCGTATTCGGTTATGAAGATGGAGAAAATGAAGGGTCGATCAAAGCCGATCGAAAGTACGTTTTTCTGCAGGAGGAGTTTCAAAAACGGTTTAGCGAAACCGACTTGGGCCCTTCATATAGTATTTGGTTACCGTGGGATCGCGCCGGAGGTGAACGACAAACCATCGCACTTCTGCCCGTTTTTAAAGCGAATGATGGTACAGTCGTCCAAGGCGGACATTCAGTTTGCGTGCTCAATGGCACCCCGCCACAACAGGAGGCAATTGCCAAAGTCGACGTCTCCGGCAACCACAACCAGACTGCCAATGCAAAAGCAAATTCAACAAATTTCTCTGCGGCTCAGGTCAGCCACATGGAAGCAGGCCAACCGCGAGAAGGTCGCTTGAACACAACCACCATTCGTGTCCCTCGGGAAACAGCGCGACGAATGCATAATGCAAACGAAAGGCAACCGTTGGATCCTCAACGATCCGCAATGCCGATTGGCATGCCGTCAAACCAAGCGAATTCGATTGGGTTTTCGCCTCTAGTCGATCAACTCCATTCCCGGAATCGATTGGAAAACGGGGAGACGGTTTCATACGGGGAAGCATACTCCCAACCAACGAATCATGCTGCCATGACCACGCGACCTAACGAAGTTTTGACAAGCAGTGTCTCAACTCCAGAAGCCACACCGGCGATTCGAAGATCCTCATCCCCCGAACGCAAGCCGGTTTTTGGTCAACCGGGAATTTTCCGTTAAACAGCCGGAATCCAACTCGTACCTGAACCGCTTCGTCCATTTGCCGGACTCAGTTCTGTAAATCGACGGACACTCGTCGTTGAAATTAAGCTATTGATCGCAATTAAAGTGCGAATTGCCTTGCTAAATTCTCCTGAACCTTGTAGCGTATAGTCGTATGTGACTTTGCTTCTTTTCTAATTAGGAGACCTTTGATGAAAAACGTTTTACTTTGTGGCCTATCCGCAATGCTCGGATTTGCCTTGTTAGGTTGCAACACCAACGAGGTTAAAACCTCGAATGGCGGAAATGCGCCTGCGAACAACGACAATGCGAGCGTCGCAACTGTTGACGAGATCACTGCGAAACAACCTGCGGTGGATGAGCAGGCTGAGTACACCTTGGTAACTTTAAACGTTCCGAACATGACTTGAGGTGGTTGCGCCGCTTCGGTTCGAAGCGATTTGGAGAAAATTGAAGGTGTCATCGACATTGAGACAGATATTGCCAATCGTCTCTGTAGTTTCAAAGTCACAGCAACGAATCTCGATTACATCTCT
>JBGTDM010000419.1:0-10997 GCA_041748315.1 Pirellulaceae bacterium
CCAATAAACAAGCCCGATACCACCCCGACTACAAAGACAAACCCTCAACCACAAAACCGATCATCAGAGCTGCGACCAACAAACAAAAGAAAAAATACGCCAACTTAAACCTCATTTCATAATTACGCTACGGCGTTGCCCGTAGGGGCCGGCGCAAATTCACCGGACGATGATGATTGTGATGAAGTTGAATGGCGCGGTGGGGCGCCCCGAAGGCGCAGGGACAAATCAGCCCGGGGCAGAGCGCAGCGCCGCCCCGGGTGGTCGTCGCAATTGTTCCCCAAGCCCTGAAAGGGCGGCACAAACCGATCCATGGATTGTCTCGCCCTTTCAGGGCTTAATCGCCGCCATGATACGCTACCCATGGCGACGGTGACGGTCCTCGAAAATGTTCACGTTGACTCGTCGCCGCCCGGTTGCCGTCGGCGACATGCCTGCCATGACTTGCGCGGACGAATGTCGAGAGGCGGACAAATATCCAATTGCTGACTTGATTCGCTTTGAATTTCGATGGATAATGTCACCGACGGGAACAGAGTGCGCGCAGGTGCGGCGTACGTGCCGCGCACATCGAGCCGGCACTTAATGGAACATTTTCAGGCGAATCCAATGGCAATACCCAAGCGATCCACCGAGGTCGCTAGCCATGCGGAGTCTCAAATCGACATTTTATGACGGCGACTTGGTGATCCCTGACGTTATGCATCTGAATCCCACGATCGCCGAGTTGGTCAGGGTTTTCCGAGAAACGGAATCGGACGATGGTCGTGGCCCATTGTTCAAGGCTGTGGCGCTTGCACTCGAAACCGAAATGAAAACCAACGCTGTCACTAAAGAGACGGTTCTCGAATGTTTTGGACCACCCGACTTGTTTAACGACGGCGACGATGACGTTTATTTTTATTGCTTCGATCATGAACAGCCCGGTCGAAACAATGATGAATGGTATTTCCTCTTCGCTCGCGGTCGCCTGCAAAGTTCCGGCTACAATGTTGGTGGAGTCAATGATCTTTCCCGTATGAAAGATCGATCTCAATTCCTATCCGATGCCTGACTGCACTGCCTGCGTCACGAGGATTCAATGCTTCAAGCAACTGTCGCCATGGAAACGATGATGCATATCAAATCGGTGAACGAGAGGGCTCGGCGCGGTCGTTTCTGAAGTCACGCTCCTCTCCTCGCTCCCCCATACCTCAAGCGTTCATCGAGTGAATGAATCTGTGCAATGGCGATTACAAGCTTACTTTTGATGCTCGTTTCCGTTGCCGCAATCGTTCATCGGCCTGGCTGGGTACTCGAGCGAAATGAGCGATGGGTGTTTCGATTGTCCACTCGCCGAGCAATCCACAACGCATACTCGGTATTGACAATCCCATTATTGTCGCCGGTATGTACAGTCGTGACTATCGTGAGTCTACTGATATTTGTCGCTTCTCTCCTGATGCAAACACAATGAATTTCGAGATTGGCCAATTCGTGATGCTCCCCGGTAGTGGTCTAGGGACGGTGACACATCTTCCTGACGATTGCTATGTTTCTGAAGACCATGTCGGCGTTTGGTTTGGTACAATTGACGGTGACGGCCAGCCAATCATATGCACTATTCCAAGCGATTACCTTCGGCCCGGGCCAAATCCAGTATTCCAGCACTAACAATACCCGACGAACAAAGCCATCCAAACCGAGCACTCGAAAGCGCGGTTTCGCAGTTGTTGCTATTCCGCTCGTACTGGGTGATAGCGCCCGTTATGCTGCTCTACGTGCTTGAGGGTTTGCAATGAAACCTGCTGCCGCCAAACCGCATCCAAAAATAGCGCCAACCGTTTTTGTTGCAACGCTGTTGATCCTGCTTACGGTAATTCGCGGTGGCGTCGGCCTGGCGGTTTCGATATTCGGCGGAACGGTGCTCGAATCGCATGTCGATTCTACTCGACCTGCTGGTCCTGTCCTTTCTTATGGACAGCAAGTCGGAATGATGATCGTACCTTTGTGTACGCTTATCGGCGCTGCGATTGGTTTTTCGATTGCGGTTGCGTTTTTTCGCTACCCAAGACTCGCGATCATTCTATTGCTCACAACTTTCTTCGTTGGTTGGGGAATCAGGTCGACAACGTGGAATTCTCAAATCGCGAATAACGGCCCTGATCCATCGGAAGTTGTGCTGTCCTATCCACCAATGTCCATGTGTATGCTGGCGGTGTGTGTTTCCGGCGTCATCCTGCTGTGGGGGATTGTCAAAAACCACATTGCGACTCGTGCGACCGGTCGTAACAAAACCAATAAGGCCTTGACCTTCGGATCCGCTCCTATCGTCGCTACGCGAAGTCAAAGCCTTATTTGTTTTCGATGTTGTTGATTATGCCAAATACTTAAACGTCACATTGCCCGCGATAGTTAATGTCCAGATTGCGGCTTTTGCTCACGAAATCTCGGTGCATCGGACACTCAATGCGTACAACGCATCGCAAACGGGAGAGCTCAAGTTCGCTTCGCAATCATTCATTCCATCCGGAATGTTCTCACCCGGTGGCGAATCGACAGATCCGCCGGGCTCGATGGTGATCTTCAATGGGCATGCCGTCGCAACAGAAACAAAGATGAATAGCCTGACCGGCGCAAAATACTATTGGCGCTCGGTGACACGCTTGGTGGTTCATTTGATGTCGTTATTGATTCAGCACTATGCGACACACCGCCAGTTGTTGGTGGCGTGATATCGGAATCATTTTGGCTTTGCGGACGACTAATCCAATAAACTGGAAGAGTCGCCGAACAAGTCGATCAACCCGAGTCGCGGATCGGGCGTATTCTGAAATCACAGGTTCTTGGCCGCCGCCCGGTTACCGTTGTCGTTCGCCGTGGTAAGATGGCGAAATGGACAAGATTTACATCGAAACTTCTGTCGTGAGTCACGCATCCGCACGGCCCAGTCGCGACGTCGCGATCGCCGGCATGCAACAACAGGCTCGTGATTGGTGGGCGAACGAACGACACAAATTCGAGTTGGTCACTTCACAATTGACGCTCGACGAAGCCGCCGATGGTGATCCGAAAGCAGCGGTCGAACGTTTGAAAATGCTTGATGGCTTGCCGCTTGTGGACCTCAACCCCGACGTAGAAACGTTGGCGGAACGACTCATTCAGGCCTATACGATGCCGCGAAAGGCGGCGGCCGATGCCGTCCACGTTGCCGCGGCGGCCCTTGCCGGTGTAAACTACTTGTTGACGTTGAACTGCAAACATATTGCCAACGCTCACGAACTTCCACAGATTTATCGTCTGCTCGATCGGGAAGGACTGGGACAACTATTAATTTGCACTCCGGCCGAGTTTCTTGGATACTCTAACGATGACGAAGAACCCTATACTTGACGATTTGCACGCCACGCGTCGCAAGCTTCTCGAAGAGTCCGGTGGTACATTGGCCGGTTTGGTTGCGCGGCTACGAACCAATCAAGAAAAGTCTGGCCGCACGATACTGCCGACACGACGAACACTCCGATGCACCGGAGTGGCGAAGCCGGGCGAACTGGAGTTGGAAAATCGATCGTCGCCGCCCTGTGATCAGTAGCATGCTCCGCCTTTAGCAAACGAACACGAATGGCTTACCGAATCAATTTGCTCGCAGACTGTAGTGGCAAATGGTCCCCAAGCCCTGAAAGGGCGGTACAAACCGATGCATAGATTGTCGCGCCCTTTCAGGGCTTATTCGCCGCAATGATACGCTACCCAGGGCGATGGCGACGCTCGCACAACTCGCGTCACCTTCCCCTGGGCTGATATGTCGGGCCCCTTCAGGGCAGAGGCGACGCAAGCGAAAAGAACGTGCGGCTCCTCCCGTGAAACCGAGTCGCCAAGGCAATGGCTTGCCCGGATCGAATCCCGGGGCGTGGGACGGCAAAAATGCTTTCCACCAATGCCGCGGTGTGGTAGGATGACCGTCAACTGGCTGGGCGACGGTCGTAGGGCGGCGAACTTGTGGCAGGCGCCCCCAGCCAACGAACAAAATGTTGGACCGGAGGTGACGGTCCTCGAAAATGTTCACGTTGACTCGTCGGCTACATGCCTGCCATGACTTGCGCGGACGAATATCGCGCGGAGGAAACATATCGGATTGCTGACTTGATTCGCGTTGAATTCCGATGGATAATGTCACCGACGGGAACAGAGTGCGCGCAGGTGCGGCGTACGTGCCGCGCACATCGAGCCGGCACTTAATGGAACATTTTCAGGCGAATCCAATGGCAATACCCAAGCGATCCACCGAGGTCGCTAGCCACGCAGATTCTCAAATCAATATTTTCTGAAGGCCACTCGGTGATCGCTGACCTTAGCCCATCTAAATGTGTCGCATGATTGACAAACCCTACCAATCGCCGAATCCTTCCACAGTAGCTCCAATTCGCACGAAACCCCGTTCTGTCCTGACCTACCTTACTAGCTCTGCCGTGCTAGGAACGCTCGCTGGAACGGCGGCGATGTCTGCGTACTCTTTTTTCATCGTCGCCCCGATTTGGGGACCAAGAATGTACAAGAGTGATGACCGATGGGAAACGATATTCTTCATTGCTGGAACGCTGCTGCCTGTCTCCGCGATTGTCGGGATTGCTCTCGCCTTGGCACTGCTGCGATTCACCTCGTTTCGACTAAATTATTGTGGGGTAATAATCTCCTGTTTGGCGATCATGTTTTTTGTCTGCGCGAACAAACCAATGATCTCGCGAATTCGTGGCAAAGACTACCCACCTCCCAGATTTGAATGGATGCCCGACTTGATGTGCGCGATTACCGCTGGCATGTTGGCTGTCACTTTGCTTTCAATGTTGGTAAATTTGTTTTTTAATCGCGGTACGCAAAGCACCTCATCTATGGATGGGACAACACGGCGGTGAACCGAAACTGACACCTCACCGATAAATTTGCGTCCAGACTTGCTCGATTGCTCGTAAACAATCGCCCACGTTTTTGGCGTCAAACAACACCCAGAGGCAACTCACACACTAAAGATTTTTCAACATCGTCGATTTACAAGTCCCAGAAAATAATTGACGAACAAAGTGATGGACCCAGGTTCGCGAAAAGGTGCTTTTTTAATCGTAAGATCAACCCGCGCATTGGTTGATCGCTGACGTTCTGTGGGAATCAAAGGGATTACAAAACCCGTGTCCGATCCGACTGCTCGCTATCGAATCCACGTGACCCTCGCGACAGCCACAATCCTCGGCATTGCTGGATTGTTCAGCGCATGGTCCATTCAGACGCCGCGTCTGGATGAACGAATTGCCGATATTCTCACTTCCACGCTTGGTTTGGCCGTCCTTGGCGCATTATTTGGCTACGTCATTTCGTCAGTGTATTATCGTCGAATGTCCTTGGTGGATGCGTTCGTTTGCTTCGCCATACCTGTATTCACATTTATCGGTTTTGCTTTCGGCACCAAACCCGGAGACGAGTTTCGCTTTAGTGTATTTTCATATGTAGTCATGGCGATGATCGTATACCTTGGGTTTCGCGTTTGCAAATTTCACATCTCACAACGCAAGGCGACAATAGATAACAGCGCTACCGATCCCAAATCGCACAAATCATAATGTGATCATGATGTGCACCGTTGATCGTCGTTAATTGTCCAACCGGTATTTGGCAATGGATGAAAGGTCGGCAGCCTTCGCGCAGTTTTGCCGCGAGTTTGAAGCGGACTTCCAAAAACTATGCATTTTGATCCAGCGGTGCTAATTCGACATCGCGCACGAACTTCGCACAACGACGTTTGCCGCGCGATTCGTCAATTAACACGGTAACTCCCGTTGTGCGCTTTTCGACTACCGCCAATCCGCGAGAGTTGAAGCAACTGAATGCCACTAATTGCAATCGGCTTGGTGGTCGATATAATGCAACGAATCGCAAGGAAAGTAGCTGAAGACCACGTGTTTTCCGGCGGCCTCTTTGTCAGTAGGTTCTTGGTTCAAGTCCAGGTCGGGGCGCTCATGCTCGGTGTCTCCTGAACGACAATCTCCATCTGCAATGTGGCTCATCACGGGTGTGTTCATGGCCAGACGTTGAATCGATGCGTTGCTGTTCTACTTGTAATGCATTAATGGCGAACTACCGACAACTTGCTCCGGAACAGGTGTTTACTTTAGTTAGCCAGCAAGATTCGGGAGTTCTTCTTTGGAATCCGATGAATTCGTCATCCTGATCGTCGCTCTCGGTGTGGCTTTGTTCGCGACGCCGTTCGCTTTGGGGTGGTTGCTGCATCGCTTATTCCTTAAATCCAATGCAGCGGCGGGGGTCCCGATTATCGCGGTTTGCGCTTCGATGGTTTGGATCGGGTTCGTGCTCCGATACTATGCGGACCCAAGTGTGGACTGGATTTACGCTACGTTCTATTTCATTATTGGACTGGCAATTGTGGTTGGACCTGGATTCTGGGCACCACGATGTTATGGACTGCGGGTCTCGGTCGATGTTTTCCAACGGAAGAACATGGCGGTAGCCATTGTCGTGGGAGCCTTTGCGTTCACTACAGCCATGATCTATGGGGGGAGCTTGTGGGGCGAGGCGGATCCGGTCGGCGATGATGAAGGTGGATGGTGGATTCCACTCGGATTCTTTAGTGCAGCTTGGGTGGTCTTGGTCTTGATTGTCGCACTCTACCTGCGAGGTGAGCGCTTTTCTCTAAGAACTCGTTTGGTTCAGGATCGCAGTCTCGGCGAAGCTCGCGCCGCCAGCAGCTATTTATTGAGTACCGGAATTGTTTTGACAGACGCGGTGGCAGGGGATTTTTGGGGTTGGTGGCAGGGGATGCTGGGTTTGGTGACCGTGGCGTTAATGATGTTCACTCATGAGTTGTTCCGTCGCAGCATGCCAGCGATTTTGACAACGGTTGAAGCGAGGTCTTATGGCTGGTTGGCGGGTCGCCATTTTGAATCGCTCGCCTATTTGTGTTTCGGAATCGCATTTTGGATTTTGCAATTCGCCATGCGGGTCTGGACTGAGATACCCATGAGATAATCCCCAACATCATCGATCCCGTCGATAGGAGAGTAGGTTTTATTCAGTGAGAAGTATACGCTGGGAGATTCAGCCGCACGAGTTTGAGAGCTATTTGCGAACCATGCGGTTTCATTATCACAAATGGGATACATTTGCATGTGGTGCCTTGCGGATGATGCCGGAGAGCATCGTCCTGACCCAGCAGGAGCATCAAACGATTGTCGGCTTGACCGAACGACTGGCCACGATTCTACGACGGCTTGAGCGGCAAGTTCGAAAAGACCCGGCGGCATTGCAACAACTGGGAATTCCCCCAGAAGTCGGTCAACTGATTCAGCAGGAGGTGGATTCACCTTTGCAATTGGCGCGGTACGACTTTTTTCCGACACCATCGGGTGGTTGGGCAGTTTCAGAATTCAATGAAGATGTTCCCGGTGGATTTAATGAGATTATCGCTGCCCCGCAACTCCTCCCACCCTTCCATCCTGGACTGGAGTTTGTCGACCGCTTTTCGCAAGCGCTCTTGTCGGCAGTTCAGAGCGAGGGGCCGGTCGCATTGATGTACGCCACAGGGTACTCGGAAGATCTGCAACATATGCTGGCGCTGCAGGCGTTGCTCAAAGAACGAGGCCAAGAGTCTGTTCTTTGTTCGCCACGGCACCTCCATCGAACGTGGCGTGGTTTGACGATCGCTGGCCAATCGATCGCTTCAGCCATTCGCTTTTATCCTGGCGAGTGGTTTCCGCTGTTGGAAAATCGCCGCGACTGGGGCTACTCAGTCCAACGGTTGCCGATGTTAAACCCGTTGTGCCGACTGATCTCGCAAAGCAAGTCGATTTTTGCGATTTGGGAAGAACCGGGATTAGTCGGTAAGGATGACCTGGAGTTTTTACACTCGGTCGCGCCGAGAACGCTGCAAATGAATGCCGTGACCCGTGATCCAAATTACGGTCAACAGGTTCGGCAATTCCCTCGTCAATGGGTTTTGAAGCAGAATTTCGGTCGGATGGGCGAGAATGTAGTGATGGGTCGTCTCGCAACGGAGGACGACTGGCGGTCAACATTGGCTATAGCGGATAAACACGCCGATGATTTTATCGCCCAAGAGTGCTTTCACGTCGCCCCGTTAATGTTTTCGGACGGTCCACTCTATCCGGCGATTGGCGCCTTTGTGATTAATGGTCAGTTTGCAGGATACTACAGCCGAGTGGCCAAAGAACCGTTTTTGACTCATGAAGCAACTTACGTACCGACGGTGATCGATGTTCAATAGACTTTTTCAATGGATTGGTCGTTTGAGGCTGCCACTCTGGATTCGCACGACGTCGATGGTTGAAATCGGTGTGCAAGAGACCTTGGACGCCATTGGTTCGACTCGCTGGCGTGAATTCACCACGGCGGAATCACTTTTCGATGTATGGGCCCCGGTTTCGGGAAGCACGTGGGAGGCATATCATTGTGCGACGCTGTTTGCGGCTTTGGATCAAATTCCACCGAGGATTGTTGGGGCGGCGCCGGAGAGTTGGTTTCCGGATTGGTTGCGACACGAGTTACCCGTACCCAAGTGGTTGGACGTGCAGACCTGGCTGATTCTCGACGCGCCAGGCTATCTCAGTGTAGCCATTGCGGCTCAGTTGGCGCCCCATCGGGTTTGCCAAACGGTGTGCACGTTTGATAACTGGCCTCATTTCAATGGACTCGTTAAGCCGGAATTAGTGCTGGCCGCGTTAATCCGGTATTCGACCTCAATGGAGATCGCTCGACGCGGTTGGAGCGTGGACTTGCCCCCAGTTTGGATTTGCGACAGTCTGCGGTTGGGCAACAAACCGGGTCGCCCCAGGGACTTTGACAATCGGTACTTCCTGGACGATTCGATCCTACCAGGTCCTGACTTGTTGAAACAACATGGAATCCAACGGATCGTATACGGAAACTCGAATTTGGGGTCTCCGCCAACTGCTGATTTGACAGGTTATTTGGACATGCTGATAAAACAGGGGTTGCCCGTCTTCCAAATCGGGCTCGACTCGATGGAGTCGTGGCGAGCACCGCCGGTTCCGATGACTCGGATTCCTCAGTTGCCATTTAAATCGACCGGATTTTTTCGATCTACGGCCGGTGGGTTTGGCTCGCCGATCCCAGAGCCATCTTCAAGTTCAGGTTGACGTGACGTCTCCCCTCTTGCCAACTGCAACGGAAGCGAGGGTCCAGCCTTTCAACGTGGTGAGCGGTTGATGTTCGGCGCGCTCACCGTTGGACCGGCACTTTGGCGGAGCACATCACACCGTGAAAGCCATTTCAAATGCCAGACCACATCGAATCCAACATTGAGTGGATGTAAGATCACGAAGCGAAAACGAATGAAACCTCTGTCGTGAATACCGTTCCAAAAAATAGAATTCGCACGATCAACGGCCTACCGGCAGCGACGACCGGTGATTTCGTTTTGTATTGGATGATTGCCAATCGGCGGTCTAAGTTCAATTTTAGTTTGCAGCGAGCAGCCGAATATGCTCGTCAATTTCGCAAACCGCTGTTGATTCTTGAGGCCTTGCGATGCGACTATCGTTGGAACTGCGATCGCATTCATTGGTTCGTCACTCAGGGTATGCGGGACAATCAAGCTGAATTTGCTCAACAGTCGGTCCATTATTATCCGTACCTCGAGCCCGAATTGGGGGCAGGAAAAGGGTTATTAGCTGCGCTGGCACAACACGCTTGTGTCGTGGTGAGTGACGACTTTCCATGTTTTTTTCTTCCCAACATGACTGACGCTGCGGCGAGGCAGATTCCGGTCACCTTCGAACTGGTCGACTCGAATGGGCTGTATCCCATGCGTCATACCGACCGGATTTTCAAGCGCGCTTATGACTTTCGTCGCCACCTGCAGAAACATCTGCGTCCATTTCTGCAAGAGCAGCCGCTCGAGAACCCATTGAGCGATTTGCAACCGCAAGTGATTGAGATTCCTGAATCGATATCCCAACGTTGGCCTGCGACTGATCTGGAATCGTTAATTGCTCAAGGTCCTCAATGCCTTGGCCGGTTACCAATCAATCATGAAGTGGCTGTTTCCAATCTTTTACCAGGCGGCCGCTCGGCCGCGCTCCAACGACTGAATCAATTCGTAAACGAGCGGCTCGCGATCTACGGAACGGAACGGAATCATCCAGATGTTCATGCAACGAGTGGCTTATCCGCGTATCTGCATTTCGGTCATATTTCGGCACACGAAATATTTTTACAGGCCACGGCTTGCGAGGCCTGGAGTATTGACCAGATCGCGGATAAAGCAAATGGTAGTTCATCGGGTTGGTGGGGAACGTCCGAGACTCTCGAGTCTTTCCTTGACCAACTCATCACCTGGCGCGAACTGGGGCATAACATGTGTGCGCTTACCGACAATTATGATCGCTACGAATCACTTCCCGACTGGTCCCGTCACACGTTACAAAAACACGCCAGCGATCGTCGCGAGTACATCTACACGTTGGAGGAGTTTGAGGAATCCCAAACCCACGATCGATTGTGGAATGCCGCCCAAAATCAGTTGCGCCATGAAGGGATTATCCATAACTATTTGCGCATGTTGTGGGGGAAGAAGATTTTGCATTGGACGGAATCTCCTCAGATCGCGCTGGAATACCTGATCGAGCTGAACAACAAGTATGCATTGGATGGACGAAACCCTAATTCTTACAGTGGAATCTTCTGGTGCCTGGGGAGATACGATCGACCCTGGGGTCCCGAGCGGAAGATATTTGGCAAGGTCCGATATATGACCAGCGAAAGCACCGTCCGCAAACTCCGTGTCCGCTCGTACATTGAACAATACAGCGATTCGATTTCGACAAACCAAAATGATTGCGGGGACGGCGATCAGAATCATTAGAGGTCAGGAACGACTCGCAAAAACTTAAATTCCACTTTTTAAAACACGTTCTAAGTCGGTTGGTTCGTAGTTCCGCCTTTAGGCGGCTCGCTCCCCATCCGCCCTCGAA
>JBGTDM010000420.1:0-7413 GCA_041748315.1 Pirellulaceae bacterium
GTAAAGAGATCAAATCCTTCGCCGCAAGCGGTGAAAAACCCAGCGGACGCTAGCACATATAAGGCGGCACCGTTGGCTTTACCTAGCGCTCAATCCTATAGCGCAAGTCATGTACGTCAGCCTTTCCAGGCTGACTCAATCCTCAGCGCGGTCATGTACGTCAGCCTTTCCAGGCTGACTCAATCCTCAACGCAACGTACGTACGTCAGCCTTCCAAGCTAACCCAATCCTCCCGGTTTGGCACAAACCAGGTAAACGGCGTCAGCTTGGAAAGGCTGGCCTACAGCTTTGCATCGAGCCGGCGCTGTAGGATTAGTCGCGAATTGAGTTCAAGTCCCCGCTCTTTACTTTGACTTGGAGTTTTCGTTTGCTGCGGTATCATCGTCCGATGATGCAGCATCAAGCCGAAAAACCTGGAAGGCATGCATGACCTCTCCTTGGTAATTGGTCCAGCGGACGCGAACAAGGTGAGTTCCCTCCGATA
Source organism: Pirellulaceae bacterium (assembly GCA_041748315.1). Lineage (GTDB taxonomy): Bacteria > Planctomycetota > Planctomycetia > Pirellulales > Pirellulaceae > CALMEE01. Next base: position 485 of record JBGTDM010000420.1, read on the forward strand.
AGTGACGTGGAAGATCTGCTCGCCACAGATGAGTCGACGGAGCGGGTTTTGATAACGCTGGCACAATTTTCGGCACCACCTGTTGCTCCGCTTCCCAAATCGCCTGAAATAGCGGATCGACTTCAATGCGCCGATCCATTTCATGCCAATCCCCACTGCGATCCAATTCGAATTCAAGTTTGCAACGGGACGACCCGTTGAACACATTGACCCATAGCGCTGCAGCGTCCAGTTGGCCAGATTGTTTGGCATCGGTTAAATAAATATTCATCTGATAGTCGGCGCTGCGTCCTGCCGCTTTGAAGTCGAGGCGATAATCGGTCCCATCAAATGTCAAAATTGAATAGCCGTTCGGCGCCCCATCGCGCATGGTGGTATGAGGAATGTCTCGTTCATCCTTCTGTCCTGACCACCAACTGCCACTCACGGTCACATGGATAATATGATGATGCGGTTTAGGCCCACGCCAGCCATCCTCCTGATCAATGAATTGATGCTCCTGGTAATGAGTGTGGGCTGAAAGCGATAACGAAAGCGGACGATTCTCAATAAGCCGGTAGATTTCCTGACGATCTTCGACAAGTTTCAACGGAATGTGCATGAACAGCACGACCATTTGATTTTCTGGAATCTGCGCTAGATCCTGCTTCAGGAACTCAATCTGTTGTTCACCCAACCCACCGACGTAGCTTGGCTTATCTCCGCTATCGGGGACGATCCAATTGATATTGTCTAGCACGACAAAATGAACGTGGCCATAGTCAAACGAATAGTACGATGGGCCGTAGATTCGTTCGTAGGTCTCATTAGCATACTTGCGATCGGACGCATCAAAATTGATGTCATGATTTCCAATCACGTTGTACCAGGAAATTCCGATCATGGCGACCGCTGCATTATGATGTTCGAATAGACTCAAATCGTCGAATACGATGTCCCCAAGGGTGACTCCAAATGCCGAACGACGACCCACTAATTCGGCAACGACATCGCGTGCGACGTAGTCAATTTCCTTCAAATTTCTTGCCTGCGGATCACCAAATAGAATGATCTCAAACAGATCGGGTTCAGATTGTGGGTATAAGGGAAAGTCTATCGAATCCGGCAAGTCACCCGTAGGCGCGACACCAGCATATTCCAGTTGGGGGGAACCGTGCGGCTTATGCAAATAATAAAACTGTGGGAGCTGGTGCTTGTCGATGGGGGTCCGAAACCCAGACGGCTTAATCACGAATATCGCGCAATCATCGTCAATCGGTAATTCGTACCGTCCCAAATCATCGGTCGTCGTGATCTCGCGTCCGTTAGAAACTCGAATTCCACGCATCGGGAAATCCTGAGGATCAAACATGCCATTTCGGTTAACGTCGTTGAATACAACACCTCGAGCCACGTGCGGTGATTTGACCGGCGTGTTGTCCACCACCGGGCGTGTTGATTTCAGGGGTGTCGGGGAGCCGAGTTGCTGCCGATTCTCAAGTTGATCCGTGGCTTGAGCAATCAAAGGGGGATGGTTCGTTGAACTGCCAAGTGCCGCGAACAAAACAAAGAAACATTTAAACGAGTATTTCATGATCGAAACAGCGGCAAACGTTGTTTATTGGACGAACGTAGCTCCCGAAACGGTTGACTGACAACGCATCTTCGCAGTGTAGCTGAACTTCGTGGCAATACCTACCCGCAGCGACGCCAGTTGATGAAATCTTAATCGGTACTTAGAATGAGTTTCTGCTTCAAGATAAAAGGAAGTCCAGTTGTGATCTCGAACCAACCGGCTACGTTCATCCGCGAACTGTCTATCAACCACTGAAAATCAATGAACGAAGAGATTTCCGATGCTGATTTGGAAGCCTACCTGGATGAGGCATTGGACGCTGAGCGGGCGGCGACGATCGAGCAGCTTGCAAGATCTAATCCCAAATTGATCACCCGCATGTCGCAAATCAATCGCCGTCGTGACGCAGGAGTTCATACGTTGGGCGAAATTTGGCGGAAATACCAAATTGGTGTTCCCAACCGCGACCTGGTATCGCAATATTTGCTCCAGGTTTTAACAGCCGAACATCAAGTGTACATCGATTTTCGATTCAAGGTGCTGAAGTGCCCTTACACGATTGCCTTGATTAAAGACTTGCAGGCTCAAATGTCCGGCGAGTCTCCTTCAACTGAACAACGCCGCAGCAAATTTTACCGTTCGAGCGCCGGGTTGTTGAAACCGGACAGTGAATGACAAATTTAAGATGTTCTCTGGCGTCCCCACTCAAACTACGGCCTGAATCCGTTTGTTTGTCAATCGGCATTGCGGTAAAACAACGGTGACCCAACCGCTGATGAAAGCGTGGGCCACGGTATGCCAGACTCTTTGTTTGTTAAAAGTATCCTATGCCTGAAACGCCAAATCCAGTCGTTGAACCGCTACAAGACTCGCAACGAATCGACTTGCTCGACCTGTTGCGTGGAAGTGCGGTCCTGGGAATTCTCATCGTTAACATTCAGGCGATGGCGATGATTGGCGCCGCTTACAACAATCCTACCGCGTTTGGAGACTTCCAAGGGAGTAATTTCTTAGTCTGGTTTGTGACCTACACGCTATTCGACTCCAAAATGATGTCGATCTTTTCCATGCTGTTTGGTGCCGGCATCCTGGTGATGTCCGAACGCGCTCATCAACACTCGCAGAACCCATTCTGGATACATACCAGGCGAATGTTTTGGCTGTTGATTTTCGGACTTTTGCACGCTCATTTGATTTGGTTTGGAGATATCCTGTTTGCATATGCGATCTGCGGTTTTATGGTATTCTGGGTTCGACATTGGTCCGCACGATACCTGATTGCACTCGGATGCGGTTTCGTTTTGGTTCCAGTCGCAATTTTTCTTTTTTCTGGCTTTGCACTCAGCGCCATGTCGCACGATCAACTTGACGCGCTTCGTGACAGCTGGCAACCGAATCCGGAACAAGTCGCTGCCGAGGTCAGTGCATACCAAGGGTCTTGGATCGAGCAAATGCCGAAACGCATGACGACAGCCCTGGGGATGGAAACGTTTGTGTTTTCCATCCTGTTCTTTTGGCGAGCAAGCGGATTGATGCTGATAGGGATGGGACTCTTTAAACTGGGGGTACTGACCAATCGATGTAGCACCCGATGTTATGTCGTGTTAGGGACGAGCTGTTTGTTGGTTGGATTGATAGGGGTGGCTGTTGGTGTTCAAAGAAATCTCGCCGAAGGTTTCCGAATGGAATATTCCTTCTTCTTTGGGATATTGCCAAACTATGTGGGAAGTTTGTTTGTGGCCATTGGTTACGTTTGCGCGATTGCTTTGTTCGGTCGTTGTCGCTGCCTGAACCTGTTCAAATATTCGTTGAAGTCCGCAGGTAAAATGGCGTTAACCAACTATTTACTGCAATCGCTGATTGCGACGACGATTTTTTACGGCCACGGAATGGGTTGGTTTGGATTGGTGTCCAGAACAGAGCAATTGGCAATTGTCGTTGGAATATGGATGGTGCAGCTCATTGGGTCCCCATTGTGGCTCCACTTCTTCCGGTTTGGCCCGTTTGAGTGGTTGTGGCGGTCCCTCGTCTATTTGAAACTCCAGCCTTTGAAACGAGTTGAGGCAGCATCTGAGTCGTAAACTTGCTGGTAAACTTTCCAGCCTATTTTGGGGGTTGGAGTTCAAGCTTCAGATTGTTTTTTGCAACCTGATGGCTGAACTCCAACCCCGCTTCTTAGCCAAGACGGAGTACTAATCTTTAAAGTATTTTTCGACGATCCAGCGGGGTTGCCATTGGTCGGGCTTCCGTTCCCGACCCGTTAAATCAATTTCGGCCGGCTGTGGCTGATCGACCGACAGCGGCTGAGTGTCGTTGAATTCCTGTTGAGCTCGAACCATTAAATCCGACAAGCGTTCAAATTCCGTTCGATGGACGACGTCCTTGGATTCACTTAAGTCATGAATCTCGTCAGGATCATTTTTCAAATCAAACAGTTGCGTTCGATGAATCTGCGGATAACGAATCAATTTCCAACGGATATCTCGCACCGCTCTCATCGACGTTCCATAAGCCGTGAACAGATAATCTCGTGTCCGTTCCGAGTTTCCATGGATTAAAGGTACCAGTGATTGACCATCTTTTTCAGCGGGATCAGCGACTCCAGCAAACTCCAGCAATGTCGGAAACAATTCGTATAAATACACAAGGGCTTCGCTTTGACCTGGTGCGATCCCCGGCCCGACCACGAATAGCGGCGCTTTCATGCTATGTTCGTAAAGGTTTTGTTTTCCAAGCAAGCCATGGCTTCCCAGCCCAAGCCCATGGTCGGCAGCATAGATGATGATCGTGTTCTTAAGGACATCGGTTTCGCGTAACGCTTCGAGAATTCGACCGACCTGTTCATCGAGATGCGAAACCAAGCCAAAGTAGTCGGCGGTTTGAGCGCGAATCATTTCAGGCGTTCTGGGCCAAGCCCCAAGATTCTCGTCACGAGTTGTCAAGTCACCATTGTTAAATGGATGTTGGGGGAGAAAATTTTTGGGGAGCGGCATCTCGTCCGGTTGGTACATGCGATTAAAGTTCCCTGGCGACATTCGAGGATCGTGCGGTGCCGTAAACGACACATAACAAAAAAATGGACGATCAATGTCACGTTCATACAGGAATTGTATTGCCGCATCTGCAAATAGTTTGCTCGAGAAATGTTGGCCAACTTCAACGGCACTAAAATCCATCTCGTGACGGTCCAGTTGTACAATCGGGACTTCAGCATGATTGGACATGCCGCCGAACATGATATTCCGCCCTTGTTGAAAGCTCTTTACAAACGACGGTCGGCCATTATGCCACTTGCCGGTGGCAAAGGTTTCATATCCGTGCTCACCCAGAATTTCTCCCAAGGTCTGATAGCCATCCATGTTCAGGTTGGAAAGACGAAACAACGATCTACCAGTATGCAACATCGCGCGACTGGGAATACAAACCGCTCCATGGGGCGAGCCGAAGCAATACGCATTGCTAAAGCTGAAACCCTGGCGCGCCAATTGATCGATGTTTGGCGTTTGAATGACGGTGTTACCGTGAGCACCAATGGAATCCCACCGCTGGTCGTCAGCCAATAAAAACAAAATATTAGGCTGTTCGTCGCTTCGCGGTTGGGCGGAAAGAATTCCACACGGCAGCAGGATACAAATTACGCCCACGCACAAGATCGTCAACGATGGCTTCATTGATAAACCCTTTCATCAAAAGATGAATAGAATTTATCACCTGACGGATCCAATGAAAAGCAGTTTCCCGCTGTGGAACATTGGCGGGACCTGGAAAGCCCACACGTTATTCCCATCTAAAAAATGCGGGAGAAGCAAAATAAAAGCCCGGTGTCGCCACCGAGCTCTCATGAGTCGAAAATATCACCTCACCGTCATTTCGGCGCTTACGTCATTTCAGAGATCGCAATCGAATCAATGACCTAAACTTCGCAACCGCGAGTCGCCCGTCCAACGCTAATTCCACCACCAGCTTGTCAACTCTACCGTATCTATATTGACCGCATTGCGGGCCTGTTCGACCTTTCCAGATTCATCGTATTGCATATGATCGGCTGTTAAGGCCATTCGAGGTTGAATGTTAACGCCACCACCGATCGGTGTCATCAAATATCTTCCTTTCCAGACAGCGTTGATTGCTGCGGCAACATGTTTCGGTTCATTAAACCGTTCGGTTTGAATCTTGGCTTCGTCTCCCAAAACTGGCATGTTCCAGTCAGCTTTACCGTAGAAATCCATTTCCTGGATATAGGCAGCCACGATTGCTAAATCGATCATGTTTTTCAATTCGGCAAACACAGGAGTTTTTTCCGCCAACAGAGGGAACTTCTGCGTGAAATTTTTCGTAAACGCCTTGCTGGCCCCATTCACTCTCGAAGTCGAAACGCGGGAGCCATCACTGTTGACCAACTCGTTAGCATTCACCAGCTTGGCACCTTGACCAACCAGAGTCATGGACAGTTCGTCTTCGCTGACTTGAATCGTCTCGTAATCTGGAACGAAATACCATCGTTGCAACTGGTTGCTATCGGAAGACTGAGGGCTTGCTGCTTCAATGTATGTCTTGAAATTCACGGCCGGAGATTCCAAACCGATACCGATAAGTTTCATACGGTAGTCAGCTTCCACCAGGACCTGAGCAAAACGTGTATTTGGAGAAACGCCTTTGATCGTGATATGTTGGTTACCCAACGCCGTTCGCAGTGAATCGACAAGTAGTCCTGTATCGCCAGGAAACCGACCGCCATAGGAATTGACTGTTTCCTGGAGACGCCTTGAGCCTTCCTGAGTTGGATCGATTGAACAGCTAATCAATCTCGTCTTTTCGCCGGAAGCTGGATAAGCTCTCAATGCGACCGCCAAATCTTCTAGATTTAAAACCGGTTTGCCAGATGTAATGCCGACAACTCGGCCCGATAGATCGGTATAAAAGCCCTCACCCGGACCAGCAATCACAATGTCCTTGGTACTCGGATAGTAGAACACATGAGTGACCGAGGTCAGTCCCGCCAAATATTTCTGGTCATCCGTCAACGGTAAGTTCTGATCCAAACGATCAGCGATCGACTGTTCCAACCGCTGGAGTGAGATCATCCGCAAACTTGAAGGCTGCTGCAGGTCGCTGTCGATTAGCTGTTTGGCTGCTTGGATTCGCAACTTTGTCAATTCACCTCCAGGATCGGCAAACACACGAGTGTGCAGAATCCCTTGAGCGTCAACTTCAACACCTGCCGGTTGTGAAAAAATCTGAGCGCTGACGGTTTTGTTAAAACAGACCAACAACCCTAAACCGGTCATGGCCAACGTAAGCGCGCGAAACATGCGAGTCGTCATTTGGTGGTTTCTCCTCAAAGCCGAAATCATTCGGATATAGTTTACCCAAA